>CALBEF010000029.1 GCA_937927775.1 uncultured Anaerolineae bacterium | reverse complement strand
GTCTCGCCCTGCCCCCCACCAAAACTGTCAACGGTTGCAACAGCCTGGCTGCGGCCCTGGTACCAGGAAGCCGAGGTGGCGGGATCAGAGTCGAACAGCTTGACGCCCACATCGGCTGTGCCGGATGTCGGCGCGACCCGGATGCGATGCCGCTGGTTGGCCGCAAAGTCAATCTGCCACAGTTGCAGGACTTCGCCGCTGCTGAGCGTGTAGGGGCCGTAACGACCCGGCGAGACGAGCGTTCGCGTAGAGGTGACGAACTCGATCGGGTAACTACCGCTGCCCGTCACGGTGTAGATCTCGGTGTAGTAGTTGTTGGCCGGCGCATGGTTGGCGTCCACCACGATGAAGTCCACGGGGCGGGAGGTGATGGAGTCTTCGCGCAGGATGTAGTCGGCCGGATCGTCAAATGCGGAACTGCTGTAGAACGTCATGTCGTAGTTGGCGCCGGCCGGCATGCGAATGCCGGTCGCATTCCACCCCGGCTCGGCGTCAAAGACAAAGTATTCGCGCGAGCGCGGCGGCGTGCCGTAGGCGAGCTCGGCGTCCGGGCTGAGCAACCGGTGGCCCAGCCACCATGCGATTCCCACGTATTCCTGCGCGCCGGCGAAAGAGAAGTCGTTGACGCGCAGATTGTAGTTGCCGCTGGCCGGCGCGATGAACTCCACGATCTCATAGCTGTTGTTGATGGATGCCGATGCGCTGATGAATGCGCCGGCCGAGTTGGTCACGCGCAGGTCGATGTCGGCTTGCAGCGGATCGGTGCTGTAGTCGGCGGCCGGGTTGGAGTCCCACGCGATGGCGACACGCACGCGCTGCCCTTGCGAGGCGAAAACAGTGTAGGTCACCGGGAGGCTGCTGGCCGTGTATGAACCCCAGTCCCACCAGCCTTTGTCCACCAGATGAAACGCCGCGCGCATGTCCACACCCCCCGCGCCGTCGCGGTCGCTGAGGCGGCTGTCTCCTTCGATGTTGTTGAGCGCAGTGGCCATGATGATGGCCTTGACGGCTTCGGGTCGGGCTTGCAGAGCGGAGTTGCGTTGCATGAGTAGCGCGGCTTCGCCGGCCACCATCGGCGCGGCGTAGCTGGTGCCGCTGCCCACGTTGGCGATCCACGGCGTCGCGGTGATGGTGCTGGTGATGCTGCTCCCAACCGCTGCCACTTCGGGCTTCTCGATGCCGGTGAACGGGTTGACGTAGCTGGAGCAACTGTTCATGGCATCGTCATCCCATGTCAGCGTATTCTGGTCGGCGTAGTTGCCCACGCTGATCATGTTGTAGCCGCGCGCCGGGCTGGTGACGCGCGCCGTGCCGCCGCCGCAGCCGCTGGCTTCGTTGCCGGCCGCCACCGTCACCGTGCTCCACAGATTGCGCACGATGTAATCCAGATGCCGGTCGTGCACATTCAGCGTTGTGGTGGTTGCATTGCCGCCCCAGCTATTGTTGATGACATCGTTGTTCTGCGTGATGGCCGCCCAGTCCATGGCTGCGGACAGGTTTGCGTCGCTGTAGGTGGTGGCATTGGCGCTGAACAGGCTGACTCCCGGCGCGATGCCGCGCGCCGTGCTGTGTGTGCTGCCCACCATGCCGGTGGTGGCCGTGGCGTGATCGTCCACGTTGGCGTCGGTCAGCACGCGGGTAACGCCGGAGATGTAGGGATTGTTGAATTGCGCCCGGCTGTCTTCCAGAATGGCGACTTCGATGCCGGCGCCGTTGTAGCCCCAGGTGTTGACGACATTGGCTTTCTGCGTGGTCCTGGCCGACTCCATAGCGTCCTGGTAATCATTTGGCCCGTAGATCGTGTCGATATCGGCGCGCTCAGCCAGCGCCAGGATTTCAGATTTGGGCAGCTCCACGTAGATCAGCGGCGCGCCGGGGCTGACATACAACGCGGGGTAACCTCGCGCGCTCAGTTCAGCCAGCACGGGCGTCTGCGCGCGCTGTGTCTGCTCGGCCAGCGCGAGGGCGTTCATTTGCCGCGCAAGCGCAATCGTCGCGGCCGCAGGGTCGGCTTCCGCGTTGGGCGCCGATGCATCAGGCGCCGGGCCGGGCACGATGGCGGGGAGTTCCTCCTCTGTGCCGGCCGGCTGCGCGACTTGCTCCTGGCCGCTGCCGGTTTCCAGGGTGGCGATTTCGTGGCCGGTGTTGGGCGTGTGATCCATCGCCGGTCGCGCCTGCGGCTGGATGTCGGCTTTCAGCCACAGCCCTACGACTACCCGCTCCTCATCCTGCATTGTCTGGAGAAGATTGAACAGATCGGGATGCAAGCGACCGTAGCGGGCGACGTATTCATCACGCCAGAGTTGGCGCGCCGCCTCAAACGAGAGAGACAGACCGTCGGTGTCTATTGCGACGCCATAGACTTCGCCGGTCTGCGCATCTTCCACTTTGGCCAGACTCATTGTCCTGCCGGAGAGCGGCAGCGCCAGGGTCTCCAGGTCGGCGATGCGCAGTTGCGCAACCGGCCGGTTGAGGGTCTGAGCAGCCCGTTCGAGCAACCGCGCTTCCGGCGGTTTTTCAGCCTGGATTATGCTGTTGAACGATGGAGCCAGTGTGATCGCTATGACGAACGACAGAAGGGATCGCACAAATCGTTGCGACATGGTTCGTCTCCTTGCCCTTGCCTGACCGGCAATCGTTAGGGCGCTGTGATCTGGTTGCGGATCAACGTGTGTCCACCCTCATCGACGATCGCGTATGAGCGGGCTGCGGCGAGCGCATCGCGCGGGATGGCCGCCAGTGCGAACGGCAGCGTGCTGGCCGGCTCAACGATGTCGTCCGCCCCGGGCGCCGTTATTGCCACGGTGATGATCAACTCGCTGGCTTGCAGCGCAGCCTCGCGCACACTGACCTGGTAGCCGCTGCTGCCTTTGACGCCCGCGAATGCCACAATGATGACCTGCGCGGCATGGTCGGCCTGGCGTCCGCCTTGCAGGGCGGCTTCTGGAATCTGGCCGTCGAGTTGCTCCCAGTCGCTGTCGCTGAGCACCAGGGCATAGACGGGTTGCGCCGGCGCGTCGCCCAGTGGCGCGGCCTGTGTCAGCAGCGTGACGGGAACAGGCATGGCTGCGAGGGCCTTGTCCGTCGTTGTGCGCGCGGCGCAGGCGACCAGGCCCGATACAGCCAGAAGTGTCGCCAGCGCAGTCGTCACGTGGCGCGCGCTCCGCAGGGGCCGGTAGCTCATTGCTATCACCTCCTTTTCCGGCAGCGGAAACGTCCTGCATCACCAGTATAAACGTGCGCGCGGCCCTCCTTGTTCCAGGAGTGCATTTCTTTGCCGGGGCGTGTTGTCCGGCGGTCTGCCCGGTAGAGACGTTGCGCGCGGATTTATCCGCCGCGCACATCGGCGGATTGCCCCTGCCGGGAAATGCCCCCGTGTTCCAGGCTCCAGGGAGGTGACTGGCACTTTTCCGCGAAAGAGCGCGCCGCGTGGGCAGGGCGCAGGTTGCGAAGCGCAATCCTATAGCCGGCGCAGATATGGCTGGATGCGTTCCCACACGCGGTCGATCTCGCGCAGGTCGTCGCGGGTCAGCCCTTTGGACTGCATGCGCATGCGGTTGTTCTTGAACACGCCGCGCCGGACCATGATCTCCTTGCTGAAGGCCATGCCCAGCATCCCTTCCAATACCAGACCCGGCAGAAGTTTCTCGAACAGGTCACCGGCTTCCGCGAGTTGTCCCGCCTCCAGCAGGTTCCATACATCCTGCAACACGTCGCAGAACTGGCAGGCGTGGATGCACCCTCTGGAGCCGCGCGCCCACTCGGTGATGAGGTAACGACCACCGGCGCCGCCCATCACGCCCTTGACGCGCGGGCTGTTGCGCGCCACCAGCGCGGCAATCATGCGCGGGCCTGGCTCCACCTCTTCCTTGACCCAACTGACATGCTCGATCTGCTCGCACAGCGTCACCAACTGGTCGGTGGTCAGCGAGACGATGCCGGCATTCTGGATCCACACCGGCGCGTTGACTGCGTCGGAAATCGCTTTGAAGTAATCGAAGATGATTTCCCAGTCCGGCCTGAGCGCGTAGGGCGGCATGGCGATCACGCCGTCTGCGCCGATCTCCATGGCGTAGCGGGCGTAGCTCACCGCCAGCGAGGTGTTCTCGGCGGCGACATTGACGATCACCGGCACGCGGCCTTTGGCCTGTTCGACCGGCGCGCGCATCATCAGCCGGCGCTCGTCTTCCGACAGCGCCATGAACTCGCTGACCAGCAGCGGCGTCATCAACCCGCCCACGCCAGCCTGAACGCAGAACTCCACTTCGGCGCGCAGCACTTCTTCGTCGATGCGATCCTTGTCGTCGAATGGGGTCATCGGAATGGCAAAACTGCCGCGCCAGTTCTCGGTCATTGGAGCTGCTCCTGATTATGGAGTGAATCGTATTGCGTATTGCGTATCGCGTATTGGGCTTTAGGCGAGTGTCGGCAGTGTCTCCAGGGTGCGCTTATACACCTCGAAGTGCTCGCCCTCGGTCTCGTCGGGATCAACGTATTTCAGGAACATAGCTTGTTCTGGATGGTCACCCGACAGGATGCGCCGGCTTTGTTTTAGCACCCCGCTCGGATCGTGCCATTTAACCTCACCCATCTGCATCAGGATGTACTCGCCGGCGTAGCGCCGGGCCAGCTCCTGGCGCATCTCGGCATAGCGCAGGCCCTGTTCAGCGGTAGTGCGTCGCCAGCTCCGCACGATCTCCGGCGGATCGGTGATCCTGGCGTGAAACTCGGCCACCGGCGCCTGCGCTTCGGACTCAAAGTCGATTTCATTCAGATCAACCGTCCCGAACCCGCCTTCGGCCGCCACTTTCAGCGCGTTGCGGTCGCGGTGGAAGGGCGGGGTCAGCCAGTCGGCCTGCGGATCGTGGCCCATCAAATGCGCGCCACAGGCGTCAGTGGCGATAACATGGTCGCCGGCGATCAGCGTGTTGCCGATGCGCGCATGGTCGCCCGGCCCCCATTCCTCGCCGGCCTGGCACACCGTGCCATCCAGAATGTTGAGCGCAGGGTCGAGGATGCGTCCGATGTCGGCCAGCATGTATGGCATGCGCACCAGGTGATGATAGTAGAAACGCGGCCGGCCCAGCGGCTGGGTCGGCATCAGGCCAAACAGATTTTTCAGACACAGCGTGACGCCCATGAAGGCGTGGCTTTTCAGTTTCTGCACCGACACAACTGCGTCGGCCTCGGCGACTGCCGGATGCAGCGGGTACTTTCTGAACATTTGCCCGCCGCCCGGCGTGTCATACCAGCGCACAGGGCCGACATTGCCGTTCACATAGACCACGCCGAACTCATCCAGGATGTGTTTGATCTGGGTGGTGGAGTCCGGCTCGGCGCCGGAATAGACCTGGTAGTAGCTGACATCGACGACATTGATCTCGGCGCTGGTCCGCTCGCGCAGCAGCCGCAATGTGGCGCGAACCACTTTGTCGGTCACCAGTTGCTGGCGCTGGCCCTCGTAGAGCACAACCGCGTTGTTCGTCTTGTCCTGGTTGAACTTGATGGCGATCCGGCGCGCGCGGCGCAGCCTGTCCCAGGCGCGGTGGAGCGGGGCGGTGGCCCGCTTGAGCGCGGCATACACCTCGTCATCTTCTGCGCGATAGTCGCACTGAACGGCGCGAACACAGAAATCTCTTTTCCCGTTCGACACAGTCATAAACCCGGAAGCTCCTTCATGTTCGCCATGTTTGCATGACAGGCGGCAGGAAGAGTGTATTGTAGTCTTCTGCCGGGGCGCCGGGTTGTCCGGTTGTCCTTGTCCGGTTGTCCGCGCGGACAGTCTGCGAATGTTTCTGTTATCCTTGAGAATCTGATCTTTGCAGTAGTGATGCTGTGCTTTCGGAGGTGAACCTTGAAACTGGTGATGGCCGTCGTGCAGGCCGACGCAGCCGCCAAAACCGCAGAAGCCCTGATCGAGGCAGGTTTCCGAGTCACCCGCATCGCCACAACCGGCGGCTGGTTGCGACGCGAAAATACGACGCTCCTATCTGGTGTTGAAGACGAACGCGTGGAAGAGATGCTGGCCGCGCTGCGCCGCGTGGGCGTGCGCCCGGAGCAGCCGGGTCCAGACAACACGCCGGAGAATGCCGCCAATACCGGTCGCGGCATCGTCTTCGTCATGGATGTCGAGCGGTTCGAGCATTACTGACAGCAAGTGCGCGGCGCGCCCACTCAAGCCGCCAGACGTAACACAGCCGCCTCCACCTCTGAATACAGCCGGTCAATTTGCTGCTGAAGTTCTATCGCGCGGGCGATGGCGGCGGCAATGTGGATGTAGCGCACCGGGTCGTCCATGCGCCGGCCCTTGCGGTCTTTGAGGCACTTTTCCAGCGCCTGGTAGCCGCCGATTTGATATGCCCACATTAAGTGATTTGTGAGACGGCGGTTGACTCCGCGCGATGACAAGAATCCCTGCGCATGACACTATACCAGTCTCAGCGGCATCTCAGGATGAGCCGTTATAAAAGCCCCGACTGTATCGGAAAGCGTATTTGTTTGCATAAAGAAGTTGAACGAGCTATCCAAGTCGCAATCGGCACCATGGCGACATCGCCTTCGGCGTTGGCGGACGCAAGCGCGCGGCGTGCTGCTCTTTGCGTCTGGCGCACTGGCGGCGCTGGCAGCCCTCATGCTCTATAACGCGCTGAATCCGGCTCCTGCCCCCCTCATGGCCGGCGACATCAATCAGATCGTGGCCCAGGCCATGGCGTCGGCCACCCCCCCGGCTCCATTTTCAGCCCAGGTGTATCGCGTGATTCAACCGTCGCTGGTGCTGATCGAAGTCAAAACAACGGACAAGAACGGCAACCCCGGCAGGGGGCTGGGCACAGGCGTGATCGTCAACGAACAGGGCGCCATCCTGACCAGCCTGCATGTCGTGAGCAGGGCAACTGAAATTGCGTTGACATTTGCCGACGGCACAGAATCCGGGGCCATTGTCGCCGTGCGCCAGCCGGAGAATGACATCGCCGTGCTGGTGTCCGACAACCTGCCGAGGGTATTCGCGCCAGCGGTGCTGGGCAACCCCGACGCCATACGGATCGGCGATGAAGTTGTCGCCGTTGGTCATCCGCTCGGCCTGTACGGCTCGTTGAGCGCCGGCGTAGTCTCCGGCCTCGACCGCGCCTTTCGGCCATCGGGCGACGGGCCGCGCCTGAGCGGGCTGATCCAGTTCGACGCGGCGGTGAATCCGGGCAATTCCGGCGGCCCCTTGTTGAACCGGCGCGGCGAGGTAATTGGCATTGTGGCCGGCCTGGTCAACCCCACGGAACAGGAAGTTTTCATCGGCATCGGCTTCGCCGTGCCAATCGATGTAGCAGGCGGCGCCGCCGGCGCCCCGCCTTACTGAGTGAGGGCAAAAGCTAAAGCTAATGGGCAATAACGGAAAAGCGGCCGGCGCGCTGCCGATGGAGCGCCTGCTCTACGAAGTCAAAAAGGTGATCGTCGGCCAGGATCACTTGCTGGAGCGTCTGATCGTGGCGCTCCTGGCGCGCGGCCACATTCTGGTCGAAGGCGTGCCGGGGCTGGCCAAGACCATGGCCATCAAAACGCTGGCCGAGGCCATCGGCGGCGAGTTCAAGCGCATCCAGTTCACGCCCGATCTCGTCCCCGCCGACCTGGTCGGCACACGCATCTATAACCAGAAGACGGGCGAGTTCAACACGTCGCTGGGGCCGGTGTTCACCAACCTGCTGCTGGCCGACGAAATCAACCGCGCGCCGGCCAAAGTGCAAAGCGCGCTGCTGGAAGTGATGCAGGAGCGCCAGGTGACCATCGGGCGCGAGACATTCTCCGTGCCCAACCCGTTCCTGGTGCTGGCCACCCAGAACCCGATTGAGGCAGAAGGCACCTACGCGCTGCCGGAAGCGCAAGTGGATCGCTTCATGCTCAAAGTGCTGGTCAGCTACCCCAGCCCCACCGAGGAATTCGTCATCGTCGAACGCATGACCGGCGCGGTCGAGGCGGTGCAAAAGGTGTTGACTACCGATCAGTTGCTGGCCCTGCAGAAGCAGGCCGGCCAGGTGTATGTCGATCCGGCGCTGATCGAATACGCCATCCGCATGGTGACGGCCACGCGCGATCCAAAAGAGGTTGGCCTGAAAGACTTGCAACACTACATCCTGTTCGGGGCCAGTCCGCGCGCCTCCATCAACCTGATTCTGGCCGCCAGGGCGCTGGCGTTTGTGCGCGGGCGCGCCTATGCCCTGCCGCAGGATGTGCTGGACATGGCGCTCGATGTGATGCGGCATCGCATTGTGCTGTCCTACGAAGCGCTGTCGGACAACGTGTCCAGCGATGAGGTGCTGAACAGGATTCTGAGCCGGATTCCGATGCCGGCAGTCCCGCTGCATGAGCACGCCAGCATTCGCCCCAACGCCTGACGCGCCGGCGATCGATCACCGCGTCGCCGAGCGCGTCTTGCAGCGCCTGGACTGGCAGGTGATCCGCCGGCTCGACGGCCTGTTGCAGGGCGACTACCGCACGCTGTTCTACGGCTACGGCGTGGATTTTGCCGATTTGCGCGAATACCAGCCGGAGGACGACATCCGCTACATCGATTGGAACGTGACGGCGCGCATGGACGCGCCCTACGTGCGCCAGTATGTTGAAGACCGCGAGATTACCGCCTGGTTTCTGCTCGACCTCAGCCCGTCGGTGGATTTCGGCAGCGCCCAAAATGGGCGCGCCAAGCGGGCTATGTTGGTGGACTTCGTCGCCACGCTGGCGCGGCTGTTGACGCGGCACGGCAACCGCATCGGCGCTATGTTCTACATCAGCCGCGTCGAGCGCACCATCCCTGCGCGCGGCGGGCGGATGCAAACGCTGCGCTTGATCCACGATTTGCTCAAGCAACCGCAACTGGACAACTCTGCGCCCACAGATTTAACGCCACTCCTGCGCGCCGCGCTGAACAGCATCCGCCGGCGCGCGTTGATCTTTATTGTGTCGGACTTTATCAGCGCGCCGGGCTGGGAGCGGATGCTGGGGCAACTCAACCGGCGGCACGAAGTCGTCGCGGTGCGCCTGTGGGACCGCAGCGAGATGGAGCTGCCGGAGATCGGCCCGCTGATTCTGCAAGACGCCGAAACCGGCGAGCAGCTATATGTGGACACGCGCGACCGAACGTTCCGCGCGCGGTTCGCCGAAGCGGTTCAACAACGCGAAGCGGCGCTGGCCGAGGCGTTCAAGCGCGCCGGCGTTGATGTCCTGTCGCTGTGCGTCGAGGATGACCTGGTGCGCGCGATCGCGCAGTTTGCGGCGGCGCGCGAGCAGCGCGCGGAGATGCGCGTGGGAGTAAAACGATGAGCTTCACCTGGCCCGCGCTGCTGGGGTTGTTGATCGTGGCGCCGGTTCTGGCCGGCCTGTATGTCTGGTTGACGCGCCGGCGACAACGCCTGCTGGCCCGCTATGGCAACTTCGGGCTGGCGCCGGCCGCGCTGCGCGGCGCCGGCCTGCGCCGACATGCGCCCCCGGTCGTGTTTCTGATTGCGCTGACTGTGCTGATTGTGGCCATGGCCCGCCCGGAGGCAGTCGTCAGCGTGCCGCGCGTGGAAGGCATTGTCATTCTGGCCTTTGATGTTTCAGGCAGCATGGCAGCCGATGACCTTCAGCCAACCCGCATGGAGGCAGCCAGGGCCGCCGCGCGCGATTTTGTGGAGCGCCAGCCGCCCGGCATTCTCATCGGCGTCGTCGCCTTCAGCGATAACGGTCTGTCAACACAAGCGCCGTCGGACGATCAGGCCGAGATACTGGCGGCGATCAATCGCCTGCAGCCACAGCGGGGCACATCGCTGGGCAGCGGCATCCTTGCAGCGTTGAACACGATTGCGGCCAGCGAAGCGCCGGCCACTAACTACTACCGCAACACAGAGTCGCTCCCGACGCCGACCCCTGCGCCGGTTCCACGCGGGACATATAAATCAGCCGCAATCGTGCTGTTGAGCGACGGCGAAAACACCGCCCCGCCCGATCCGCTGGAGGCGGCTCAGGCGGCAGCCGAGCGTGGCGTGCGCGTCTATTCAGTCGGCATCGGCAGCCCGGAGGGCGCGATCCTGAACATCGACGGCTTCTCGATCCGCTCGCGGCTCGACGAAGCGACATTGCGCCAGATTGCGCAACTGACCGGCGGCGAATACTTCAATGCGACAGATGAGGCGCAACTACGCGCCGTTTATCAAAACATCAGCCCGCAACTGGCGCTGCGGGCGGAGAAGATGGAGATCACATCTCTGCTGGCCGGGGCTGGCCTGCTGCTCATGCTGATCGGCGGCGCATTGTCGATGGCGTGGCTGGGCCGATTGCCGTAGGGAGTCATCAGAAGACAGTAGGCAGTCGTCAGCCGTCAGTAGTCAGAAGACAGATCACAACAGATCGCAGACGGCACACTACGCAATACGCAATTTGCAATACGCAATACACAACACGGACAACGGAGGTCGTTGATGGACATCTTGTGGCCGGGAGCTCTGATTTTGCTCGGCCTGATCCCGCTGGCGATCGGGGTGTATGTGTGGATGTTGCGCCGGAGACGCCCGGCGGCGCGCTACTCCAGCCTGGCGCTGGTGCGCGCAGCCCTGCCGCGCCGCTCGTGGCTGCGGCGACATCTACCGTTTGCGCTGTTCGCCGCTGCGCTGACCAGCCTTGTGCTGGCGCTGTCTCGCCCGGTCGCAATCGCCAGCGTGCCGTATGGCCAGGCGACGGTCGTGCTGGCGATGGATGTGTCGTTCAGCATGTGCGCTACCGACGTTGAACCCAACCGGCTGGAGGCGGCGCAGAAAGCGGCGCTGTCATTCATCGAGCGCCAGCCGCGCGGCACACAAATCGGCATTGTGGCTTTCGCCGGCTTTGCCGAAGTGATCCAGGCGCCCACCAATGACCGAGACACGCTGCGGGCTGCTGTTGAGGGCCTGTTGGTGGGCTTCCGAACTGCTATTGGCAGCGCCATTCTGAAGTCGATTGACGCCATCGCCGAAATTGACTCCAATGTGGCGCCCAGCCTCTCGGAGCGCGATCTGGCGCGTGGGGCGCCGCGCCCGGCGCCTGTGCCGCGCGGCGCATACGCGCCGGCCATCATCGTGCTGCTGACCGACGGCGCCAGCAACGCCGGCCCGTCTCCGCTGGACGCCGCCCGACAGGCCGCTGAACGCGGGCTGCGCGTGTACACCATCGGGTTTGGCACCGCCAGCGATTCCATTTCATTCTCCCCGTGCGGGGCGCGCCTGCTCGGGCGCGAACCGTTTCCCGGCGGGGCATTTTTCGGCGGCGGGATGAGCGGTGGCATGGGCGGCGGGATGGGCGGCGGTCGTTTCCGGCGGGGTATCGACGAGGAAACGTTGAAGCAGGTGGCCGATCTCACCGACGCAGAGTATTACTCTGCCGAGAGCGCCGACGAATTGCAGCAGGTTTTCGAGTCGCTGCGAACGCACCTCATCACCAAACATGAGACAACCGAAGTCAGCGTGGCGTTTGTCGGCCTGGGCGCGTTGCTGGCGTTGCTGGGAATTACCCTGTCTTTGGCCTGGCAACCTTTGCCGCATTAAGATAGAATTGCTCTTTGCTCAATTCAAGATTGACTCGATCCGAGCGCGCCGGCAAGGCGCGTGATTGATGTCTTAAGGAGTAGTTCAAACATGGGTCCACTGCCAAAGCGCAAATTCTCTCACGGCCGCACGCACCGGCGCCGCGCGCACGACGCGCTGACGCCCGTCCAACTCGTGGCCTGCGACAACTGCGGCGAGATGAAGCCGCCGCACGTCGTCTGCCCATCCTGCGGGTACTATCGCGGGCGGGAAGTTGTCTCGGTTGACACCGGCAAGTCCGACAGAAAATAGCCCTGCGAGACGCGCGTGGTGAGCACGGCATACGTTTTTCCCGGCCAGGGATCGCAGTTCGTCGGCATGGGCAGCGAACTGGCCCGGCTGCGCCCGGTCGTCAAAGGCTTTTTCCAGCGCGCCGATGCTGCATTGGGCTTCGCGCTCTCGACACTGTGCTTTGAAGGGCCGGAGTCGGAACTGAACGACACGCTCAACACGCAGCCGGCCATCTTTGCCCACAGCCTGGCGGCCTTTGCCGCCGTCGAGATGTCCGGCGAAGTGGAAGCGCCCTCGTTCGTCGCCGGCCACAGCCTGGGCGAGTTGAGCGCATTGTGCGCCGCCGGCGCGCTGACATTCGAGGACGGCATTCGTCTGGCGCGCGAGCGCGGCCGGCTGATGAAACTGGCCGGCGAGCGCCAGCCCGGCAGCATGGCCGCCGTGATCGGGCTGGATACAGACATCCTGCGCGCGGTGTGCGCCGAGGCGAGCCAGGCGCATCCGCCGGGCGTCGTCGTCGCCAATGACAACTGCCCCGGCCAGGTCGTCATCTCCGGCGACAAGCAGGCTGTGGCCGCCGCCGGCGCCGCCGCCAAAAGCCGGGGCGCCAGGCGCGTCGTGCCGTTGGCCGTCAGCATTGCTGCCCACTCGCCGTTGATGGCCAGTATTAGCGAAGACTTTGCGCGGGTGGTTGCCGATACGCCGTTCCGGCCGGCGCGCGTGCCGGTAGTCGCCAACACGAGCGCGCAACCCATCACCCACCCCGACGACATCCGCGCCGAGCTGTGCGCGCAACTCACCTCGCCCGTGCGATGGACCGAAAGCGCGCAGTGGATGCGCGCGCAGGGCGTGACATCGTTCGTGGAGATCGGGCCGAAGGATGTGCTCGTCAATCTGATCAAACGCATCGCCGGCGACGCGGACACGCGCGCCATCGGCTGAAATTGGCGATTGACGATTTTAGATTGCGGCGGGCCGACGCTCGATCATCAATCAATCGTCAATCTCACAATCCACAATCGGAAATTGACATGAGTCTGACCGGCAAATCTGCAATCGTGACGGGGGCATCGCGCGGCATCGGGCGCGCCATTGCAATCGACCTGGCCGCGCGCGGGGCGTCAGTGGTCGTGAACTACAACGCCAGCGAAGCTGCCGCGCAGGAAGTCGTTCGGGCAATCGAAGCCGCCGGCGGCAAAGCGATCGCCGTCAAGGCCGACATCAGCAGGATGGAAGAAGCTGTGACGCTGGTGAAGGCCGCCACCGACGCCTTCGGCAAGGTGGACATTCTGGTCAACAATGCCGGCACAACGCGCGACACGCTGTTGATGTCGATGAAAGAGGAGGAGTGGGACATCGTCATCGACACGGACTTGAAGAGCGTGTTCAACTGCTGCAAGGCCGTGGCGCGCCAGATGATCCGCCAGCGCAGCGGACGCATCATCAACATTTCATCGGTGGTGGGTCTGGCCGGGCAGGCCGGCCAGACGAACTACGCTGCGGCCAAAGCCGGCGTGATCGGCTTCACCAAATCGCTGGCGAAGGAGCTTGGCTCGCGCAACATCACCGTCAACGCCGTCGCGCCGGGCTTCATCCCCACTGCGCTCACCGATGCGCTGACTGAGGAGCAGAAAGAGGCCGCCATCAAACTTACGCCGCTGGGCCGCTTTGGCAGGCCGGAGGAAGTGGCGTATGCGGTATCATTCCTGGCGAGCGAAGAAGCCGCGTTCATCACCGGCGCCGTGTTGTCAGTGGATGGCGGCCTGGTCATGCAATAGGACCGCGTAACGCAGGATGCATCCTGCGCAGCATGTGACGCTTGTCAGTGGATGGCGGCCTGGTCATGCAGCAGGACCGCGCAACGCAGGATTCATCCTGCGCAGCATGTGACGCTATGAATGGCAAAGTAACCATCTCTCCCGAGGTCGTGCTGCAAGTGGCCCGCATCACTACGCTGGCCACGCCCGGCGTGTTGGGACTGGTGGAGGATGCGGCGCCGGGGAGCGCAAGCGCCGGCGGCTCATTGAAGCACACGCTGCGCGGCATCGTGGCATCCATCGAAGACGGCGCTGCGCACATCAGCGTGCACATTATTGCCGCCTCAAACGTCCCGCTGACGCGGCTGGCGCGTCAGATTCAGACCAACATTGCCAACGCGATCGCGGAAATCGCCGGTCTGGAAACCGCAGCCGTCGATGTGACGATTGAGGACGTGCGGGCGGCGGCATGAACAAGCATATGAGCGTGCATCTGTGAAAGGCAAACGGGAAGCGCGCATACTTGCGCTGCAAGTGTTGTACGAGACAGACACCGCCCAGCACCAGGCCGGGGAGGTGCTGCAACGCCACCTGCGCGATTGCGCCGGCGATCCAGACAACCCGGCCAACGATGCGGTCACGCGCGACTACGCCATCCGCCTGGTCAGCGGCATCGTCAGGAACCTCGCCGAGCTGGATGACTTTCTGGCGCAGTGCGCGCCCGACTTCCCGGTGAGCAATCTCTCGCCAATCGACCGCAATATTCTTCGCGTGGCCGTGTACGAGATGCGGGCCAACCTTGCGCCGGTGCGCGTGGCAGTCAATGAAGCTGTGGAGATTGCCAAGCGATATGGCAGTGACACGTCGCCGCGCTTTGTGAACGGCGCGTTGGGGGCAGCGGCAGCCAGGCTGTCGGCGCTGCCGGCGGCAGACGAGTTGACGACATGAGCGGAACCATTCTGGGCATCGGACCGCTGGAGCTCATTATCATCGTTGTTCTGGTGCTGCTCGTGTTCGGGCCGGAACGCCTGCCGACCCTGATGCGCCAGGCCGGCCAGGCTGTCCGCCGGCTGCGCGAGTTCTACGTGCGCTTCGCCACCGACCTGCGCACTGAACTGACGCCGTTTGAAGAAGAGATCAAAGTGCTGCGTGAAGTGACGGACGAATTGCGCCGCGACCTGGCGGAGATTCGAGACGCGGCAGACCTGCGCACCGCTGTGCAGCCAATCATGATTGACACGTCTGTGCCGGCCAACGCGGGCAAAACCGCATCTGCCAGCCGCCCCGACAGCGGCTCCGCGTCGCCCGCCACAAACGGCGCGAAGGCCGCTGACACTGCCCAGCCAGCCTCCACTGGCTCCACTCAGTCGCCGGCTCAGGCTGCCGGCTCGACACAGCCGGCAGACATGAAGACGCCGGCGGCCCCACTTGCAGCGCGCAACGGAAACGCGCCCCCGCTCGCCGAGGGCAATCCGTGGGCACAACTGAGTCAGACGGCGCGGGCCGACGCGCTCGACGACGACAACCCCTGGGTAGCCATCTAGCGGATGGCGCCTGGCGCGAGTTGATTCGGCCCGGTCACGCCAGGCCATCGAGGCGCGCAGACGGACATCGTTGCCCCGCCGGGACCGTCATGCAACCGGAAAGCGCCTCGAAGTCAGCGCAAGCGGGTGTACTTCTCTGTGGGGGCATGTTG
>CALBEF010000028.1 GCA_937927775.1 uncultured Anaerolineae bacterium | reverse complement strand
GGTTGCGCTGGCGATGCTGATCGCCGCTGCGCCGGCGCAGGGCCAGGGGGGCGTCACTCTCTTTTTGCCGCTGGTGCAAGGGCCGGCCTGCGGCAACGCGCGCCTGCCGCGCATCAACGCCCCCGGTTTCGGCAGCAGCGCAATCCCTTTCGCCCAAACCGCCATCGCCTGGTTTGGGACGCTCTCGCCCGACAGCAACTATGCCGACCTGCGCGTGGGCTACAACAACGCGCATCTCTACGTGTACTTTGCTGTGTTCGACCGCCACCTGTGGTATGACACCGCGCCGACGCCGGCCACGCTCGCGCAATGGGACGCCGTGACGTTGCTGCTCGACACCGCCGGCGGCAACGCGCTCTCCGCTTCCTCGTGGCGCTTCGTGGCGCAGCTCTACGGCGATCCAGATCCGGCCTATCGCGCTGCGTACCGTGGCAGCAGCGCCGGCTGGCAACCTGCGGCGATTGCGTTCGACGCCGTCCCCGGCTGGCGCGGGGGCGCGCTGAACAACAACGCGGAGACCGATCGCGGCTGGGCGATGGGCTTCACCATCCCGTTCAGCAGCCTGGGGCTGAGCGGCCCGCCGGCGCAAGGGACGCACTGGCGCATCGCAGCTATCGTGCATGACCGCGACACGCAGACCGGCCCACCGTTCCCCGACCAGCGTTGGCCGGCGGCCATGTCGCCCAACAGCCCGCTGTGCTGGGGCTGGCTGCGCTTCGGAATACCGACTCATGCCGCAAGCGGATCGCCCACCGGCTACGCGCTGATCCGCCGCCCGACAGAGAACAGCCCGCTTGTGCCCGACGCTGACGTGGGCGGCGCTACCTCCAATCAGTGCCCCGGCGACGATGCGCACATCTGGGGCCAGTGGGCCAACCTGAACTACGGCGACGCGCCCGACTTCAACATTCAAAATCAATCGGACGTGGCCGACTGGCCGTGTTTCGCCAAATACTACGTCACCTTCCCCTTGACGACGATTCCGCCCGGCAAAACGATTCTCTCGGCGACGCTGACGCTGCATCAGTTCGGCAACTCCGGCGGCTCGCCTTCGCCCAACTCGTGGATCCAGACGCTGCTGGTGAACGGCGACTGGCAGGAACACACGATTACCTGGAACAACGCGCCGCAGGCCGAAGAGAACGTGGGCGGCGCATGGGCGCCGCCGATCGTCAATTTCCCCGGCTGGCCGGGCGTCCCGCGCACCTGGGATGTCTCTTATGCGGTGGCAAAGGCCTATGCGCGCGGCGAGCCGTTGCGCCTGGCGCTCTACAGCGCCGATTCGGACTACCACACCGGCAAGTACTTCGTCTCATCCGACACCGGCGACTGGAACATAGCCGGGCGGCCCCGGCTGGAAGTGTGGTGGCGCGACTGAGCGCGTTGCCTCCGACCTCAGTTGTTGAGCAAGCAGGGCGCGTGCCCCGACGCGGCAATACATCCACGTTCTCCGCGCAGGTACAATCTGTGGCTATCATCAATCCTCTGCTCGCTGGAGCGTGCCCGCATTGCGGAGAGCACAGTGGCCCTAAAACAACGGCTGTGGCAAATCCTGGAAGTGGATCAAGCCGGCGACAAAGTCAGTCGCGGGTTCGACATCTTCATCTTCACACTCATCGCGCTGAACGCCACTGCGTTCATCCTTGGCACAATCGAAGACATCGCGCGCGCGTTTGGCCCCTGGCTGGAGGCCTTTGAGCAGTTCTCGGTCGCCGTCTTCACCATTGAGTACGTGGCGCACCTGTGGTGTTGCGTAGCTCATCCTGCTTATCGTCATCCGCTGAAGGGCCGGCTGCGCTTCGCTCTGACCCCGCTGGCGCTGATTGATCTGGCGGCCATCCTGCCGTTTTATCTGCCGTTTGTCGCGCTTGATCTGCGCTTTGTGCGCCTGCTGCGCGTCTTTCGCATCTTCAGGCTGGCCAAGCTGTCCCGCTACCTGCAAAGTTTGCAACTGCTGGGGCGCGTGTTTTGGCAAAAGAAGGAAGAGCTGGCAACCACATTCGTGGTGTTGATCTTTCTGTTGATCTTCGCCGCTTCGTTCATGTACTACGCCGAGCACGATGTCCAACCGCAGGCCTTCCCTGACATTCCCAGCGCCATGTGGTGGGCGGTGGCGACGCTGACGACAGTGGGATACGGCGATGTGTATCCTGTGTCGCCACTGGGCCGGCTGCTCGGCGCAGTAGTCGCCATCCTCGGCATCGGCCTGTTCGCGCTGCCGACGGCGATCCTGGGTTCCGGCTTTCTGGATGAAATCCAGAAAAAGCGCAAGAGCGATCGCGTTTGCCCGCACTGCGGCAAGCCGCTGGAGTGAGCACGGCCGCGATGTGATGGCCAGGGGCGCTATGATTAAGGCCAATGAAAGCATTGATCACCGGCGCCACCGGCTTCATCGGCGCAAACCTGGTCGAAGCGGTGTCGCAGCGCGGCTGGCAGGCGCGCGCGCTGCATCGCAAGACGTCCTCGCTCAAAGCGTTGCAGGGCCTGACGTATGAATCGGCCCTGGGCGACATCACCGAGCCGGACTCGCTGCTGCCGGCCATGCGTGATGTGGACGTGGTGTTTCACGCGGCGGCAGTGGCCGACTACTGGCGCGCGGGCAGGCAGCGCCTGTATCAGGTGAATGTGGACGGCACGCGCAATGTCCTGCGCGCGGCCCGGCAAGTGAGCCGGGAGCGCGGCCAGCCCGTGCGAGTCGTGTTTGTCAGCAGCGTGGCCGCGCTGGGCCGGCCTCCGTTCGGTCAGCCGCTCAACGAGTCCGCGCCGTTCAATCTGAGGCCGGAGCAGTTTCACTATGGCTACAGCAAGGCGCTGGCCGAAAGCCATGTGCGGGCCTCGGTGGCCGACGGGCTGGACGCCGTCATCGTCAACCCGGCGGTAGTGATTGGGCCGCGTGATGTCAATTTCATCAGCGGCAGCATCATTATCGAAGCGGCGCGCCGGCGCATCCCGTTTTATCCGCCCGGCGGGGTGTGCGTGATCGATGTGGCCGACGTATGCGCCGGCTGCATCGCCGCCGCCGAGCGCGGACGGGTCGGCGAACGCTACATCCTCGGCGGCGAGAATCTGTGGCACCGCGACATGCTGGGCGTCGTGTGCGATGTGGCAGGCCGGCCGCGCCCGACGCTGCCGATTCCCGGCTTTGCCTTGCGCGCGCTGGCCGGCGTGATCGACCTGGCGCGCGCCGCCGGCCTCCAGTTGCTCTTCAACGGCGAACAGGCCCGCTTCGCCGCCGACACCTTCTGGTTCGATTCGACCAGAGCACGCCGCGAGCTTGGATTGACCACACGTCCCTTCATCGCGTCCGCGCAGCGAACTTACGCCTGGTATCGCCAGAACGGCTACCTGGGGGGTGGGATGAGGGGTGAGTGCTGAGTGCTGAGTATTGCGTATTCCGTTAACAATCGTCAATCGTCAATCGCTCAATCGTCAATCGCTCAATCGTCAATCGCAAATCCAAAATCCCCATGTGGTACATCTTCCACGGCCCCGACGGGCTGACCCGCGATGAAGAGATCGCCCGGCTGAAGAAGAAGCTGGGCGAGCCGGACATCGCCGGCCTGAACTACACCGTGTTCGACGCCACGGCGCAACTCAGGGACATTCAGGCCGCCGCCGACGCCATGCCGTTTCTGACCGAGAAGCGCCTGGTGGTGGCACGCAACTGGCTGACGCGCGCCAGGTCCGCTCCAAAATCCAAAACCCCACATCCAAAATCGAACGACCCGATCGCGCAACTGGCCGCGTATCTGCCGGATGTGCCGGAGCACACCGGCCTGGTGTTCGCAGAGGATGACACACTGCCGGCGACCCATCCCATCCTGAAGCTGGCGCAGGACAAGAGCAAAGGCGGCTTCGTCAAGTTGTTCGAGCTGCCCGACGATCCCGCGCGTTGGATCAATGCGCGCGCCCGGCTGAAGGGCGGCGAGATCAGCCGGCCGGCCGCGCAACGGCTCGCTGCCAAAATCCATCGCGGCAACAAGAACGACCGCGACCACTTTGCCGAGGACAGCCAGCTCTATCTGCGCAAGCTCGACACCGAGCTGGACAAGCTGGTGGCGTATGCGAATGGCCGGCCCATCGAGGAGCGCGATGTCGAAACGCTGGTGAGTGATGAGCAGGTGGCCGACATGTTCGGTTTTGTCGATGCCATCGGCGCGCGCGATGGCGCGGCGGCCCTGCGCATCCTGCGCGGCGTGCTGGGGCGCGGCGAACAGCCGCTCATCGCCCTGACCATGATCGCCCGCCAGACCCGGCTGCTCATTCAAGCCAAAGAGAATGACCGTCTCGCGCCGGCTGAGATGGCGCAGGCGCTGGGGCTGCATCCCTTCGTGGCCGAGAAAGTTGCCCGCCAGGCGCGCAACTTCAGCATGACCCAGCTCGAGCGCGCCCACATTGCCGTGATGGAGACCGATCTGGCCATCAAGACCGGCCGTATGGAGGATATTGTGGCGCTGGATGTGCTGGTGGCCGAGTTGTGCGCTGTGTAGGACAACAGCATGAATCGAATGATTGAATACGCGGAGTCGAACCGGCCCGGTTGCCTGGTTCAGGTGCTCTACTTTATTTTCATCGGCTGGTGGCTGGGCGGCGCGTGGGTTATTGTGGCCTGGGTGCTGATGCTGACCGTGATCGGCCTGCCGCTGGGCGTGGTGATGCTCAACAATGTGCCGCAGGTGATGGCGCTGCGCGGCCGGCGCATCCTGCGGGTGACGCCGGGCGGCTACGTCCAGCCCGCGCCGGAGGTCAACGTTTTGCTGCGCGCGCTGTATTTCCTGCTGATCGGCTGGTGGCTGAGCGCGCTGTGGCTGAGCGTGGCCTATGCGCTGTGCCTGAGCATCATCGGCCTGCCGCTGGGTTTCTGGATGTTCGACCTGGCGCCGGCGGTGGTGTCGCTGAAGCGGGTGTGAACGCGCGTCGCGCAGTGTTCACGCGCCCGGCGCCGGCGGCACGCATTCGGCAATGGCGCGCGCCAGCGCCGCGCGAAAGGGCGTGATCGTGTCTTCGCCGGCGCGCCCGTAATATACGCGATTGGTCAGGCAGGTGAAGACCAGCGCGCGCGCCGGGTCGATCCACAGCGCGCCGCCGGTGAAGCCGAGGTGGCCGAACGCGCTTTCGCTCAGCGCGTAGCTCATTGCCTGCGGGTCGGGCGAGCGCAGGGCGAAGCCCAGCCCGCGCCGTGTGTCTCCGGCCTGCGCCTGCAGGCGCGTCATCTCTGCCAGCGTCCTGCGGCGCAGCGGCGTCTCGCGCGCGCCGGCCAGCGCGCCGCGCAGCGCCTCGCCGAAAGCAGTCAGCTCGTGAGCGGTCCCAAACAGGCCGGCATGTCCGGCCACGCCGCCGAAGGCAAAGGCGTTCTCGTCATGCGCTTCGCCGCACATGCGCCGGCCGTGGTGCGCGTAGAACTCAGTCGGCGCGGCCATCGCGCAGGGAATCGGTCCGTAGGTGATCGCGGCCAGGCCGAGCGGAGCCGTGATGCGCTCGCGCACGGCCTCGCGCAGCGTCGCGCCGGTCAGTCGCTCTACGGCGAAGCCGACCAGCAGCAGGCCGATGTCGCTATACACCACGGTTGCGCCGGGCGGGTAGGCAAACGGCGCGGCGAAGATCGTCTCGCGCAGCCGGCGCTGCGCGTCGTCCGGCGTGAACTGGCCCTCCCACTCGGCGGCCAGCTTCCATAGCGGCAACCAGGCCGGCAGGCCGGCGCTGTGCGACAGCAGTTGCCGAAAAGTGACCGCGCCGGCGTCAACCTGCTCCCCCTCGGCTTGCGGCGCAACTGCGATGAAGTGGCCGGGCCGCAGCGGGTCGGGGTAAGGCGCGATCGGCCGCCGCCCGCCAAACTCCGGCAGCACTTCAGCGACCGGCTGATCCAGCCCTGCGCGTCCCTCCTCGACCAGCGTCATGAACGCAACGGCGGTGAAGAGCTTTGAGATGGAGGCCAGGTCGAAGCGCGTCGTCGGCTCGGTTGGGCGCGCGCGCGTCTCCGGGTCGAGGAAACCAAAACTGGCGTCATACAGCTTGAAGTCCACCTGATTCGCGCCGGCTACGGCGACCCCCACCGGGATGCCGTTGGCCTCTGTCAATATGCTGCGTTTTACGCCTCGCTTGCCCCGATCAGTCGGATTGCGGCCGGTTTCCTTTCCCCCCAGCGGCGCTCTGGTCATTGCGCCATCCATCGCCAGCCAGCTCCAGTCCAGTCCCCTGGCCTCGTCATAAGCTTCCAGACCCATGCGCCATAATTGCTCGAACAGACCTGACGCCCGCCACTCTTGGAAGCGTCGATGAGCTGTGCTGCTCGAACAAATCCCTGTCGCATTCAGCGCATTCCACTGGCAGCCCGTGCGCAGCACAAACAAAAAAGATGGCATCCATCACTTAAAGATGGCATCCATCACTTGTCTGTTCAGCACGCGTGGCCGATGGCATCCGAGGGGATGCGGTTTGCTGTTAGGTGGCGGAATCAATGGTTCGATCTTTGACCACAGTTCATCCGAGATGTGATACCCGTTGGCTAGTGCTTTCGATTTCATGTTATGCCATCCTACTGGGGTAGGCTCTAAGGCGCAACTGCGGCCCCAGCACCACCAGCAGGATGATGGCGATCAGATAGTTCGGCACGGAGCTGACCAGCGACCCGAACATTGAAAGCGCGTAGTCAATCGGCGTCTCGCGCCGGTAAGCCATCAACATGCCCAGCC
>CALBEF010000027.1 GCA_937927775.1 uncultured Anaerolineae bacterium | reverse complement strand
TGGAGCGAGCGCATTCTGACCCATCCGCTCAAGGTGGTGAACGGCTATATCAGCGTGCCGGACGACGCGCCGGGGTGGGGCACGGATCTGAACTACGAGGAAGCCGCGCTACATCCCTACAACCCGGACAACTTTCTGCCCTTGTTCCGGCAGGGCTGGGAGCGGCGGGAGCGTGTGAGGGGTCTGTAATCCCGATCGGATTCGCGTGTGAGGCAGGCCGGCCTGCCTGCCTCACAGGTTCAGCCTTTCAGGCCGGTCAGCGTGATGCCGCGAATGATCTGCTTCTGGAAGATGAGGAACAGGATGATGGGCGGCGTGCTGGCGATCGCCAGGCCGGCGATAATGAGGTTCAGCGGCTCCTGCATCCGCGCGCTCAGCCGCCACAGCGCCACCATGATCGGCTGAAGCTCCACCTGCGACAGCACCAGAAACGGCCAGAAAAAGTCTTTCCACGCGCCAATGAGCGTGAAGATCGACACGACCGCCAGCACCGGCCTGGACAACGGGATCATGATCTGCGCCAGAATGCGCGCGGCGCCGGCCCCGTCGATGTGGGCGGCGTCGATCAGATCCTGCGGAATCTCGTCGAAGAAGCTCTTCAGCACGAAGATGTTGAACGCGCTGGCCGCGCCCGGCAGCCACACGCCCCACCATGTGTCGATCAGCGGAATGTTGAGGATGGGCAGGCTGACCACCGTCAGATAGGCCGGGATCAGGTAGGCCATCGACGGCACCATCAGCGTGCTGAGAAACAGGAAGAGGACGACTTTGCTGCCGGCCGGCTTTAGCTTGGACAACGAGAAGGCCGCCGACGTGGACACCACCAGTTGAATAGCCAGCGCGCCGAAGGCCAGAATCAGTGTGTTGGCAAAATAGCGCGTGTAATTCAGGTTGTCCCACGCTTTCAGATAGTTCCCCCAGCGCGGCTCGGTAGGCGTCAGGGTGGGGGGCATACGGATCAACTCGCTGGTGTCCTTCAGCGCGCCACTGTACATCCAGTACACGGGGAACAGCGTGGTGACGGTGAGCAGCACGAGCGCGCCGAACACCAGCCAGTACATCAGGCGTTTGCCTGGCGCGCGCAGTTCCAGCGGCGAGACCAGCGTGCGCTCGTTGGCGTCGAATTGCGCCGGCCCGGAAGGGCGACCGCGCAACCGCGCCAGGTTTACAGACAGGGATCGAGCCATGGGATGTTACTGGCTTTGGGAGATGCGGCGCGTCAGCCACAGGTACAGGATCGAGAACGCCACGAGCACGAAGAACAGGATCAGACCCAGCGCCGCCGCTGCGCCGAAGTTGTAGAAGCGGAATCCGTAGCGGTACAGCAGCATGACCACGCTCAGGGTGGCATTGGCCGGCCCGCCGTCGGTCATCACGAACGGCTCGGTGAACAACTGCATGGTGCCGATGATCTGCAACACCAGCAGGATGAGCATCACGCCGCGAATTTGCGGCAGGGTGATGTGCCACAGCCGGCGCCACAAGCCGGCGCCGTCAATCTCAGCCGCCTCGTACAGGTGGGATGGCACCCCTTGCAGCGCGGCCAGATAGAGCAGCATGGTGCCGCCGGCGTTGGCCCACGTGGAGAGCACCACCAGACACAGCATCACCAGATTGCGGTCGAACAGCCAGCGCTGCGCCGGCAGGCCGATTGCCTGCAGAATGGCGTTGAACAGGCCGGTGTCCATGTCGTAGAACCATTTCCACAACAGCACCGACACCATCGGCGGCAGGATGACCGGCAGATAGTAGGCCAGCCGGAAATAGGACTTGCCGCGCTTCATTTCGTTGACCAGAATCGCCAGAATGACCGGCAGCAGGTAGCCGACCAGCAGTCCCAGCAGCGTGAACTGGAGCGTGTTGCGCCAGGCTACCGGCACAAGCGGGTCGTTCAGCACGAACTCGAAGTTGCTCCAGCCCACCCACTCGGCGCCTTTCACCAGATCGTATTTCTGGAAGCTGATGATGAAGCCGCGAACGATGGGGTACCACGAGAACGTGGCAAAGGCCAGCAGCGCCGGCAGCAGGAAAAGATAGCCGATGGCGTTGCGCCGCAGCGCGGCCAGCCGGCGCGCGCCTGGCTGCGATGGTATGCGCGCGCGTGTTGAGATGGACATCGCTTCTCATGCGATCCTCCCGCAGGTTCCAAACCTGCGGGAGGATCACGCATGACTTACTTGATCTGATCCAGCACCTGCGTCTGGAACATCTTCACAGACTCATCGAGCACCGTCTGCGGATCAGCGTTCTTGTCGGAGGCAATGGCGCCCAGCACATTGGCCAGCTCGGTGTACAACTTCTGCGCCTCGACCGGCGGCTCCGGCTTCATGGTGATGTCGGTCGCGTTCAGGTAGGGCGCGAAGTTCTCCAGCGGCACGTTGATGTATTTCTTCAGAATCTCGTCGCGCCTGGCCTGATACTCGCCGGTGAACAGCGGCAACGAAGGAATGCCGACCAGTTCGCCGCGCTCTTTCCTGGTCTTCAGGTCCAGTTCATACGTGGCCAGATCGAAGTCGCGGTACAGCGACCATTCGACTGCCGCCTGCAGGACTTCGGGCGACGCCTTGGGGCTGAACAGCCAGGCCGCGCCGCCGGTGAGGGTGGCGTTGCCGCCGGCCTGCGGCATCGGCCCCTGGCCGTAGTTCTCGACCTTCGCGCCCAGATTGTCGTGCATCCAGAACAGCAGGTCGGGCGCTTTGATGTGCATGGCGGCTTCGCCGTTGGTCAGCGATGTGGCGGCGGCCACGCCGTCCTGCACCAGCTTCACCGTCTCGTCTTCCCACAGCATCTCCTTGAGCAGGGTCAGCGCCCTGACGGTGGCTTCGTCGTTGTACGTGGCGGTCCACTTGCCGTCTTTCTTTTCGATCAGATTGGCCCCGAAGCTGTAGGCGATGGCTGTGAACAGCCAGCCGCCCTCGCCGGTGGCCGGCATCAGTTGGAAGCCGAACTTGCCGGTCTTCTCTTTGATGGTCTTTGCGGCTGCGCGCAGTTCGTCCCAGGTCAGTGGCGGCTTGTCGGGATCGAGGCCGGCCTCCTTCAACAGCTCGCGGTTGTACAGCAGGCCGATGGCATAGCCGTTGACCGGCAGCCCGTACACGCGGCCATTCGCATCCTGCACGACCTGCAACACGCCGGGGTTGAAGCTGCTGAAGCCTTCCCACTTGCTCAGCAGGTCGGTGATGTCGGCGGCGTAGCCGTTGGCGATCATATTCTGCGGCTCGGTGAAGGCCACCAGATAGGTGTCCTCGATGGTGCCGGCAGCCAGCCGGGCCGGGAACGTCGAAGCGTCGAACGGGCTGGGATTGGCCACGATTTCCACATCGGGCCGAATCTCTTTGAAGCCCAGCGTGAGCAGTCTGTGGCGCGCCAGTTGCGTGCCGCTGTTCTCGTCCGGGCCGTTGGTCGAGGTCACCTTGATGATGGTGGCCGGCGCAGGCGTCGCTTCCACTACTTTCTCGACCTCGACTACCTTCTCGACGACTCTTGTGACTTCGACCGCTTTTTCAACTTCCTTTGTGACAACGACGGTCTGCGGCGCGCAGGCGCTCAACAACACAGCCGTCAAAACAGCGAACCCGATCACGCTTTTCGGCGATTTCATGCGGTTATCCTCCTTGCGAAAGAACAGAATATGCGACGCGGAAAACGAATGCGAACGATGTCATGCGTTGCTGCCAGGACTGGCATTCAGGGTTGGCGGACGTGTGATGTTGCGCGAATCACCTCCTTCGGCTGGCGCCGGTTGCGCGCGCCGCCCGCGCGCTGCCTGACTCGGCGCTGCGCCGAGCGCCGGTTGAAGCGCGAATGACCAGCTCGGTGGGCAGCACGATCTCACGGGGCGGCAGCGCAGGGTCTGCGATTCTGCTCAGCAGCAACTCGGCTGCCTGCATCCCGATGGCCTGCTTGGGTTGCGCGACGGTGGTCAGGGGTGTTGGCATGTAAGCGGCAATGGCGAGATCGTCGAAGCCGGCGATGGCGACATCCTGGGGCACGCGCATCCTGCGCGCCATCACATGCCGCATGACGCCAAACGCGATGAAGTCGTTGATGCAAAACAAAGCAGTCGGCGCGTCTCGCATGTTGAGCAGTTGTTGAACGGGCGCGAGTTCATCTGCGCTGTACTCGGGCGCGACGCTGCTGCCGCTGGGCTGTCCCGGTCGCAGCGCCAGCGATACGGTCGCAAGGGGCGGAATGTCAGCTTCGCGCAGGGCCTGTTCGTAACCGGCGATGCGGTCTTGCACGCTGCTGGGGCGGTCAGGGGCAGCGATGCAGGCAATGCGCGTGTGGCCGCCCGACAGCAGGTGCCCGATCGCCAGGTAGGCACCCTGGCGGTTGTCTGCCAGCACGGCATCGGTCTGGATGCCTGGCAGCCGGCGATCGATGGTCACCAGCGGAAAGTCCGGCGTGAAGTATCGGCGCACCAAAGACGCTTCGCCCTCCTCTGCCAGCGGAAACAGAATGATGCCGGAGACGCCCTCGGCCTGAAGTCGCTCAAATTGCGCCCGTTCCACCTCCAGATTTCCATCCGAGTGGCAGAAGATGAGGCTGTATCCGGCGCGGCGCAACACGCGCTCTGCGCCGCGCAGCATGTCGGTGGTCAGGGAGTCGCGCAGATAGGGAACGATCATGCCCAGCAGCCTGGATTGTCGGGCGCGCGATGGCGCTGCGATGAAGGTGCCCTTGCCGGCGATTCGCTGGAGCAGCCCCTCGCTGGCCAGCACGTCCAGCGCTTCGCGCACGGTGCCCCGGCTGACGCCGAAACGATCGCACAACTCCGACTCTGACCAAAGCCGGTCACCGGGTCGCAATTCGCCGCGCTGAATGCGACGCTTCAGTTGTTCGGCCAACTGCGCATACAGTGGGGTAGGGCTGCCTGGATCGAGGCTGCTCATGGGTCAACCTGTATAGACAAGTATATACAGGTGTGAACCAGATGTCAAGCAGCGCGATTTTCAGATTCGCAGTTCTGGTCAGGGCCTGATGTCGGTGGGACGGAGCTACGGCGCCGGCCGGCTTGCGCGTCGCAGCGCCCGCCCGGCCAGATATCGCAACGAGACCGCCTCATCGTCACGCAGCCGGCTGAGCACAACCCCGCCGATCAGCATGGGCGCAAGGCTGATGATGAACAGGCCGGTGTACGGGTTAGCTGTGATTGGGGCAAGCGCGGTCAGGATGGCGCCGGCCAGCAACGGCCCGCTGCCCCCCACGAAACTGCTCCAGGCGTAGTAGGTGGACAGATACACCGCGCTGTGCTGCGGCGGCACAGCCGTGTTGAACAGAAAGCGGCTCCAGCTCATCGACCACGTTGCGCCGCCGATGCCGGCCAGAAAGGACACGCCCATCGCAAACGCCAGGCTCGTCGGCTCGTTGCGCGGCGCGGCCAGCCAGCACACCGGCAGCGCCAGCAACATAGCCAGACCAATCAGCATCAACGGCTTATTGCCGATGCGATCCAGCGCCCAGCCCACCGGCAGCGCGGCCAGTAACGTGCCCGCCGAACTGCCAATGCTGAGCAGCACGACGTTGCCGGGACTCAGGCCGATCTTTTCATTTGCAAACAGGGGGATGAATGCCCCGGAAAGCGCGCTGCCAAACGTCACCAGCGTGAGCATGCCCATGAAGAACATGAAGTTGCGATCCTTCAGCGCCAGTTGCATTTCGGCCAGATGCGCGCGCAGGTCGATGGTCTGCCGCGCGGGTTTGCCGCCCGGCAGAAATGAGAACAGCAGCACCCCGATCAACCCGCCCACTACCCCGATGCCCATCGGCGCAACATAGCGCGCGCTGCCGCCCAGCCGGTCGATTAGAAAGCCGGCCAGCGCCACGATCGCAATCTGGACGAGGGTGACGATGACGTTCTCGAACGCCATGAACTTGCCGCGAATGTCGTTGGGCACCAGTTCCTGCGTCCACGGCAACAGGCCGGTGTCGCCGGTGGCGCGGCACAGCGCGAAGCCGATGATGCACACGGTCACCCAGGTGAACGCCGCGTCGGGACCGGCGGTTGCGAGGATGGCCGGCGCCAGCAGCATCGCCGTGATGATGAACTTGCGGATCGTCCAAACCGTCAGAAAAGTGCGCCGAAATCCCCACTTCGACACAAAGGGCGCCATGATCGGCGAGATCAGCGTGGCGTAGGGGATCAGCGCCAGGGCCAGGCCGATGCGCGCTTTGTCCAGCCCCAGGTCGGCCAGAAAGAGCGGGAACACCGACCCGAACACGGTCAGTGTGGTGAACACGCTGTTCATGGTCATGGCGGCGATGTAGAAGGGCAGCTTGCGGATCTTCTGCCGGTCGGTCAGGGCAGGCGATGGGTCTGGCAATGCCATTTCAGATATCAGATCGAAGTTTCAGCATACTATTCTCGCGCAGGTTCCGAACCTGCGCGAGGGTGGTGGCCGGCCTGCATGATACCGCGTGCGCAGGCTGTGTAGGGCAAGCTTTAGCTTGCCCTACACCTGCGGGCAACCTGCTGGTTGGGGGCAACCTGCCGGTTGCGGGCAACCAGAACGGTTGCCCCTACGGTTTGATCGCAATTGGCAGGAAGGCGCGGTATGGCTCGACCGCCACGCCCGGCGCGCTGCGCGCAATCTGGCCGTCGTGCGCGCTGACCACCACGCTGTTGTCCAGCACGTAGCCGTCCGGCAGCGGCCCGCTGCCGGCGCGCACGGTGATGGTCAGCGTGGCTGTGCCAAACGCCGGCACGACCACATTGCTCCATGCCAGCGTCTGGCCGGTCTGGGCATAGCCCGGCGTGGCGCTCAGCAGCGTGGCGCTGACCGCCAGCGTGTCCGTCACCTGCGCCGTCACCGGCAGGCTGCCGCTGTTGCTCAACACGATGGTGTAGCTCACCAGGTCGCCCATGCGCA
>CALBEF010000026.1 GCA_937927775.1 uncultured Anaerolineae bacterium | reverse complement strand
ACGCCGCGCTTCGATAACTTCGCCGAGGCGATCCGCCTGATCGGCGTGGATCAAGACACCGGCCTGCCGATGTTCTTCCGCCACGTGCTGAACACGGCGCTGGTGACGGCGATTGTCATCGCGTCCTCGGTCACCACATCGGTATTGGCGGCCTACGCTTTTGCCCAGTTGGAATTTCCGGCCAAGAATGTCTTGTTCATCCTGGTGCTGGCTACCTTCATGATCCCAGAGGAGCTGATTTTGGTGCCGCGCGCGGTGATGATGAACAAGAATTACCTGAACTGGTACAACACTGTGCCGGCGATGGTGGCGCCCTTTTTGGTCGACGCCTTCGGCATCTTCCTGATCCGGCAATTTTTTCTGCAAATTCCCCGCGATTTGTACGACGCCGCGCGCATAGACGGCGCCGGCCACATGCGCTATCTCACCACAATAATGATCCCGCTCGCCCGCCCGGCCATCCTCACGCTGGCGCTGCTCGAGTTCATCTGGACGTGGAACGAGTTCCGGTGGATTCAGCTCGTCACGTCCAGCTCGAACATGCGCACGGTGTCGGTGGGGCTGGTGGGCTTCTTGCAGACCGACGGCGGCGCACAGACGCAACTGGCTATGGCAGTAGCAGTCATGGTCGTGCTGCCGGTGGTCGTGTTGTATTTCTTCACGCAACGCTACTTCACCGAGGGGATTACGACAACCGGTTTGAAAGGCTAATCCCCACAATCAAAGGGAGGTGATGCGTATAGGCTTATCACGCATGGTGAATGTCGTGATTTGCGGCTGATGGTTGACGATTGAGGATCGTTGATAGGCTGAGCCTAAGCTGGCAATCAACAAAGATCAGAAGACAGACAACAGACAACAGACAACAAACAACAGAGGTTAAGGAGGGAAACCATGACACGCAAACTGATTCCATTTGTGGCCGCGACGGCCATGCTGATGGCGGCCTGCGCAGCGCCGGCCGCACAGGCACCCGCGCCGACGCAGGCGCCCGCGCCAACGCAGGCGCCCGCGCCGACACAGGCACCTGCGCCGACACAGGCGCCCGCGCCGACGCAAGCGCCCGCGCCAACTGAGGCCCCTGCGCCAACCGCCGAACCGGCTACCGGCGTGGATGCGATCACACTGAGCAAGGATAAACCCACGGAGATCCTGTTCTGGCATCGCTACTCCGGCGGCGCGCAGAAGTTTGTCGAACAGTTCGTCGAGAAGTTCAACGCCGAGAACGAGTTCGGCATCAAAGTCACCGCCGAGAAAATTGACGGCAGCTACGCCGACCTGTACAGCAAGATCAACGCCGCGATTCAAGGCGGCACGCCGCCCAACATCGCGCAGGCCTATCAGAACCAGGCATCGTTCTATCGCCTGGACGGCAACGTGATTGACCTCGCGCCGTTCATCACCAGCAAGAAGTATGGCCTGACCCAGGAAGAGATTAACGACTACTTCGACTTCTTCCTGGAGAGCGACAAGAACCCCCAGTTCCCCGGCGAGGTGCTGGGCTGGCCGACCAGCCGCTCCGCTGCCGTGCTCTATGTCAATCTGGACTGGTTGAAGGAGCTGGGCGCCGAAGAGCCGCCGAAGACGCTGGCCGAGTTCGAGGAGCTGGCCTGCAAGGCGTCTGACCCTGCTAACGAGCGCTATGGCCTGGCCTGGCAGAACGACATCAGCAACTTCGCGGCGTTGGTGTTTGCCAACGGCGGGCGCCTGCTGAGCGAGGATGCCACCAGCTATGTCTTCAACAGCGAGGCCGGCGTAGAGGCGTTGTCGTTGCTCAAGCGCCTGTTCGAGAACAAGTGCGCCGTCGAGATCCCTAGCGCCGAGCGCTTCGGCGAGCAGACGCGCTTTGCCGGCCAAAAAGTGCTGTTCGTGATGGCCTCCAGCACCGGCCTGCCGTTCTACGCGGATGCGGTGGCGAAGGCCGATAAGCCATTCCGCTGGACTTACGTGATGTTCCCGCAGAAAGATCCTGCCAAGCCGGTGGTGGACATCTACGGCGCGTCGTGGTCGGTCTTCAAGAGCACGCCGGAGAAGGAATTGGCTTCATGGCTGTTCCTCAAGGCGTTCACCGAGCCGGAGAATATCGCTGGCTGGGCGAACGCATCGGGCTACATGGCTGTGCGCAAGAGCGCCGCGCCGAAGGCGATCGAGACGGTGAAGAACGACGAGCGCTACAAGAACTTCCCCGAAGCGGCCGAGGCTTACGCGCGACTGTATGACATGGTGGCGTTCGGCGCAGTCGAGGCGCCCGTCGCCGGCTATGACCCCGTGCGCAAGCTGATGAGCGAAGTCGTTTCGGCGGTCGCGATCAAGGGCGAGGGTGACGTGAAGGCGGCTCTGGACAAGGCCGTTGAAGAGGCCAACGCAGTGCTGAAGGAGAACGCGCCCAGCAGTTACTAATCGGCTCAAGCGCCGGTTGTGCTCACAGGGAGGTCATTGCGGGCCTCCCTGTTTTTCTTTGGCGCGCCGGATTTATCTGCAAGCTGGCTGCGATCGCTGACGCGCCTCAATCGTAGTCACAGGCAGGTCGCCTCAGGTGGTCTGGCGTTGTCCATCGGCTCCAACCGCCCGCAGCAGCTCGGCGTCGTCGGGATAGTCGCCGGCGTGCTTGCTGTAATAGGCGAAGCTCACGCTTCCGTCTTCGTCGATCACGAACACGCCCGGCATCTGGAACGGATCGCCTACGGGTTTGCCGATCGGCAGACCCTCGAATTTGCCGCCCAACGCGGCCTGCGCGCCTTTCAACCAGACCGCCGGCCCGAATAACTGGTCGGTGTTGCCGCGCGCCAGACCATAGGCGCGGTACGAGGTTGCCTCTGGATCGCAGAAGCAGCGCACGCCGGGTGCGCGTTCGCCGCAGAATCGCTCGGTCTCCTCAGGCCGGCCCATCGTCACGACGACGATCTGCGCGCCGGCTGCTTCGATGCGCGGTTTGAGCTTGGCCAACCTGGCCAATTCCGACCGGCAGAACACTCAGCCGAAATGGCGCAGGAAGACCAGCAAGACGCGCCCTTGTCGCAGCAACTCCGCCAGCGTGATGCGCTCGCCGGTGGTTTTGGTCAGCGCAATGTCCGGGGCGACGTCGCCCACCTGCAAGCGTGGGCCGACCATAGGTCGTTCACTCATCGGTAGATCGCAATCTTAAACCGGTTCGGCGTCTGGCTCAACGCCGGCGCGTCCATTCATCGTTCGCGTATTTTGTCGCGCGCAGCTCTTCGGCGCAGCGCAGTTCGTCCGCCGTCAACGCGCCGACGACGAAGCGGATGTCCAGCGCCTCGGCGAAGGCGCGCCGATAGGCCGCGGCGGCTGTGTCCCACGACACAAGCTGGCCGAGCACGTCTTGCAACGTTGCAGCATGGGCGCGCACCTGCTCCGGCGAGGGGGCATCGCGCAGATAGGCGCAGATGCGCGCGATGTCGCCGCGCAACGGCAGGCTGCCGTGCTGGAGCACGCCGTCCGTGCGTCGCCACTGCGCGCTGCCTACCAGTTTGCGGCCGGCGCCGACGACCTCATAGTCACTGGGCGCTTCAAAGCACACCGGGCCTTTGGCTCTGTTCTCTTTGGCCACGCGGTTGGCGCTGACGCCCGGCACACCGAGCAGACGCAGCGCGCCCATGATCGCTTCTGCGATGCGCCGATACGAAGTCATCACATCGCCCTCGGCGATCGGGTGGGTGATGGGCAGCGACACGCTGTAGGTCAGCTCGTCGGCGTGCAAGATGGCCAACCCGCCGGTCGGGCGGCGCACGATGCCGATGCCGTCGGCCCGACAACGCGCCTCGTCAACGGAGTCAATGCG
>CALBEF010000025.1 GCA_937927775.1 uncultured Anaerolineae bacterium | reverse complement strand
CGATGGGAAACACCTGGTTTGACGTGCTCCGGCTGCCGCGCAACGCAAACGATGTGCAGATCGGCGACGCCTACCGTCATCTGCGCGCTGTATACAGCAACGATCCGGCCCGGCTGCGCGCTGTGGAAGAAGCCTTTCGCGTTCTGGCCAACCCGATCAGCCGGCGCGACTATTTGCAGGCGCTGGCAGAAGGGCGCGCGCCGGCCATCGGCGATAGCGCGGAGGATGGTGCGGCCCTCGGCCCGGCCCAGCCGGCCAGCCGCGCAGACCCGGCCATGACCGTGTTCCGCCGCGCTGCCGCCACGCCTCGGCGCAACAAGACCGAATTGCTCGACACAGCCGGCGCCGGCCAGCATGAGCCACCTCAGCCGCCGCCTCCCCCGCCTCCGGCGCGCCGGGGGCGACGCCCGACCGAGCTGATCGAGAACGAACGCGAACACGCCGGGCCGGCCCCGAGCGCCGATAGCCCGGTTCGGCCAGTTGCCGACAGCCCCGAACCCCACCGCCGGACAGAGACGGGTGCTCCAGGCCAGCCGGCTCAGGATACGCGGGAGCCGGCAGAGAGCAATTCCGAAACTGGGCGAGACGCCGGGCGCGATGTGACGCGCATCAGCCCAACCCGGCGCCCGCGCAGAATTGTCACCGTCGAAGTCGTATATCAGGGCCAGGTCGAAGTGTTCGAGTTGCCCAACGGCACGCACTGGATCGGCCGGCCTTCCAAAGATGACCCGCCGCCGGGCGTGCCCCTGCCCGACCCGGAGCGGTTCGTGTCGCGCAAGCACGCGCGCATCTTCCTCGACGACGACACCTGGACCGTCACCGACAACAGCGAGAACGGCACGCTGCTGAACGGCAAGCCGCTGCGCAAAGGGCAACCTCATCGGCTGAAGGACGGCGACCTGCTCATGATTGAGGGACGCGCCCTCACCATCCGCCGCGCCCAGGATGGATGAACACCACACCTCCGAGACCGCGCCGGCACAGCGCAGCCCGTCCGCCGGCGAAACACCCATCCCCCTTTCCCTGCCCATGAGCACTACCCGCCCCATCGCCATCGTGACCGTCGGCAGTCAGAGCGATGTCGGCCGAGAGCGCGATCAGAACCAGGATAGCCTGATGTGCTTCATGCCGGACGCGGAAGACGGCCTGCATCCCCGGCGGGGCTGGTTGTTTGCCGTGGCCGACGGCATGGGCGGATACGCAGCCGGCGAAGTCGCCAGTCAGATCGCCGTCGAAACACTCGTCCAGCACTATGCTGCCAGCGACGCAGAAGATCTGGCCGCCGTCCTGCAAGAGGGCGTCTCCCTGGCCAACGCGGCCGTGTGCCGGCGTGGACAGGAACTGGGCCTGGAGATCATCGGCACAACCCTGGTCTGCGCCGCTGTGCGCGACGACCAGTTGTACATTGCTCATGTCGGCGACAGCCGGGCCTATCTCTTGCGCGGCGAGGCGCTCGAGGCCCTCACCCGCGACCATTCGCTGGTGAGCGAGCAACTGCGCCAGGGGCTGATTACCGAAGCGGAAGCGAGGGAAAGCGAATTGCGCAGCGTCGTCACCCGCGCGCTGGGTATGGGCGCGCGCGTGCAGGCCGATATCTCCGGCCCACTGACGCTCCAGCCTGATGATGTCATCCTGCTTTGCTCGGACGGCGTGTGCGGCTACGTGCCCGAAGACCAGATGCGTTACATTCTGCAAACCCATCGCGCAACCCCCCAGGCCGCCGCTGAGTTGCTGGTCGAAGCCGCGAACGCCGTGGGCGGCTTCGACAACGCGACAGCGGTGGTGGCGCATGTGAGCCGGATCGTCCACGCGCCGCTGAGTGACGACGACGCGCCAACACCAGACAGGCAACCCCTGCGGACACCGAACACTGGCCGATCCAACACCGAGACGATGAACAAGCCGTCGGCGGGCGAGGATCTCGAACAGACCAGCGACCATCTCCCAGCCCTGGACGCGAAGCCGGCGCGTCAATTCATCGTGGGCTGGCGCGAAGCAATCCCGATCATCATTCTTGCGATTGCGCTGCTGGCAGAGGTCTTCATCTTTACCTCGTCAATGCGGCGCAACGCAGATGAAGCGACCCCGGCGGCAAGTCCGTCACCCGCTCAGACCCAGACCGGCACAGTCGCGCCGGCGCTCTCGGCAGCGCAGCCCACGCGGACTTCGTCCGAAGGCGCGCCGGCCCGGCAGGTCACATTTTCCGTTTCCATCGCGCCGCAGGCGCCGTTGATCACGTTCACCCATCTCAGCGCGATCACAGAGCAGACCCGGCCCGACGCCCCGACGACGATCACGCTCACTTTTCGCACCAATGCCAGCTTGATCCAGCCAACCACGTTCGACATGCTGCTCGACGCTGGCGCGCCGGAGCAGGTCGCGCGCATCGAACTGGCGCCGCAGGTGAACTTCAACCGCGAGGAACAGGTTAAGATAGAGGCGCTGGCCGAGGCAGACACGCAAGCGGGCGGCGACGTGAACACGTGGAGCCTGGGCACATTCGGCCTGCCGTCCAAGCCGGCCCTGCGTATGCGCAGCCGGCTGACCGTGCTGCTTGCGCTGGAGCCGGCGACGCCGGTTCAGCCGGGCAAGTTTCCGGTTCGGCTGTTCATCCGCTGGCAGGGCACAGGCGCGATCCCAGGCGACTTCAAACCCGAAGTGTCACAGGCACAACGGTGAGCGCGCAACAAGCGCGCAGCGCGCGAATCAGAGCAATCTATCGCCACGACATGAGCATTGTCGGCAAGACACTCGGACGATTCAGGCTGCTGGAAGAGGTGGGCAGCGGCGGATTTGCCACAGTCTATCTCGGCCTGGACACGCACCTCAACGAGCCGGTCGCCGTGAAGGTGCTGCTGGACAAGGCCAGCCGCGACCCGACGGCAGTAGCCCGCTTCGAGCGTGAAGCGCAGGCGTTGCGCAAACTGCCAAAGCATCCGAACATCGTCGGCCTGCGCGCCTCCGGCAAGGTGGATGGCCACTATTACCTGGTCATGGATTACCTGGCCGGCAACGACCTGAGCACCGTGCTGAGCCGGCAGGGCCGATTGCCGGTCCCCGATGCGGTGGATATCGTCGCGCAGATCGCCGACGCGCTCAAGGCTGCGGCCGCCGCCGGCCTGGTTCACCGCGACATTAAACCGGAAAACATCCGGCTGCTGCCCGACGGAACCGTGAAGCTGCTCGACTTCGGCATTGCGCGGGACGCCGCCACGTCGCGCCTGACGAAAGAAGGATTGCTGGCCGGCACGGCCGCCTACGTCGCGCCGGAGGTCTGGCGCGGACAACAGCCCGATCAGCCCAGCGATGTCTACGCGCTGGGATGCGTGTTCTACGAGATGCTGACCGGACAGCCCCCGTTCGTGTCCGATTCGCTGGAGAACACGATGCGCATGCATCTTGAATCCAAACCGGATATGAACGTCGTGGCGGCTGCGGGCGCGCCGACGGACGTATGCGATGCCGTGGAACAGATGCTGTCCAAAGATCCGCGCAAGCGTCCGGGCTATGACACGCTGCTCGCCCGGCTGTCCCCGCATGGTCGAGGCGGCGCCTCAGCCCAACGCTCCAGCATTCCCAATCTCACGCCGGCAGACGCGCCCGACGCGACGCCACGCGCCACAGGACGCAGCGCAGCGGGGCGCGGCGCGACAACGCGCGGCGAGGTGGACGAGACACGCGTCAATTTGCGCGCGGAAAGCGGCGGCAAAGCCAGAGCAGCGCGCAGCCGGCCCAGCGCATTCCAACTCCGGCCGGCCGGCGGCGCCGCCAGCCCGGTTGCAGGCCGGCAACCGCAACCGGCTGCCCGCTCGCAGGGCCGGCGCGGCGGGGTGATTGCGCTGGCAGTCCTCCTGCTCGTCATGGGCATGGCAGCCGGCGCGCTGGCAACCGCAACGCTGGCGCTGCCGCTGGTGCTCGACCTGCGCGCAAGTCAGTTGGAGCCGGCGCCCGCCTCGGCTGCCAGGAGTGTCGCCAACCTGTTGCGCGGCACGCCCATGCCGCAGACCACCTACACCGCGCCGGCGGCAATCGTGACAGAGGCGATGACGCCGACAACAACGCCGACAATCGCGCCGACGGACAACGCGGGCACCATCTTCAACTTCATCCCCGGCCGGCTGCGGCGGCTGCCCGATGGTCGCCGAATGGATTACTGGATCGACGATAGCAGCCCTGGGCTGACCCTCGATCCGCCCATGGACAGCGAAGCCGGCAAGGTGACGTGGACACGCCTGGATTACATGGATGCCGGAGACTACGGATCAGGCTTCGTCACCATCCGCGCCGGTGTGACGGCCAATATCATCTGGACGATGGATAAACCGCTGGCGCCCGGCTTCTACGAACTTTTCATTTACCGGCCCTGGCGCCCGCCGGACCCGCTCGTGCGGCCCTTTATTGCAATCACCGTTCCATACGAGGTGCGACTGGACGGGCGTCTGCTGTTGCCCTTCGCCGGGAGCAGCGTGATCGATCACCAGGCCAGCTACGGCCAGTGGGTCAGCATTGGCGGCTACGAACTGACAGAGTCGGGCATTTTGAGCGTGCGACTGGATGTGGAGAATGCGCAGCCGGCGCGCTACGAAGTCGCCATCGACGGGCTGGCGATCGCGCGGCTGAGCGGGCCGCAACTTACCCCCACCCAGACACCGGCGCCGACGCCCACCGTCACGCCCACGCCGGCCCCCACTGCGGCCGGGCAGTGACACTTCGGACGAAGTCTGCGTGAACGAGAAAGGGATTCAAGCAAGCATGGTCATCGTGCAATTTGCGCATCGCCTGATGGGCGCGATGTGGATCTTGACCGGGGCGGCGGTCGCGCTGGCGTCGGGTCTGTCCGTGGCCGCGCCGGATCAACTGCGCCAGTTTGCCCTGGGAGACCTGCCACAGATCGAGGCGGCGTTGCAGCCGGTGCTGGGGGCGCCGCCGTCGATCGTGGCGATTCTGGCCGGCCTGATCACCGGCGCCTACATGGTGTTCGTCGGCGCGGGGCTGATGGCATTGCGCGGCTGGGCGAGATTGATCGGCATCGCGTCGAATGCCATTATTGGGGCGTGTCTCGCCGCGCTCACTGCGGGCATCATCATGTATATCCCGGCCGGCAGAATGTCGGCGCCCACAACGCTGATGGTGACAGCCTCCGGCGTCTCGGCTTTCGCCCTGCTGGCTTTCAGCGCGCTACTGGGCACGCAGGCGGCGGCGAGCCTGTTTGCGGAGCCGGTGCCGGCGCTGCCGAAGTTGCCGGCGGTGAAGTGCCCGACCTGCGGCGGCAATCTGGACCTGGCGCGGGCGCGCTGCCCCAAATGCGACGCCGAAATGGAACGCCCGACCGAACCCAAACGCGCGCGCCTGGTCGAGGTGACAACCGGCAAAGAGCATAGCGTCTCGCTGCGCAAACTCAACCGCATTGGCCGGGACGCGCCCAACCTGGAAATTGCGCTGGAGCATCGATCGGTGTCGGGCAACCATGCCAGCATCGAATACTATCAGGGGCGGTTCTATTTGCACGCCCACGACGACACGTTCGGCACATTCGTCAACCAGCGTCGCGCGCGCGATGCGGAGATTCGCGGCAACGATGTGCTGACGTTCGGCCAGGCCGAGTTCCGCTTCATCGTCGATTATTGATCGATGTCATCGATCAATCCCGCGCAGAGCATCGCCGGCTTGCGCTATCATGCGCGCAGCGAGGGAGCGCCGGCTTCGCGGAATTCGTCCGCGCGGAATTCGTCCGCGCGGAATTCGTCCGCGCGGACTCCGACCGTTTTCAAGCCGGCGCCAGGCGAGGTGCAATGCCAACACTGCTGATCCTGTTTGCCGTCATGCTGGTCGTCTCAGCCGGCGTCGCCGGATGGCTGACCTGGCGCGCCACACGCCAGCAGGCCGGGGCAGACCGGCCGAGCGCCGAGATCGCTGCCGCGCAGGCGCAGCCAGCGTCGGCCACTGCCCCATCATCCCCCCCGCCGGCCGATGCGCCCGCGCAACGCGAGGCCGCCGCCGAGAAAACCTCCGTCAACTCGATTCCGGGCGCGGCGCCAGACGCGGCGCCAGACGCGGCGCCAGACGCCGATGCGCAGACCGGCGATGTCAAACCGTTTCAACTGGTCTGCGTCAGCGGGGCGCTTTCTGGCACTGCATTCAGCGTGGGCGATGAGTGCCTGATCAGCCGGGGGCCGGTGTGCTGGATTGCCATCCCGGACACAACCCTGTCCGCGCCGCATCTGGCGATCGATTTGTCGGGGCAACCCATGCGGGTGAAGGACCTGAACAGCCGCAACGGCGTCAAGCTGGGCGGCAGCCGGCTGGGCAACAGGTTCGTTGACCTGCCGGCCGGCCAGTCACTCGAGGCCGGGGCGCTCAGGCTGAAAGTCGAGGGCAACGTGCTGAAAGCTGCCTCGACGCAGCGCGGCAGCGCGTTGCCGGAGAAGTCTTACGCCATGCCGGCGACCTTCGTCGTCGTGACCCGGCGCGAGATGCCGGTGGTGATCACCGGCGATATCGATCATCGCATCTCCGACGCGCACGCGCTGATGTACGTGGACAACGGCGCCCTGATGGTGAAAGACTTGAACAGCAGCAACGGCACGCGCGTGAACCAGAAGCGGCTCACCGCCCAGCCGACGCCGGCGCAGCCCGGCGATATCGTGGAGATCGGCCAGTCGGCGTTCAAAGTGGTCAGGGGGCAGTAGTCAGGAGTCAGGAGTCAGAATACAGAATACAGAATACAGAATACAGAGCACAGAGTGAAGAGTGCAGAGTGCAGAGCACGGAATACGGAATACGAAATACGGAACACGAAACACGGAACCCGGCACCCTCAACGCGGCACCCTCAACCTGGCACTCGACCGATTACAATAGCAGCGCAATCCCGAAAAAACCATGCATAACAAGAGCCTGTCCCCGATTGATGGCCCATCCCGGTTTCGATGGGGGATTCCCGCGCGCTGGGTACGCCTGATCCTCGCTCTGTGGCTGATGGCTGCGTCCGGGGGCGCCGGCCTGAGTGAAATCGCGCCGGCTGCGGCGCGAACTGCAGCGCGAACTGCGGCGCAAACAGCAGTGCCCGGCGTCACCAATCTCGACATCGTGCTGGTTATCGACGAGTCCGGCTCGATGTGGGAGCGCAACGACCCGCAGATTTTCAACCCCGATGGCACGGTCAAGAATCCCGGCTGGCGCATCGTGGCCGCCAATCTGCTGGCGCAATGGCTGGCTACCGACCAATCCGGCGCGCAACACCAGTTGTCTATCATCATGTTCGGCACCGACGCCAAAGTGATCTTCCCCCTGCAGGAGATTCACAGCCGGGAATCTCAGGCCGCGTATCAGAAAGCGTTGAATGACAATCACGCTTACCTCGGCGCGACGGATATTGTGGAGGCGATGCGGCTGGCGCGCAGCGAACTGGACAAAGCGCGCGCCGGCGACGATGTGAAACGCGCCGTGATCTTCCTGTCCGACGGTGTGTGCGAACCGAAGCCCGTCACCAGCCTGGCTGAGCGCCGGCAGTGCGAGCGCGATCTGCGCGAGGTGGTGCAACGCGATTTTGCGGAAGCGCAGTTGCCCGTCTTCACCATCGCGCTCACGTCCGACGCCTTCAAGCAGGACCCCTCGAACACGGTTTACAAAAATGTGTGGCAGGAAATTGCGGCTACCACCGGCGGCGATTACTACGAGCCGGTGCAGGCCGAGCGCGAACTGCTCGAGGCGTTTGTCGGCATCCTGCAACGGTTGTTCGGCCTGCCGATCCAGGCCCCGCCGCCGCCGGTAGACGCGCCAATCGAACTGACCTTTGAAGTCGCGCCCGATCTGCTGCAAGTTGGCTTCACCACCATCAAGTACGAGCCGGGCATTGAGATGACCGTCATCCGGCCCGACGGCACGGTCGTGGAAGTCAGCGATCCTGGCGTGCAATACTCCAGTTCGGCATTGACCGAAAGCTACAGCATCTCCCGCCCGCCGCCCGGCACGTGGACGGTGCGCCTGTCGGGGCGCGGCAAAGTGATTCTGGTCACGGTTCCCTTCTCCAAGAACAAGTTCATCATCGAACGGCAGCGCCCGGCATCGACCCACCCGCAGGGCAAGCCGATGGACATCAGCGTGCGCGTGCTGGACGTGGATCAAATCGCCAGAACGGCGCAGCAATTAACGGTGGAGATCACGCTGCCCGATGGCGCAACCACATCGGCGCCTCTGACACCCAGCGGGCAGTCCTATGTGGCCCGGCTGGACAACACGGCGCAGGCCGGCGTGTACACCCTGCGCTTCGCCGGTTCGGTCGCCAATCCCGATGGCAGCGTATTCGATCTTAGCGATCAGCAGTCCATCCAGGTCGCGCCAGTGCCGTGGCTGCAAATCGTGACGCCGCAGGCCGGCTATGACTATCCCAACAACCTGCCGCTGCCGGTGCAGGCGCAGGTCATGCTCGGCGCGCAACCGCTCACCCAACCCAGCCCGGACGACCAGTTTGAAGTAGTCGTCCGGCTGCGACAGGATAGCGGGCAAACGATCGACACGCAGTTCCTGCGCCCAGCCTCTGGCGGCGTCTTCAGTGGAACGGTCGTAGTCGGGGCCGACGGCAACTACGTGCTGCGCGTGGAGCTGGACTATCGCGCTGCCAGCGGCGAAACGTTCAAGGATGCGAGCGAAGCGCCGGTGTCGGTGAGCGGCGTGTTCGTGCCGATCACCCCCACGCCAGTTCCGCCCCCGCCCGCGCCGCCTGAACCGCCCAGCCCGCTGCTGATCGCCGGCATCCTGGGCGTGCTGCTGCTGGCCGGGGTGGTGGCGCTGCTGATCCTGTGGCAGCGCAGCAAGCCCGATCTGGTGGGATCGGTGGAAGTGGCCGGCGTGCCCTACGCCCTGCGCGGCAAGCGACCGGTGACCATTGGCGCCGACCCGAAGAGCCGCATTTCGATTCAGGGCATGGGCGTTCTGCCGCGCCACGCCGAGTTGAGGCCGATGGGCAGCCCCAAACGGCCGCGCGTTGTCATACGCAGCCTCGACCCGGCCAACCCGGTGCTGGTCAACGGCATGGAAGTCCCTTCGCAAACGCTGGAGAACGGCGATGTGGTGAAGGTGGGCGACCAGACGTTCACCTATTTCGGGCCGGATCAATTTGATGACTTGAGCAATTTGACCGCCGACGACAGCGCAGGAGGATGGAAGTTCTAATGGCACTGACTCCGCAGGAAATCCAACAGAAGGCGAACTTGCGACCGACCCTGTTGATCGGGATCGGTGGCACAGGGCAGAAAGTGCTGGTGCAGGTCAAGACGCGCTTCATGCGCAACTACGGCGCAAAGCCGGCGGCAGTTGAGTTTCTGTGCTTCGACACCGACCAGTCGCTGGAGCAGGTGAACCTGAACGGCCAGCCGATCAGCCTGACGCCCGGCACCGAGCTGGTCAACATCGGCGGCATCCAGACGGCCAACATCCTGCGCCACCTGGACATCAACCCGGCCATTGCCGCATGGATCACCGAGGACAAGGAACGCATCCCGGTGCAGGCCATCACGATGGGCGCCAAGCAGGTGCGCCCGCTGGGCCGGCTGTCGCTGTTCTGGCATGTCGGCACAGTCGCCAGCAAAATCAAGGCCGCCGTCGCCCGGCTGACCGACATGCGTCTGCGCAGCCAGCAATACGGCGTCAACGTCTTCATCATCGCCTCGGTGTGCGGCGGCACTGGCTCGGGCGGCTTTCTCGACATGGCGTATCTCACGCGCAAGGAAATCGAGAACGCCAACCTGCCGGGCTCCTTCTGCAATATCAACGCCATCCTGGCGCTGCCCTCGGTCTTCCCCAACGTAGACCCGATCGGCATTCAGTCGAACGCCTTTGCCGCCCTGCGCGAACTCGATTACTTCATGGAGACCGGCGAGTGGCGGGTGGACTACGGCAACGCGGCGGTCGGACTGGTGGACTTTTCCGGCCAGCGCCCGTTCAACATCTGCTACCTGGTGGACGCGCGCAATGAGCGCGGCGGCGGTCTGATCGGCCTGGAAGACATCGCGCCGATGATCGCCGAGGCCGTCTATCTGCAAATCAGCTCGCAGATCGGCGCGGCGACCAACAGCGTGTTCGACAACGTGCGCGTGCTGTCGTCGCGGGTGTTCTACAAGGAAGAGAACACGTACAAAAGCACCGCCTACAGCAGCCTGGGCACGGCCTCGCTGGTTTTTCCGGTCAACCGCATCATCGACTTGTGCGCGCAACGGCTGGGGCGCGATTTGATCGAACAACATTTGCTGCGCCCCGCGCCGCCGGCGGAGAAAATCGACGCCGCCGCGCAGAGCTTCCTGCAATCCCAGCAGATCGACGGCGAGAGCCTGCTGCAGCAACTGGCCCGCGATCCAAAAGGCAATGTCATGCGCATCACGCTCAACCCGAACGCGCTCAACACGTTCAGGGAAGGCGAGATGTACGGCGCGACGGTGAGCTATCTGAACAAGGCCGAGACGGCGCTGGACAACGACTTCAGTCAGCAAATCGACAAGAACCGCAAAGCGATCGCCGAGAAGCTCACAGCGGCGATCGAGAGCGAGGTGAACCGGCTGGTGGACGATCCGGCCAACGGGTTGAACGCCGCCATTGCGTTCCTCGACCGGCTTGACGAACGCCTGGCCCAGGCGCGCCGCGACCTCGACAAGGCGCGCGCCGACATGGATCAGCGCCGGGAACGCCTGCAGAACCAGCTCAAGGGAACACAGGAGGCTTTCGTGTCCAGCTTCAAGTCGTTCCCGGTGGGGCGCACCAACCGCATCCGCGAGGCGCGCGATCAGCACGTGCAGACCTTCCAGAATTACCTGACGGCGCGCTCAGAGAGCCGCAAGCGCGAGGCGGCGCTGGCGCTGCTGGCCAACTTCAGCGTGACCATTCAGAGCATGCGCACCGGCCTGCAAAACACGGCCAGCCGGATGCAGTTCGTGCAGACGCAGTGGCAGACGCAGATCGCGCGCGACCACACCGGCAGCAAGTCGCGCACCGACTTCGTGCTGGCCGACGACATCACCACCGACGCCGACATCGGCCGGTACTACCTGGAGCATCTGGCGCGGCTGGGCGACTCGCCGGTGGCCGGCCTGCTCAACAGCCAGGGCCCCTTGCACGAGTGGCTGAACTGGGAGCAGGAGCAAATCGCCGATCACATTCTGAATTACGCCCGGAGCGTGTTCCAGGACCTGCGCGACATCACGATCGAGGATATCATCATCCAGAAGCGCGACGAAGTCGATCCGCGCGCCCGGCTGCAATCGCTGGTCAACCGCTCAGCGCCGTTCTGGTCATACCAGGTCGAAGGCCGCATGGGACAGGACTGGCAGAGCGAAAAGATCGTGGCCGTGGGCGTGAACGACAACGAAAACTCGATCTACAAGGACGCCATCGAGACTTCGCAGATCCTCACGTCGACCTTCGACCCGTACACCATCACGGTGTTGCAGACCAAGCACGGCGTGCCGCTGTTCGCCCTCACGCAATATCCGGCATTCAAGGAAAAGCACGACCTGGTGATGCGGTCGGGGCTGAAGCCGCTGTACGTGTTCCCGGAAGTGAGGCCGGGCGGCCAGCGCGCTAAGCAGGTGTTCGCGCTGGGCATCGCGTATGGCTTCATCTTCAAGTCCGGCGTGTACTATTACATCGTCCCCACCGACGCCGGCGACCAGCCGTTGCAACTCGATCGCGGCATGGGCGAGTCGCTGCACATGTTCCGCAACAACGAGGAGCTGGTGGATCAGGTCGGCGCGCAGGTCGAACAGGAGATCAGCGTGTCCGGCATCGAGCCGGCGCATCAGGTGCTGGACAGCTTCGTCAGCGAGCCCTACGTGATGGAGCTGCGCGGCGGCGCGACGCGGGCCAACATCGACCGCAAGGCCATGTCCAAAGACGCCTCGGTGGGCCGGGCCGGCAGCGCCAACTACGACCTGCTCATGGAACTGCGCGCAACGGTCAAGGCGTATATCAAGGACGTGCTGCGGGCTTAGCAATGGTGAAACTGCAGCAGACTTACATCGTCGGCGTGGGCCGGTTGGGCGAGGAGGCGCTTGAGCATTTCAAGCGGCGCGCCGAAGCCGCCTATGGCGAGCTGCCGGCCATCAAACTGCTGGCGATCGACGTGCCGGCTGTCTCGTCGGCGGATGAGCCTGCCCTGGAGCCGACGGCGCCGCGCGCAGCGGCGCTGGGGCCGACGGAGTGCGTCAGCCTGCCGCTCAACCTCAACCCCGCCCACGCGCAGCGCGCGCTGCCATGGTTGCAGCCGGATGTCATCGCGCGCGGCGAGGCATGGACGCGCACGCGCAGCGCCGCCCGCGCCGCATGGCATCTCAACCTTCAGGCGCTCTACCCCTTCCTCGCCGCGCATTTGAACGAGATGGGGTCGGTCAGCGCGCGCGACAGCATGGCCGCGAAAGGCTTCGACGTGTCTACCGACCGCACCGAAGCCGCGCTCATTCTGATCGGCGACATCAGCGACCTGGCCGGCAGCGCCCTGCTGCTCGACGTGGCCTACGTGTTCCATCACTTGTTCCATACCACCGGCCTGCAAATCGCCAGCACGGCCCTGCTGCTGCTGCCATCCCTCACCCGATCCGACCCCGTCGCCGAGGCGCGCGCCTACGCGACGCTGAAAGAGATCAACGCGCACATGGGCGATCGCATCAACGGTCGCCGGCCCTATCGCTGCGCATACGGCCCGCCCGAAGCGCCCTTCCTCGTCATCGAGTCCGACGCGCCGGTTTTCAATCGCGGCTGCTATCTGATCGACACGCGCAACGAAAAGACGTTGACCCTGAAAGATGAACACGAGGCTGCCCGACTGGTTGGCGAGTGGCTGCTGCGCACCCTGCTCACCCCGCTCAAGGCGCGCATTGACGATTTTGCAGTTTCACAGGGGGCCATTCCGTGGGCGCAGGGGCAACTGGCCGCCTACAACAGCCTGGGCTTTGCCGCCTACACGCTGCCGATAGACAACCTGACCACCTGGAGCGCCTGCCGGCTGGGAGAAGCCGTCCTCTCCGAGCAACTGCTCAAGCCCGAGATGTTCGCCAGCGTGTCGGACCGGCTGAACACACTGATGACCGCCACTCACCTGCGCCCCGACGACCTGATGAGTGATGTGCTGCGCCACGACCGCGACGGCAAACCGATCCGGCTGCAAAGCGACCTGATTGCCCGCCTGAAGACCCTGCCGCGCGATCAGATCGCTGCGTCGGTGCAGAGCGCCATCAACATCATCAACAGGGAAACGCTGCCCTCGCTGCGCAGGCAGATCGAGGCCAACGCCCGGCGCGTGGCGCAGGATGTCGAAGAGGCCATCGACCAGGAAGTGACCACCATCCTGCGCGCCCGGCCGGTCGGCGGCGTGTCGCTGGCCACGCAACTGGTGGGGCGTGTGCGCGACGACGCCGGCCGCTTTCTGCAATCACTGGCCCGCCGCGAGGCCGCGCTGCTGGCGCGCAATCAGCAACAGATCAGCTTTCTGGCCCGCCAGGGGCCGCTGCTCAAGAACGCCATCGCCGGCATTCCCTCCGCGCCGGTCACGGCGATCGGCATCGTTGCCGGCTTCCTGGCGCCGCTCGTTCTGGCTTCAAGCTGGCTGTGGCAGGTGCTGCAATTCGGCTCGCCGGCGCTGCGGCTGGGCGTGATCGCCGGCGCGTGGATCGTCGCTTTCGCCGGCGCGTTGTACGCGCTGTGGCAGGCCACATTCGGCGTCGAGCGCATCCGCGATCAATACGTCACCTACCTGCAAACCCGCTTTGAAACCGAACTGAGCCTGATGCTGGCGCAGGCGGCGCGGACGCTGTATGCCGACGTGGCGTCGGTTGCCGAGCGGAAACTGTCACAGCTTGAACACTTCAGCGGGATGCTGCACCAACTGGCGCGCGCATATCGCCGGCGCGCCGAACAGACGCCGCTGACGGGCAACATCGACTTCAGCCTGCAACGGTCTGTGTTGAGTGAGGCATCGGTCGAGGCGCTGTATCAGCGTTACGCCGGCCAGAACGACAGCGAGGCGCACGCCTACGCGCTGGTGGAGAAGGCCGGCGCGCTCGACCGCTGGCTGGAGTGGCGCAACGAGGAAGTCGATCTGGCCATTCTCGAATACGGCGCGTCGGTGTTCGCGCCGATGCGTGAACTGCGCGTCGAAGCGCTGGCGCGCGAGCAGCCGGACCTCGACCGCGCGGCGCGCGAGTTGAACGACCGGGCCGCGCCGCTGTGCGCGTTCAACGTGTACCATGCCGGCCAGGCGCCGGTGTCCAGCGCGCAGACATTCGTCGGGCTGGAATCAGCGGATCAAAGCGAGCTGCGAGAGCTTTTCGAGCGCATCAACCCGACGGCGATCTTCGAGTCAACCGGCGACCGTTTTGCCATCACCGTGACCAGCGCGCGGCGCGGTATGCCGCTCTTCGGGCTGCTGCGCCTGAGCGACTTCCGCCGCAACTACTTCGACGCGCTGCGCCGGCGCGTCGAGCCGTTGCACCTCGACGATGAAATGGCCCTCACGCCCGACCTGAATGCCATGTCCACCGCCGGGCCGGGCTGCGCGCAAACAGACCCGGGCAGCGTGTTCGCCATCGGCATGGCCTTCGGGCTGATCGCCCGCGACGGCGGGCCGGATAGCGTCTACATCGCCCGCGACGACAACGGCAACGAGATCGCGCGCCTTGCGTCCGAGCGGCTTGAGTCAGCCGTGCTTCTGGGCGCAGACGACAAGCTGCTCAGCCGGCTCGACGGTTTCATTCAGGAGCAGCTGGCCTCGAAGAGCGCCGGGGAGCTGGCGCGCGATCTCACGTCGCACCTGCAACGCGCAGACGTGAGCGCATGGGAACGGCGCAGAGTGGAGGAGCACATTGCAATGCTGAGGCGATAGAGCCTGGGCATCATCCCGTTTTGAGTTAAGATACCGCTCGTGCGAGTGTTGAATTGATTGTCGAGATCTAAATTGCGAGGGTAAATCAATGGCAGTAAGACAGTCTGAAGCAACCTGGAACGGCACGCTGCGCGAAGGCAGCGGCGCGATGCGCATCGGCAAAGGCGCCTACGACGGCCCGTTCACTTTTGCATCGCGGTTCGAGAGCGGCGAGGGCACCAATCCCGAAGAACTGATCGGCGCGGCGCATGCCGGCTGCTTCTCCATGTTTCTGTCGGCGGTGTTGACCAAAGCCGGCTTCCCGCCCAACCGCATCCACACGACGGCCACCGTGCACCTGACCGATGGCCCGACGATCAGCCTGATCGAGTTGAACACCGAGGCCGACGTGCCCAACATCGACGAGCAGACCTTCCTGCAGCACGCCGAAGAATCCAAGAAGGGCTGCCCGGTCTCGAAGGCGCTGGCGGCGGTTGAGATCAAACTGAGCGCGAAGCTGATTCGCTAAAGCGACGCCTGGCGCGAATCGCAACGTCCGATAGCGGGGCTGTCCGCTGTCGGACGTTCTGCTTTGAGCAGGTGTTGTCAGACCGTAACGCGTTAGTGTTGCTCCTGGATTTGGGCGCCGCCGGCGCGCAGCCGGCTCAGCGCCGCCACCGGGCTCGCCATGGGCAGATTGCCCAGGTCGCTATACTGGCGCAGCAAGTGATACACGAGCAGCAGTTGTGTCAGAGCCAGGGGGTTGCTGTGACGGGTTTGTGTTGATTCTTGAAAAGCGCCGAACTCGCCTGGCTGCAGAGGACGCAGATCAGGCAAATGGGCCCAAATGGCCGCTTCAAGCTTCTCGGCCTGTTCCGCTGACACATTGCCGTCGATTTCGAGCACATCCACCGGCTTGTTAGCGTCGCGCTGCAACAGCAGGCGCACGCCACCGTGGCCGGGCCGATTTTGAGCAAGATAAGAAAAGTCAGGGTGTGGAATCGTGGGGCGCAACGTTAAGCGCGCGTTGAGATGCGCGCCGTTGACATGGCCGTTCTCATCGGGGTAAAAGCGCACCACGATGTCTGCCCAGTTGCGCTGCGGGCGGATAAACGCGGCGGCGTCCGGCTCGCGCCGCTCCAAGTCGGCCAGCACCTGCTCCACGGTGTAACCGCGTTTGGCCGTGTCGCGGTTGATCTTCCACTGCCGGCGCAACTCCTCCGGCGGGTCAAGGTACACCTTCACATCATAGAACTGGCGCATGGTGGCCGTGTGAAAACCCAGCAAACCCTCGACGATCACGAACTCTCTGGGTTTTACGTATTCGGGCCGGCCATGCGTGCCGGTGGCATGCAAATACACCGGCTTGAGAATCGGCTGACCATAGTGCAGTCGCTCCAGATGCAGCTCGAAGACATCGAGATAGTTGCAATCGGGATGCAACGGCGTGATATTCAGGGCTCTGCGCTCAGCACGATCATACTTGTGATAGTCGTCCACGCAAACATGCGTGACGCGCTCTTCGCCGAGCAGTTTCACCAGGCCGCTGGTCAAGGTGCTCTTGCCAGCGGCGCTGTCTCCCACAATTCCCAGAATGATCGGTCTGCGTTTCATGATGTTTGAATGTCCTGTTGGCGGTTATGGCCGGGAACAGGCGCTGCTGATGCGCGCCGAAAAACACTGCTGGCGTAAATATCGCTGGCATCAATGCGGGTCAGATCGTCGAGTTCGACTGCCGCGGCCTGCTGAATCAAACGATTTGCCTGCCGCAGCTTGAACCGATCAATCGCATTGCGCACGCTGCGCGCGTTGCTGAAGTGGGGCTGCTGAACGCGCAGTTGCAGGTATTCGCGAAAAGCCTGGCGGGCCGGCTCGTCGAAGCGGTAACGCTGTCGCTCCAGCATCAGCTCCGCAATTTGCATCAGCTCGTCCAGGGTGTAATCGGGGAAGTGAATATGATGCGCGATGCGGGAATGGAAACCGGGGTTGGCCTGGAAGAACACGTTCATGCGCTCCTGATAGCCGGCCAGAATCACCACCAGATCATCCCGCTGGTTTTCCATGGCCTGCAGCAGCATTTCGATAGCTTCCTGGCCATAGTCGCGCTCATTTTCGGGGCGGTAGAGGTAATAAGCCTCGTCAATGAACAGAACGCCGCCGATTGCTTTCTTGAGCATTTCTTTGGTTTTGGGTGCTGTGTGGCCGACGTATTGCCCCACCAGGTCATCTCGCGTGGCAACGACCAGATGGCCTTTGCGCACATAGCCGAGCGCGCGCAAAATCCCGGACATGCGCAGGGCCACGGTTGTCTTGCCCACGCCGGGGCCGCCGGTGAACGACATGTGCAGCGTGGGCGGCTCGGTGGACAGGCCGGCCTGTTCACGCAGGCGCGCCACCAGCAGCAGCGCGGCAATCTCCCGAATGCGCGTCTTGACCGGCTTCAGACCCACCAGATCGCGATCCAGCTCCTGCAGGAGCGGCTCGATCTGCGACGCTTGCCAGGCGGCGGCAATGTCGATTGTCATACGTCTCCCCCGATTTGCTCACTGTTGATCGCGTCCATTGGATGGCCGGTCTGTGGCGTATGCGCGGATGCGATAACGCTGGCTGCGATCGCTCCATTCAATGCGCTCAAGATGAAATCCAGGCTCTTCTTTCGGGCGTTGGACGATGAATTGGAGGGCGGTGGTTTGGCGCCCCAGCCGGCTGTCATAGGCGCTGACGCGAATGTAATGGTCAGGAAAGGCCGCTCGACAGGCGCGGAGCGATTGAAGAATTGTCTCGGCGTCCCGCGCGTCGAACATGGGCAGCTCCCACAACTCCCAGTAAACGTTGCGCGGATGAGGATCACTGGTGTGCTCAATAGAGACAGCCCAGCCATTGCTCAGGCTGTATTCAACCTGTTCGAGAATTTCGTCGTCGGTGAAATCAGGCAGAAAGGAAAAGGTTCCCTGGGTGATGCGCATGGCTTCTCCTCAGATGGGTAGTGATCGATGCGTGTTGTCAGACAGGCGTGACCGTCACATCCGGCGTGTCGGTTGACTCGAAGTTGAACGAAACATCCTTCCATGTCTCGAGCGCGCGGCTGAGGCTGGGCGACCAGCGCGCGGCGCGGGCCAGAATCTCCGGCCCTTCGCTCAGGTAGTCGCGCCCGGCATTGCGCGCCTGGATCATGGCCTCCACCGCGACGCGGTTGGCCGTTGCGCCGGCGGCGATGCCGTCGGGGTGGCCGATCGTGCCGCCGCCGAACTGCAACACCACATCCTCGCCCAGGTAATGCAACAACTGATGCATCTGGCCGGCGTGAATGCCGCCGCTGGCGACCGGCATGGTGGCCGGCATACTGGCCCATTCCTGGTCGAAATAAATGCCGCGCAGCGGGTTGGCCGCAATTCTGTTTTCGCGCAGCAGGTCGTAATAGCCGCGCACGTTGTTCGGGTCGCCCTCCAGCTTGCCCACCACCGTGCCGGCGTGAATGTGGTCAACGCCGGCCAGCCGCATCCACTTTGCCAGCGCGCGGAAACTGACGCCATGCGTCTTCTGGCGCGTAAAGGTGCTGTGGCCGGCTCGGTGCAGGTGGAGGATGACGCCGTTCCTGCGCGCCCAGCGCGAGATGCTTTGAATCGCGCTATACCCGACCGTCAGGTCGATCATGATAATGACGCTGCCCAGCTCTTTGGCAAATTCGGCGCGCTCGTAGATGTCTTCCATTGTGGCGGCGGTGACATTCAAATAATGCCCTTTGATCTCGCCTGTGTCGGCAATGGCTTTGTTGACCGCCTCCATGCAAAACAGCCAGCGATCGCGCCAGCGCATGAATGGCTGGCTGTTGATGTTCTCGTCATCTTTGGTGAAGTCCAGCCCGCCGCGCAGCGCCTCGTACACCACGCGGCCATAGTTGTGCGCGCTCAGGCCCAGCTTTGGCTTCACCGTCGCGCCGAGCAGCGGCCGGCCATACTTGCCGAGATACTCGCGCTCCATCACGATGCCGTGCGGCGGCCCCTGAAACGTCTTCACATAGTGGGGAGGAATGCGCATGTCCTCCAGGCGCAACGACTTCAGCGCCTTAAAGCCAAAGACATTGCCGATGATGGACGAAGTCAGGTTCGCAATCGAGCCTTCCTCGAACAAGTCGAGGTCATAGGCGATGCAGGCGATGTGCTGGTTTGTGCCCGGCACGGGCGTCACGCGGTAGCATTTCGCCTGATAGTGTTCGTGCGCCGTAAGGCGATCTGTCCACACCACCGTCCAGGTGGCCGTGGATGACTCGCCGGCGATGGCCGCAGCGGCTTCAACCGGCTCGACACTATCCTGCGGCACGAAACGAAAGGCGCACAGAATGTCCGTGTCTTTCGGCTCGTAGTCCGGGCTGTAATACCCCATCTCGGCGTAGGGGGTCACTCCCGCAGACCAGCGATTTTCAGGCTTCTTCACAAGCGTCATGTGTCCTCCGGTATGTTATCGCTATCGTTGAATTGATCCAAATCATTCGATTATTGCCGTAAAACGGGTTGAGGGCGCTTCTCCCTGATCGGGAGCGCGCCCTCAACCGAAAAGTATTCTATCACGCCGGATCAATCCAGGGTGTATTGGGTGTGTTTCTCTGTGGGGGCATGTTGCCCGGCGGTCTGCCCGGCAGAGACGTTGCGCGCGGATTCATCCGCCGCGCGCATCGGCGGATTGCCCCTGCTGGGAAATGCGCCCTCAAGCCAGCCGCGCCACGCTGCCGCGCGCGCCCTTGACGACTTCGATGCGCGCCGGGAAGGCGTCCCTGAGTTCGTCGATGTGCGTGATGACAAAGATGCGCTCGAAGTCCTGCTCGATGCTGCGGATGGCTTCGATCAGCGCCTCGCGCCCTTTGGCGTCCTGAGTGCCGAAGCCTTCGTCGATGATGAGCGTTTGCAACCGCGCGCCGGCCCGATGCGCCAGCAGCTTGCTCAACGCGATGCGCACCGCAAAGTTGATGCGGAAGGATTCGCCCCCGCTGAACATCTCATAGAGCCGCTCGCCCAGTTCGTCGTTGATGCGCAACTCCAGCGTCTCGCTCACATCCCCCTTCTGGGTCTGGCGCTGCGTCTCGAAGCGCACGTTCATGCGCCCGCCGGTCATGCGGCTCAGCAGCTCGTTGGCCGAGTCCTCCAGCTCCGGCAGGATGTTCTCGATGATCATCGCCGGCACGCCATTCTTTCCAAACGCCGCGCGCAGATCGTCCAGCAGGGACTGCCGGCGCGCCAGTTCGTCCAACTCGCGCCGCAGCCGGTCTCGTTCGCCGAACATCGCCCTGCAGGCTTGCACGCGCTGGGCGGCCTCGCCCACCTTGCGTTGGGCGGCAAAGAACTCGCGGCGGGCCAGTTGCGCCGCCTGATCGATCTCGGCGGCGCGTTGCAGCCCCGCTTTGCGCACGCGGATGGCCTCGTTCAGTTCGGCGATCTCCGTTTCCTGCGCGGCGCGCTGCCGGGCCAGTTTCTCCTGACGCAGGCCGATCGATTCGAGCGCCCGCTGCTCGGATTGCAGGCCGATCTCCGCTTTGTCGAGCTGGCTCTTGCGCTGAACGAAGTTTTGCAGACGAGGCAGCATCTCTTCACGCAGTCGCTTGTGCGCGGCGGCGTCGTAGCCCAGTTGCTCCAACTCTGCTTCGACCTGGGCCAGGGCGGCGCGGGCCGCCGGCGCATAGTCGTCGGCGCGCAACTCAGCCTCCAGCTTATCAAGCGCCGCGCGGGCTTCGGGCAATTGTGACGCCGCCTCATCCGCGCGCTTCAGGCGTTCTTCCAGCGCGGCCACTTCGCGTTGCATGCCCGGCAAACTCGCCAGCGCCCGATCCAGAGCGACTACGTCATCTTCGGCAGCCTTGCGCGCGGCGGCCAGTTCCGCCAGCGCGCGCTCATTGGCGCGGTGCTGATCGCCCATCGCTTTGCCGTCCGCCTGCCACTCCTCCAGCAGACGCACCCGATCCGCCTCGGCCAGTTCGCGCCCGCAGGCCGGACAAATGGCCCCCACTTTCGACAGCGCCGAGATGCGCGCCTTCAGTTCGTTCATGCGCCGGCGCAACTCGTCGTTCTCGGCTTTGGCGGCGGCCTGGCGTTCGCGCGCCTCGGTCAACTGGCGAGCCAGCTCCTCGCGGCGCTTCTGACCGGCAATCAGATCGCGCAGTCGCTCATAGGCTTGCGCAAGCTGTGTTTGCAAATCATCGTTGTCGGCCATGCGCTCCAGATCGCGCGCGCGCTGCGCCGCTGCGTCGCGCTGAGACTGCAACGCCCGGCGCGCATCGGCGATCTCGGCTTCGGCGCGCGCCCGGCGCTCCTTCAACTCGACCAGGCTGCCCAGCTTCTGATTGAATTCGGCCTCGCGCTGACGGGCAGCCTCATACTCGGCATAGCCCTGCTCGATCTCGGCGCGCTGGTCGATGGCAGACTGATAGGCGGCCAGCATCCGGGCATGTTCGGCGCGCTCGGCCTCGAGGCCGGCCAGCTCTGACGCCAGCGCCTTCAGGCGCGCGTCCGCCTGGGCGCGCTGCGCTTCGAGCGACTTGAGTTGCTCCTGCAGCCGGCTGATCTCGGCCTGAGCCTGCTCGGCTTCCTGAAGCGCAGCCGTGGCGGCCGCCACCGCCTCGTGCGCCAACGCCAGTTCGCGCTCGTGCTGCGGCAGGCGCGCGATCTCCTCGCCGGCCTTCTGCATCTCGAACGCCAGCACGCTCTGGCTGCGCTCTACTTCGTGCTGCTGCGCTTTGACAGCATCCTCGTACTCCTGCCACACATTCAGGCTGAGGATGTCGGCCAGCAGCGCCTTGCGCTCGGCCGGCGTCTTCAGCGTGAACTCGTCGGCCTTGCCCTGCTTGAGGTAGGCCGAGTTGAGAAACGTGTCGTAGGTCAGATTGAGAATGTCGATGATCTTGTTCTGCGTGTCGGTCTGGCGCGGCTCGCTGAGGGTGCGCCAGCCGGCCTGCGTTTGCACCAGCAGATCGAGCGCGCCGCTGGAAGCGGGGCCTCTGCCTTTGGCGCCGGGCCGGCCCAGCTTGCGCGCGCGCACCACCTGATACACGTTGTCACCCTCGCTGAAGGTGAGGACTACGCGCATTTCGGTCTGCCCCTGACTGATCAGGGCATCGTCGGTCTTGCCGCGCGCCTTGCCCCACAGCGCCCAGGTCAGCGCGTCGAGCAGCGCGCTCTTGCCGGCCCCGTTTTCACCGGTCAGGCACACCACATGCAGGCCGGTAAAGTCCAGCGGCTCTGCGTCGCGGTAGGCCATGAAGTTTTTGAGTTCGAGTCGGAGGGGGATCATGTTGAGAGAACAGATGACAGATCACAGAGCACAGAGCACAGATAACGGAGGTCAGGGGGTGAGAGTGGGCAGGCGGAGCAGGTCTGCGCCGACGAAGGCGCGGCCATCGAAGGCCAGCCGGACGCCTTCGCAATAGTCGCACAGCGCGCCCCACGCGCTGAAGTCGTGATCGGGCAGGCAGCCGGCCACGCTCAGTTCGATCACGCCGCCGTGGGTCACGATCAGGGCCGCGCCCTCTTCGGGCAACGCTTCAGCGATCGCTGCCAATAGCCGGGCCAGCTTTTGGGCGCGCCGGGCAACTGCCCTGTGGCGCTGAACAGCCATAACCACATCGGCAAAGGTGTGGGCGTCTTCGAGCGCGGTGGTCACTTCTTCGTCACCCGGCGTCGCCAGATCGGCCAGTTGCTCATCGACAGCAAAGCCCATGGCGATGGCGGTCTCGAACGCGCGCGGCACGTCGCTGGTGACGACTTTGGCAAATGGCCCCATGCCCGCGCCAACATGCCGGGCCAGTGTCACGCCGGCCTGGGTCAGATGTTTGCCGGGCTTTTGCCGCATCGTGTGGCGGCGGATTTCGAGGTGTTTCATGGGAGTCGCAGTCGTCAGTCGTCAGATGACAGAGAACAAGGGCGGGGTGTCGAACTGGGAAGCGCGACGGGTCAGAACATAGCCCTGCCGGCGAATGAAGTCAACGACACGATAACCACGCGCGAAATAAGCCGTGAATGCCTGCCGCGTGGCCTCGCGCCAGGCGCATCCCAGCGCCGCATCTGCGGCCCACACGGCGTCGATGTCGTCGGGAATCTGAATGCGCACGACATCAGCCTGAATGGACGGGTTCAGATCAGCCGGCCTGTCGTCTGCGTTGCGCAGCGCGATCGGCGCTGTGGTGTAGTCTGGCCCCGGCGGGACAGGCTGCGAGATATCGAGCCGCCATTCCACCCACAGGCGGTCGATAGGCGCGCCGGCATTGCGCGCGCCGCTGAGCGCCGCGTAGGCATCTGGCAGATATGTCTGTGACATCGCGCCAAGCTTATGCAGGTTCAGGTGCGCGTTGCGCGCGCGCAACGGGTCGAACGTCCAGCACATCAGGCGCAAGCCACGCGCCAGCGCGTGCCCGGCCTGCGCGCGCTTGAGCGCCTCGCCGACGCCGCGCCCCTGATACGCCGGCAGGACAGCCAGTCGTTGCGAACGATGGTAGAACACGCCATCGTCGCTCAAGCCCACGTATCCGAACACACAGCCCACCATGCGCAAGCTGTCGAATGCGCCGAGCACTGCGCCGCCGGCCTGCGCGAACGATTGCAGAAGCGGATAGGGCGTCACATCCAGGTCGCTCAAGCCCATCACTTCAGCTTGCAACTGCTCGCAGGCTTTGTATTCGTCATACGCGGCAAGTGGTCTGATATCGCGCGTCATGGTTGAAGGCTGCCGACCACAGTCCATTCAGGTTGAATAGCGCCGGCGTCATCGATGAGAATGCGGCCCACGGTCGGCAGGCCAGTGATGCGCGCATCCATGCACACGGCGCCGGGGTTATAGAACAACGCGCCGTCCTGCCACACAGCGCATAACTGATGCGAATGTCCGAACACAACAATGCCTGCCTCCGGCGGCCTGGCCCGCGCCAGACGCTTGATGATGGCCTGGTTGATGCGCGCGCGGGTCGGGCGCGTTCCCAGATGTATCAACTTGTCGAGCATGGTGTAGCCGAAATTGAGATGGCCATGCGTCAACCAGAGGGTGTGATGACCGACTTGCACCGTCACCTGCGCCGGCAATCCATGATCGTGTGTGCCGGTGCTGTACTGCCAGTGGACATTGCCGCGCACTGCGTGCACCGGCGCGATCGCGCGCAACGGCTCCAGAATGTCAGGGTCCTCCACATCGCCGGCATGCAGAATCACATCGCACCCGTGGAAATGCTCCAGAACACCCGGCGGCAGCGCCAGCAGGCGATGGGGCACATGCGTATCGGAGAGGACGCCGATGGTGTGTCGCCAGGCCATACTGATAAACTATCTTACCATTGAGCCATTGGGACATTGAGCCATTGAGTCATTGAGCCATTGAGTCATTGGGCCATTGGGTCATTGGGCCATTGGGTCATTGGGCCATTGGGTCATTGGGCCATTGGGCCATTCAATCGCACAATCACTCAATCACTCAATCACTCAATCGCACAATCGCACAATCGCACAATCACCAGATGCCTGAATCTATCCTGGACCGAATTCTGGAGCACAAGCGTTCGGTGGAGTTGCCCCGGCGCAAGCGCGAAACGCCGCCGGCGCAAGTGCGCCGCGCCGCAGAGACGGCCGCTCGCCCGCGCGACTTTGCGGCGGCCCTGCAACGCGCAGATGGCCGGGTGGCGCTCATTGCCGAAGTCAAGCGCGCGTCGCCCTCGCGCGGCGAGCTGGTCAAAGGCGCATTCGACCCGGCCGTCCTGGCGCGCCTCTATGAAGCCAACGGCGCTTCGGCCATCAGCGTGCTGACTGACGAAACGTTCTTCAAGGGCGCGCTGGAACATCTGACGCAGGTCAAGGGCCGGACGCAGTTGCCGACGCTGCGCAAAGATTTCATCATTGACGACTATCAGGCGTATGAGGCGCGCGCGGCCGGCGCCGATGCGGCGCTGCTCATCGTGGCCGCGCTCGACGATGCCCTGCTGCGCGACCTGCATGCGCTGATCGCAGAGCTGGGCATGACGGCGCTGGTCGAAGTCCACGCGGAGGCCGAGGTCGAGCGCGCCCTGCGCGCCGGCGCGCGGGTCATCGGGGTCAACAACCGCGACCTGCGCACGTTTGTCACCGACATCGACACAACCCGGCGCTGCGCGCGCGTTCTTCTCGACAGACAGGCAAAGACAGGCAACAACCGCGCATCGATCACGCTGGTGTCTGAGAGCGGCATCTTCACGCCGGAGCATGTGGCAACGGTGGCCGGCCATGGCGCCTGCGCCGTGCTGGTGGGCGAGTCGATCATCACTTCCGGCGACATCCCTGCGCAAACGCGCGCGCTCTCCAGCGTCAGTCGCGGCGTCAACGCGCTGAACCTATGATGGTCGTCAAAATCTGCGGCCTGACCAATCTCGACGACGCGCAGTGCGCGGTCGCAGCCGGCGCGGACCTGCTGGGCTTCATTCTGTATCCCAAAAGCCCGCGCTTCATTTCACCCGCGCGCATCGCGCCGATCACCGCTGCCCTGCGCGCGCTGGCGCCGGGGGTGGTCACGGTGGGCGTGTTCGTTAACGAGACGCCGGAGAACATGGCGCGCGCGCTGGATGAAGCCGGCCTCGACCTGGCCCAACTCAGCGGCGACGAGCCGGCCGATCACCTGCGCGCATTGCAGGGCCGGGCTTACAAAGCTGTGCGTGAGGCAACTCAGGCGGAAGCGCACTTGAGAATACAGAATACAGAAGACAGAGCACAGAGCACAGAGCACAGAGCGCAAAACGCAGAATACGCGACACACAATACGCGATACGCACTACGCACTACGCAATCCAAAATCCAAAATCGCCCTGATCTGTTGCTCGATGCCAACCACCCCACCCTGTATGGGGGCAGCGGGATGCGGGCCGATGAATCGCTGGCGGCGGCGCTGGCCCGGCAATGCCGGCTGTTGCTGGCCGGTGGTCTGACGCCGGACAACGTGGCCGATGCCATTCGCGTTGCGCGGCCCTGGGGCGTGGATGTGTCGAGCGGCATCGAGCGCGCGCCGGGTTACAAGGATCACGCCAAAGTGCGCGCCTTCATCGCCGCCGCCAAAAGCGCCGGGGGTTGAACCACAAAGCGCGAAGAGAAACAGAGCAATCTCTTTGTGTTCTTCGTGTGTTTGTGGTTCGTTCACAGCATCTGTTTGTGGTGAACCTTAAAACGTCACCCCCACTTTGATGGTGGTCTCCGGCCGGCTGAAGATGGCGGCCAGCGCGTCGTGCGCCTGCTCGAACGGCACAATCGGCGTGACCAGCCCTTTGCCGGTGATCAACCCGCTGCGGAACAGGTCGGCGACCGTGTCACGCTGGCGCGCGCCATCCCACAGCGGATAATCGCGGTCGGGATTGCCCCATCCTTCCCAGCACTGGCTGCCGATGATGCGGGGGCGATTGAGATGGAATTCCTCGTCCAGGCGCAGGGCGCTGCAATCTTTCGGCCCCCATGGCACATGCACAACTGTGCCGCATTGCCGAATGCAGCGAATGGCGTCGTGGAGCGCCCGCGCATTGCCCGAAGTTTCGATTGACACATCCACACCCTTGTTGCCGGTGGCGCGCTTGATCTCCAGCGCGGCATCGCAGGCGCGCGGGTCGAATGTTTGATCGGCGCCATGCGCGGCGGCATAGTCGCGCCGGATGGCAATGGGATCGACGGCAAAGAGGCGCCGCGCGCCGCCGGCCCGCGCAATCTGCGCGGCCAGCAACCCGATCGCGCCGAGTCCGTACACGGCCACCGTGTCGCCAATGCGGATGTTGCCGTCGCGCACAGCCACAAAGGCGACGTGGGCCGGGTCGTTGCACACAGCGTCTTCATCGGACTGGCCGTCCGCCAGGCGCCACGCGCTTTCCGGCGCCTGATGCGTCTCGCGGATGGGGCCGTAGGCAAACACGCGGTCGCCAACCTTAAAACGCGCGACCTGCGCGCCCACGGCGATCACAACACCGACCACCGTGTTGCCGATATTGCGCTCGGCGCGCCGGCCCGGCGCGCCGCCGGCCTCTTTGGGCAGGAACATGCGCAGCTCGGCATCCCAGCGCTTTTCATCGAACGGGCTGCCGGTGATTACATGCGCCTCGGTGCCGTGCTTGGGCGCGGCAAAGGCGACGCGCACGCGCACATCCTGCGCGCCCAGCGGGGGCAACTCATACTCGCGGAAACTGAACGACGAGCCATCCACAGTGACGATCTCTCGCGGCATCTTCATCCTCCTGGGTGTGAACAGTGCTTCGCAGGCATTGTAATGCGCCCCCGGCGCATATCTGTCGTCTACAATACCGTCCCTGAGCCATGACCCAACAACTACCCGACCCCAGCGGCAAGTACGGCCCCTACGGCGGGCGCTATGTGCCCGAGACGCTCATGCCGGCCCTCGACGACTTGATCGAGGCATACGAAGAGTTGCGCGAGGATGCGTCGTTCCGCGCGGAGTTTGAGCACCTGCTTCAGACCTACGTGGGCCGGCCCACGCCGCTGACCTGCGCGCGGCGGCTGAGCGAGCATCTGGGCGGCGCGCAGATTTATCTCAAGCGCGAAGACCTGGCCCACACCGGCGCGCACAAGATCAACAACGCGCTGGGGCAGGCGCTGCTGGCAAAGCGGATGGGCAAGCGGCGCGTCATCGCGGAGACCGGCGCCGGCCAGCACGGCGTCGCCACCGCCACCGCCTGCGCCCTGCTCGGCCTGCAATGCGTGGTGTACATGGGCACGATCGACATGGCGCGGCAACAGCCGAACGTGGAGCGCATGCGCCTGCTGGGCGCCGAAGTGCGCGGCGTCGACAGCGGCACAAAAACCTTAAAAGACGCCGTCAACGAAGCAATCCGCGACTGGGTGACGAATGTGCACGACACCTACTACATCATCGGCAGCGCGCTCGGCCCGCACCCCTACCCGCTGATCTGCCGCGAGTTCCAGTCGGTCATCGGGCGCGAGGCGCGCGCGCAGATGCTGGCGCAGGCCGGCCGGCTGCCCGATGAGATCATTGCCTGCGTCGGCGGCGGCAGCAACGCCATCGGCATCTTCTACGCCTTCCTCGACGATCCTGTGCGGCTGGTCGGGGTCGAAGCCGGCGGCTATGGCATCGACACCGGCAAGCACGCGGCCCGCCTGGCGATTGACGATTCACGATTGACGATTGAAGGAGCTGCGATCGACAATCGGCAATCCACAATCGTCAATGCGCGCATCGGCGTGTTTCAGGGCATGCGCACAATGGTGCTGCAAAATGAGGATGGGCAGATTGCGGAAACGCACTCTGTCTCGGCTGGCCTGGACTATGCCGGCGTCGGGCCGGAGCATGTCTACCTGCGCGACCTGAAGCGTGTGGAGTACACCGCCGCCACCGACGACGCCGCGCTCGAAGCGTTTCACACCTTGTGCCGGCTGGAGGGCATCATTCCCGCCCTGGAATCATCACACGCCATCGCCGAGGCCATCCGCCGGGCGCCGGCCCTGCCGCGTGACAGCATCCTGCTGGTCAACCTCAGCGGCCGGGGCGACAAGGATTTGAACACGGTGATGAAAGCCGGGTTGAAGGTCGAACACGGGCATTGTTCATAGACTTTCTGGGGCGAGCAAAAGCGTCCTGCGCCGAAGTGCGCGCGCAGGCTTACGTCTGTATTGATGCAGGCTATGTCAGCCGGAGCGAATTTGAACAGATCGTGCTGCTGAGTGACCGATGCGCGCGCCAGATGCATGGGTTTGTCGATTGTCTTCAGCACTCAACACACAAACAGGCTGCCCGCGCATTTTGTATCCCTGACACACATGGAATCTTCAACTCACACCCCCCAGCCCTCAACCCTTAACGCCGAACCTGCCAACGCGCGAACGATCCTGGATGGCGACCTGGCCCTGGCCGTGGACGACGCCGGCAGGGAGCACGTCGTCACGGTGCAGGCCGGCAAAAAGTTCGAGACGCATCACGGCATCATCCAATACGACGCAGTGATCGGCCAGCCGTGGGGCTGCCTCATCCAATCCACTCAGGGGCATCCTTACCTGTTCGTGCCGCCCGGCACAGCCGATCTGATCCGCCACATCAAGCGCAAGTCGCAGGTGATCTTTCCCAAAGACAGCGCCTACATTTTGATGCGGCTGGATGTGAAGCCGGGCAGGCGCGTGCTGGAATCGGGCTGCGGCAGCGGCGGACTGACGCTGGCGCTGGCAACCGCCGTCGCGCCCACCGGCCGCGTGTACAGCCAGGATATCCGCGAAGACTTCATCGCGTTGACGCGGCGCAACATGCAGAAGGCCGGCCTCGATCCCTGGGTGACGCTCATCCACGCCGACGCCACGCAGGGCTTTCAGGTCGATGAGCCGGTCGACGCCGTTTTCATCGACATGCCGCAGCCGTGGACGTGCCTGGCGCAGGCGCGCGCCGCGCTGAAGAACGGCGGCTTCTTCGGCGCGCTCGTCCCCACCGCCAACCAGGCGCAGGACGTGCTGCGCGGGCTGGAACAGAACGCCTTCGGGCTTGTCGAGGTCGAGGAGTTGTTGTTGCGCGCGTACAAGCCTGTGCCCGACCGGCTGCGCCCGCGCGACCGCATGATCGCCCACACCGGCTACCTGATCTTTGCCCGCGCCGCCGTCAAGCCGCTGTTCACCTTCGGCTCGCGCGAAGCCAAAGCCCGCGCCGAACGCGAAGCGCGCGAAGCCGCCGAGCAGGCGCGCGCCGGCGTCAACGACGAGCCGGACCCGGTCACGCCGCCGACACAACCGCTTTGACCACGCCGGCATCGGGATCGAGCCAGGCCGGGAATGCCCCGATCAGCGTGTCGAATGTGGCCCGGTGCGTGATCCAGGGCGTGGTGTCGATCAGACCATGCTCCATCAGTTTCAGGATGCGTTTGAATTCGGCCGGCGTCGCGTTGCGCGTGGCATACAACGTCAACTCGCGGCGGTGAAAGTGCGGATCGTTGAAAGACACATCGCCCTGAAACAGGCCGACCAGCACCAGCCGGCCTGTGGGGGCTGTGTAGTCAAAGGCGGCCTGCATGGATCGTTGATTGCCGGTGGCGTCGAACACTGTCGTCGGCAAATCGCCGCCGGTGATGTCGCGCAATTGCGCCGGCACATCCCCCCCGCCATTGAGCGCCGCATCCACGATGAAGCGCTCGCGGCAGAAGCGCAAGCGCGCCTCGCTCACGTCCAGCACAATCGTTCGCGCGCCGGCAAGCTGAACGAACTGCAAAACCGACAAACCGATCGGCCCCGCGCCGATCACCAGCGCCCATTCGCCTGGCTCCGGGGTGGCCCGCGCCACCGCGTGCGCGCCAATGCCCAGCGTCTCGACCAGCGCCAGTTGATCCAGCGTCAGCGTGTCCGACCGGTAGAGCTTGTGGGCCGGCACACGGATGAACTCGCGCATGCCGCCGTCCATATGCACACCCAGCACCTTGAGGTTGGCGCAGCAATTTGCGCGCCCGCGCCGGCAGGCAATGCACACCCCGCAGTTCATGTATGGCTCGACCGCGCAACGATCGCCAGGTCGCAGCGGCAGATACGGCGCGCCGGAAGATTGCGCGCCGGAAGATTGCGGGCCAAGTTCCACGACTTCGACGCCGAGTTCGTGGCCGATGATGCGCGGATACTCGAAGAACGGCTGCCTGCCGCAATAGCCGTGCAGGTCGGTGCCGCAGATGCCAACACGATGCACGCGCACCAGCGCCTCGCCGGGGCCGGGCCGGCCGGGTTCCGGCGTGTCGCTCAGCACAAACTGAAACGGCTGCTCCAACGTGACTGTCTTCATGCTGCTCCTGAGATTCAACTCAGCCCTCAGCCCTCACTCGCCGGCTTTCCTGCCCAGCGCCACACTGCGCTCGTAGGCGGCCCATACGGCGCGGGCCAGCACGGTGCGCAAGCCGCCTTCTTCCAGGATGTAGAGCGCCTCGGCGGTAGTGCCGGCCGGCGAGGTGACCTGATTGCGCAACTGGGCCACGTGCTGGCCGGACTGCATGGCATAGTCCACGCTGCCCTTGACCGTTTGCATCACCAGATACTCGGCCACGGCGCGCGAGAAGCCAAGATGCACCCCCACGTCGATCATGGCTTCCATGAACAGGAAGACATAGGCCGGGCCGGTGCCGCTGAGCGCCGTGACCATGTCCAGGTAGTGCTCATCCTCGAAGAAGACCTCCTTGCCCATGCACTGCAGGATGACGCGCGCCTGCTCGCGCTGCGCCTCGCTCACGGCCGGCGTGCACGTCCAGCCGGTGATGCCCTCGCCGATCTGAGCCGGCGTGTTGGGCATGGCGCGCACAATGGGGTGCCCATCCCCCAGTCCTTCGGCGATGCGCCGGATGGGCACGCCGGCAGCAATGGACAGCACCAGCGCATCGGGCGCGACATGCCCGCGCAGCCCGCGCAACACTGCCGGCATGACCTGCGGCTTGACCGAGAGGATGACCACGTGCGCGCCCTGCGCAGCTTCTGTGTTGCTGGCCGTCACCCGGATGCCGAATTCGCCGGCCAACTGCGCCCGGCGTGCTTCGAGCGGCTCGGCTACCACAATGTCGCTCGGCTGCACTTTGTCCCCGCGCAGCAAACTCCGCGTGATCGCCTCACCCATCACGCCGCCACCGATAAACGCGATTTTGCGATTGTTTAACATAATAGATTTGTTTGCTGGCACAACCGGCAACGCACTATGCGCCCAGCACTTGATTGCCGGGCGCAGTCGGAAAAGTCACCCAGTTGCGCCGATAGTCTATAATGGTGCGAGTATACGAGGGAAAACTGAATGGCAAACATCATCGACCAGATCCTGGGTCTGTTTTCGTTGGACCTGGGCATTGACCTTGGCACCGCCAACACACTGGTGTCTGTGCGGAGCAAAGGGATCATCATCAATGAACCGTCGTGGGTTGCCGTCAATCGCAAGACGCGCCAGGTGCTCGCGGTGGGCGCAGAGGCCAAAGAGATGGTCGGGCGCACGCCGGCCAAGATCATTGCGATTCGCCCGTTGCGCGACGGCGTGATCTCTGACTTCGAGATCACCGAAGCCATGCTGGACTACTTCATCCGCAAGGCGCACAGCCGCAGCCTGTTCAACATTCCCCGTCCGCGCGTGGTGATCGGCATCCCCTCTGGCGTGACGGAAGTGGAGAAGCGCGCCGTGTACGACGCGGCGCTTTCGGCCGGCGCCCGCGAGGTTTACCTGATCGAGGAACCGATGGCGGCCGGGATCGGAGCCGGTCTGCCGGTGACCGAGGCGCATGGCAGCCTGATCGTGGACATCGGCGGCGGCACGACCGAGGTAGCCGTGTTCGCGCTGGGTGGCATTGTGGTCAGCCGGTCGGTGCGCGTGGCCGGCGACGAGATGGACGAAGACATCATCAACTACGCCCGGCAGAAGTACAACCTCCTCATCGGCGAGCGCATGGCCGAAAAAATCAAGATTGCCATCGGCTCGGCCTTCCCGCTGCCGGAGGAGAAAACGATGACCCTGCGCGGGCGCAACCTGGTCACCGGCCTGCCCGAATCGGTGGAAATCTCATCCATCGAAGTGCGCGAGGCGCTCTCGAACTCGGTCAACACCATCGTCGATTCGATCCGCGCCACGCTCGACGAAACGCCGCCCGAACTGGTGGCCGACCTGATGGAAACCGGCATTTGCATGGCCGGCGGCGGCTCGCTGCTGCAGGGTCTGGTTGAGCGTGTGGCCGATGAGACCAACATTCACACCTGGCTGGCCGAAGACGCGCTGACCTGCGTGGCCCGTGGCGCCGAAGCCGTGCTGGAGAACCTGGACTCGCTGCGCGAGGTGCTGGTCGGCCTGGAACGGCACAGCACATCGCGCAACACGCTGGCGCTAACCAGCGGCCGGCGCGTGGCCTGACGCGCGCTAACCCCGTGCTCATTTGAACCGCCGAACTTCTCGCCCACTGCTTGCCCCGATCCTGATTGCGATCGCCGGCATTGTGCTGGTGCTGAGCCTCAGCAGCCAGATTCCCCGCGCGGCAGAGGGGCCGTTTTCGGTCGTGCTGACCCCGTTGCAGCAACTCTTCAGCGGCGCCGGAAGCGCCATCAACGATTTGTTCCGCAGCGCGGGCGAGTTGCAGGACCTGCGCCAGCGCGTCCAGACCCTGCAGCGGCAGGTGGACGAGCTGAGCATTGAAAATCTGCGCCTGCGCGAGTTTCAGGCCGAGGTGCGCCAGTACCGCGACCTGCTCAATTTCGCCAGCCAGAACCCGATTTACGATGTGGTCGGCGCGGATGTCATCGGCCTGAGCGGGACTTGTCCATCAGAAGACGCCAGCCGGCTGCGCGCGGGTGTGTGCGCCAGCGTGATCGCCAGCGACCCCAGCCCCTTTTCGCGCTATCTGACGATCAATGTGGGCCGGCAGCACGGCATCCGGGTCGGCATGCCGGTTGTGGGCGGCGGCCTGGCGCTCATCGGGCGCGTCGGCCAGGTGAATGAGGCGTCGTCGCAGGTGCAGTTGCTGATCGACCCGAATTCGTATGTCAATGTGCAAGTGGTGTCATCGCGCGCCACCGGCACGGTCGCCGGCCAGAGCGATGGCAGCCTGCTGCTGCAAAATGTGCCGCAAACTGACAACCTGGAGGCCGACGACATTATCGTCACGAGCGGGCTGGGCGGCGCGCTGCCCCCCCAGTTGCCGGTGGGCCGGGTCGAGCGCATCATCAGCACGGATGCCCAGTTGTTCAAGGAGGCCATCGTCCGGCCGGCAGTGGACTTCAACCGCATCGAGATCGTGCTCGTGATCACCGCCGCGCCGAACATGACCGCGACACTCCAGGCCCCTTGAGCAGGCGGCAGGGTGACGGGGTGACAGGGTGACGGGGTGACAGGGTGATGGGGTGATTGAAGTAGTCACTTAACGACTCAATCGTCAATCGCTCAATCGTCAATCGTCAATCGCTCAATCGCTCAATCGTCAATCGCTCAATACACAATGAGATGGCATGTTGGCGCATTTGTGGTTTTGCTGGCGCTGGCGCTGACCGAGACAAGCCTGCTGCCGGCGGCAATTGGCGGCGGCCTACAGCCAGGCCTGGTGCTGATCGCTACGTCTGTATGGGTCGCCCTGCGCGGTGTGGAGGGTCTGTTCTGGGTGTTCGTGGGCGGCTTCATGCTGGACCTGACCTCGAACCTGCCGGTTGGGTTGACGAGCCTGAGCCTGCTGCTGGGAAACGTGGTGGCCGGCATCCTGGATCGCGCGCCCATTCCATCAGCGACGGTGCGCGCCGTGACCTGGGTGGCGCTCGTCACCGTGGTATCGTATGGCATAAGCATCGCCGGCATGGCCATCAGCGGCCTGGACGTCGATGTGGTATACGCAATGACGAACGTAATCCTGCCATTGCTGGTAATCAACCCGGCGCTGGCGATTGTCGCGCATGTGGCGCTGAATCAGGTGAACCTGCGGCAGCGCCGCAGGGAAGCCGGCAGGACGATCGCGCTCTAGCCCAACCCGCAGTTCGCGCGAACCGATGATTGTCAACGACCTGCCCATCCGCCGGCGCACCAGCCAGACCCCCCCGCCCGACAACCAGGGTGGCCGCACCCGCCTGTTGATGCTTGGCGTCGGGATGTTGATCGCCTTCATCGCGCTGGCTGTTCGGCTGTACGATCTGCAAATCACCTATCAGCGCGGTTTTGAACTGCGAGCGCGCCGCAACAGTCTGGTGGAGCGCAAAATCCCCGCGCCCAGAGGGTTGATCTACGACCGCAACGGCGAGGCGCTGGTGCGCAATGCACCGGCCTTCCAGGTTGCCATCATCCCCGTCCGCCAGTATCAGTCGGACAACCTGATCGAGCGCCGGATCAAGCGCATGGAGATCTACTATCAGTTGGCGCAGATGATCAACCAGCCGGGCGTGACCGCCGGCGATATCTACACCAAAGTGCTGGCCAAAGTGCAGCAGGGCCGGCCCTACGACCGGGTGGTTGTCGCAGACAACGTGCCGCGCGAAACCGCCCTGGTGATCCAGGAGCAGGCGCTTGCCATGCCTGGCGTGGTGGTGCAGAGCATCGGCTCGCGCACTTACCCCTACAAAGAACTGCTGGGCAACATGCTGGGCTATATCGGCCGGATTCCGGCCGGCCAGGAAACGCGCTACGAACAGAACGGATACGACCGCGACGACCGGGTTGGGCTGGCCGGCATCGAGTTCGCTGCCGAGGAGCACCTGCGCGGGGTGAAAGGCAGTGAAACGATTCTGGTTGATGCTTCGGGTGAAGAGTTGCGCCGGGAGGGCGAGCCGGTAGCGCCCAAAGAGGGCCATAGCGTGCGCCTGACGCTGGATTTGCGCCTGCAGAAGATCATCTCCGATGCGCTGATCCCGGCGATGCAACTGCGCAATTCACCGCGCGCCGCCGTGGTGGCGTTGAACCCGAGAACGGGCGAAGTGCTGGGCATGGTCAGCGTGCCGGGCTATGATAACAACCTCTTTGTGCAGGGCATCTCCCAGAAACAATGGCAGGCTTTCCAGGAGGACTTGCACAACCCATTGTTGAACCATGCCACCGATGACCTTGTGCCGCCGGGGTCCACTTTCAAAATTGTGACGACAGCCGCGCTGCTGGAAGAGGGCGCCGTCACCCCATACACCACCATCAACGACCCGGGTATCTTCACCTTGCCGGATCAGTATGACCCCGATAACCCGGCCAGGGGGCAAAAGTTCTACTGCTGGATTGCGCTATCCAGCGGCGGCCAGCATGGGCCGCAACGCATCACCGATGCCCTGCGGAACTCGTGCGACACCTACTTTTACAAGGCGGTCGGCGGCTACGGCCCGGAGAACATCATCGGCATGGGGCCGGACAAGCTCGCCAGGTGGATGGGCATCTTCGGCATCGGCGAACCGTCAAAGCTCGAGATCGGCTTTGGTCGCGGTTTTGCGCCCACGCCGGCCTGGAAGCGCAACACCTTCGGCGACGTGTGGACGACCGGCGACTCGTATAACATGGCCATCGGGCAGGGCTTTGTGCTGGCCACGCCGCTGGAGATGGCAAACGTGATGGCGTCCATCGCCAACGACGGCGTGTTGATGCAACCCCAACTGGTGCGCGAAGTGCTGGATAGCAACGGCAAAGTCATTCGCGCGTTCGAGCCCAAAGTGATTCGCAAGCTGCCCATCTCCGAGCCGACGTTGCGCCTGATCCAGCAATCATTGATCGACGTGGTGAGCGACAGCGGCACGGCGCGCATGTCGCAGATTCCGGGGTTTCAGTACGCCGGCAAAACCGGCACTGCCGAGTTCTGCGACGATGTGGCCATCAAGACCGGCGTGTGCTACAACGGCATCGCCTATTTGCCCACCCATGCCTGGTTCGTCGCCTATGCGCCGGCTGTCAACCCGGAGTTGGCGCTGGCTGTGTATGTGTGGAACGGCGGCCAGGGGTCGGGTGTCGCCGCGCCGATCGCCCAGCGCATCATCGCCGGCTATTTCAACATTCCGCTGGAGAAGCCGGCGCCGATCGAGAAATCCGCATTAGAATAGTGCTTCGCAAGCGCGAGACCGCGCACGCCATCGTCCCCCGTCGTCGTCCACTCGTCGTTGCCCCTTCACATTCGGTACCCAACCGTCGCAGACTCAGCCATTTCTGCGCGCAATCTACGTGCTTTTTATGCTACTGTGCGCTTAGAATGGCGCAAACATCTTGCGGGATTCGCGGCATGGTTACCATAAAGGGATTGCGCGAAGGGCTGTTGATCAACTTTGGGGAAGGACTCTGGCTCTCTCAGCTTCGTGAGCTGGAATCGAAGCTGCAATCCAACCCGCGCTTCTTTCGCGGGGGTCGGGTGACCCTGAACGTTCATCGGCTAACTCTTTCTCCCGACGATATCCGGCGGGCGCAGACGCTCCTGAACCAGCACGGGGTGACGCTGCAAGCCGTGCTCGCCCAGGACATTCACACAGTCACGAATGTGATCGAACTGGGACTGCCCACTCGATTGAGCGAGGCCGAGGCGCCGCGAGACAGCTCCGCGCCTGGAAGGCCGGCCAAAGACGCGCAAGCGTTGCCGGACAGCACGCCGCGCATGCCCAGGCAAAGCCAGATCAGATCAACCAGCCACAACAGCAGTGTCGGCGCGGATGCGGGCATCGCGCAAGACGCCAGCCGAGCCATCGGTCAGGTGGAAGGGAGCGACGGGCTGTTGGTGCGGCGTCGCGTGCGTTCGGGGCAGGTTTTGCGGCATCCCGGCCATATTGTCGTGCTGGGCGATGTGAATCCGGGTTCGCAGCTCATCGCCGGCGGTGACATTGTGGTATGGGGTAAACTGCATGGGTCGGTTCATGCCGGCGCGCTCGGCGACACGGGCGCGACGATTTGCGCGCTCGAGTTCGCGCCCAGTCTGATCCGCATTGCAGACGCCACGCGCGCCAGCAGGCCGGGCGAGAAAAGAACAAAGCCGGCCAGGCCGGAGATGGCGCTGATAGAGGATCACGAGATTATGATCGTCGGCTGGCAGGCAAGATAGGGCCATGGAATCAGTAGTCATCACCATCACCTCGGGCAAGGGGGGCGTCGGCAAAACCACCTGCGCCGCCAATATCGGCAGCGCGCTGGGGATGTTGGGAAAAAGGGTCGTCCTGATCGACGGCGATATCGGCCTGCGCAACCTGGATATTGTGATGGGCCTCGAAAACCGCATTGTGTACGACGCGGTCGATTTTATCGAGGGGCGCTGCCGGCTGAAACAGGCTCTCATCCGCGACAAGCGCGCCCCGGAGCTGTATCTGATGCCGACGGCGCAGACGCGCGACAAATCAGCCATCAACGCGGATCAGATGGTGCGCCTGTGCGACGAAATGCGCGGCGACTTCGACTACATCATCATCGACTCCCCGGCCGGCATCGAGCAGGGTTTTCACACCTGTCTGGCGCCGGCCAATCGCTGCCTCGTGGTCACCAACCCGGAGGTGTCCTCTGTGCGCGACGCCGACCGCGTGATCGGGCTGATCGAGGCGGCTGAGAAAGGGCCGGCCCAACTCGTCATCAACCGGATTGTGGCGGCGCGGGTGAAACGCCAGGAAATGCTGTCCACCGACGATATCACCGAGGTGCTGTCAACGGAAATCATCGGTGTCGTGCCCGAAGACGAGAATATCCTGATAGCCAGCAATCGCGGTCATCCGATCGTCATGAACGGCAAAAGCCCGGCGGCGCTGGCGTTCCAGGACATCGCCCGCCGAATCACAGGTGAAGACATCCCGTTGCAGCCACTGCGCGCCTCCGGTTCTATTTTGCAACGCCTGTTTGGCCGCGCGTGAGCAATCGTTCATGGACAGCGCCGAATGAACATCTTGAAGCAACTCCTCAGCGGCAGCAATACCGCTCACACTGCCAAGCAGCGCCTGCGCTTCGTGTTGATTCATGACCGCGCCGAGATTCCTCCCGGCCTGCTCGAGTTGATCAAGGACGATGTCATCGCGGCCATCTCGGCCAGAGTGCCCATCGATCGCGATGGCGTCGTGGTACAGTTCGAGCAGCAAAACAGCGAGAGCCGGGTGCTGGTAGATGTGCCATTGCTCGCGTTGAACGGCGAGCGGAAGGGGGCCAAACGCAGGCCGTAAAATGCTCGCGCAGGAGAGATAACTGCCTGTGATGTTGCGCGCCTTGCGCCGCCCTGTTGACGCGCCGGCAAGACTACCCGCCCTGCCGCCTCATATCGACAATCCAGAATCACCCGATGCCCGACCGACGTTTGTGGAGACACTTCGACTACTGGCTGCTGGCCGCCATCGTGCTGCTGCTGATGGGCGGTGTCGCGATGGTTTACAGCGCGTCGCGCGGCGACCCGGTCATCGAGCGCACCCCGACCGACCAGGCGATCACCGCGCTGGCCGGCCTGGTGGTGCTGCTCATCATCGCTCTCGTCGACTACACCCTGCTGAAAAACGTCTCATGGGCGTTCTATCTGTTCACCCTGGCGTCACTGGGCGCGGTGCTGGTGATCGGGGCGGAACGATTTGGCGCGCGGCGCTGGTTCGAGCTGGGCGGGTTCGACATCCAGCCGGGTGAGCTGGCCAAGCTGGCCCTGGGCATTGTGCTGGCCAGATTTGTCGCCGACCGCCAGGGCCGGCGCCCCTACCTGGAAACCGTTTTTCTGTCCGGCCTGCTGCTTGCGCCCTGCGTCGGCCTGATCATGCTCCAACCCAATCTGAGCACCGCCATTACCCTCCTGTTCATGTGGCTGGCGATCATCTTCGTGGGGGGACTGGAGCGCCAGCACGCCGTCATCATCACCGTGGCCGCCCTGGCTATGGTTTTTCTGGTCATCGAACTGGGACTGATCGAGGAGTACCAGGTCAATCGCATCCAGCAGTTGCTGGGCATCAACGTGGAGCCGGGCGAAACCTACCAGGCCGATCAGGCGCTGGTTGCGCTGGGGTCAGGCGGATGGTTTGGGGCCGGCTTCGCGCAGGGCCAGCAGAGCCAATTGCGCTTCCTGCCGGTTCGCCACACCGACTTCATCTTCTCCGTCATCGGCGAGGAACTGGGCTTTGTCGGGGCCATGATGTTCGTCGCCTTGCTGGGATTCGTGATCTTTCGCGCGCTGCGGGCAGCGTGGATCGCCCGCGACACTTTTGGCCGGCTGCTGTGTGTGAGCATCGCCGCCGTCATGTTCCTGCAAACCTACATCAACCTCGGCATGCAGGTCGGCATCATGCCGGTCACCGGCGTCGTGCTGCCTTTCGTCAGCTACGGGCGCAGCAGCCTCATCACGGCCCTGGCCGCCATCGGGATCGTCGAAAGCGTGGCCATGCGCTACAAAAAGCTGGATTTCTAGGCAGACTGTCTATGAACACAGAGGCGAAGAAGCGCCTGTTTGACGCGCGCACCCTCTATTGCATCCGCAGCAGCACCGTCGCCGCTGACCAAAGCGACTCCAGGCTGTAAAAGGCGCGCAGCGTCGGCGTGAACAGGTGCACCACCACATCCCCATAGTCGATCAGCACCCAGCCCGACTGGCCCGTGCCCTCCACACGCCGGGGTGAGACGCGCTGGCTGCGTTTCAGCACCTCAACAACGTTGTCGGCGATGGCCTCGAGCTGGCGGTCGACATTTCCCGTGGCAATCACAAAATAATCCGCCACCGGCGAAAGGTTGCGCAGATCGAGCAGCACGATGTTGTCGCCCTTCTTGTCTGCCGCAGCCGCCACCGCCAGTCGCGCGATGTTGAGACTATCCGGCGCAACAGCCGCCGGCTGCCGGGGGCGTCTGGCGCGGGTTGCGCCATGCGCGGTCGTCGAGCGACCTGCCTTCTCGATCTTTTCGCCGTCTATGGTTTGGCTCCTTTCACAAACCGGGGGGCCGGGCCGGCTGGTTGCCGGCCGCGCGCCAGTCGGTCACGCTTCGATTTCATTATATACTTGGCGCACCTATGGGAGCCAACATCACCCCGCTGCTGTTGCCGCTCGGCATCTGGCTCATGCTGTCGGCAGCGACCCCGCGCAACAAAGAGGGGCGCATTGCTGCCGCCGGGCTGTTGGCATTTGCGCTGGCAGCCTGCGCTTTCTTTGCAGTCGGATTCGGTCTGATGTTCGGCGGGATCGGGGCCGTGTTGGATGCGCCCGGCCTGAGCCGTTTTGTCACCTACTACACATTCCCGGTGGCCGGCCAGACATGGGGCCTGCTTGGCCTGCGCGGCTTTCTGCTCAGCGACGCCACCGCCCCCGAGGCGCTCGGCCTGTTCATTGCCTACCTCCCGCTGGTCGCCACCAGCGCCATGCTGATGGCCGGCCTGATGGCCCGGCGAGCCGGCTTCATCGCTCAGACCATCGTCATCGGCATTGTTAGCGGCATTATTTTCCCCATCGCCGGGTTCTGGATCTGGGGCGGCGGCTGGCTGGCCAAAAGCGGGCTGAACCTCAACCTGGGGCACGGTGTCGTGGACCTGGGCGGACTGGCAACAACCGGTCTCATTGCCGGCGCAGCCGGCGCGGTGTGGCTGCTGCTCTCGCCCAAACGTCGGCGCAGTGTGGCCCCGGACTTGCCCGCCAATCACTTCCCATTCCGAGCATTGAGCGGCGGTGTGCTTGTTCTGATCGGCGCCAGTTCGTTTGTGGCCGGCAATCCGTTGTACGGCGCTAAAGCGGGGGCAATTGCCGGCGCCTATGCTGTGAATCTGGTGCTGGCCGGCGTCGTGGCTGCCGCCATCGCGCTGGCATACAGCTTTGTGGCGACACGCCGGGCCGATGCGCTCTGCGCCGCGCGCGCCACCCTGGCAGCCGTCATCATCGTCAGCGCAGGCGGCCCGCTGTTCAGCGTCGGCGTGGCAGCCGCTCTGGGAATCGTGGCCGCCCTGTTAGCCACCATTGGCATGTACCTGGTCAACGAGGTGTTGGGCTGGCTGGATGACAATGCAATTGTGAGCACAGCAGGACTGGCCGGCGCGATTGGCCTGCTGTCGGTTGGACTCTTCGCCAACGGCAACTTCGGCATCGGCTGGAATGGCGTTGGCCAGACATCCTTCCTGGGCAAGAGCGGACTGGGGATCGTCGGCGCAGTGACTTTTGGAGCCATGCCGGCTGACCCCGGCCAGTTCACCGCCCAGTTCACCGCCATCGGCGCCATGATTGCGCTCACCGTCATGGTCTTTGGCGTGCCGGCAGTTGCGCTGCACAAAGTGATTCGCGCCCAACACACCATCGAGATCGAGGAGCCAGCCGCAGCTCCCGCCATGACGACATCTGACGCGGGAGCCTCCGGCCTGCATGGGCAGGAGGATGCTCGATCACTCCAGCCTGTCGCAGCAACGCAAGCGCCTGCCGAGTCAGACGACACACCGCCGGCCATTCCGGCCCCGGCTACCCTCGGTGAATTGCCACGCCACAGGCCCGGTGTCGCTGTGCCGGCGAACGGCAATGGGTCAGCGCCACACGATGCGCAGCCGGAAGACGACGCGCCTGAGGAGGCCACGCCTGGACGCAGCCTGCTGGATCGGATACGGCGCGGGCGGAGCAGGCCGGATGAGCCGGAGGCGCCCCGCCGCGCGCGACACGTGGCGTACCCCAATCGCGGCCCGACGCGGCGGGTAGTCATTCGCCCCCTGACCAGCGACCAGCCGGCCCAACCGCCAGCGACCGACGAAGCCTGATCGCCCCCTCATTTTGCCGCGCGCGCCCGATCAGCCACGCGCCACATCCCGGCCAGTTGCGCATACATGACGCCGGTGTAGTACGCCATGTACAGGCTGAGACGCAGGCCGTGCCAGCCATCCTGATGGCCGCGCAAGGTGAAAAAGCGCCGACGGAACTCGCGCGCCGGCTGAAGGACAAAATTGCGCAGCCGGGGACGCACGCCCTGGCTGAATAAGATACCGGCTTCCATGGCCACATACCTGCGTTGTTTGGCGTGGAACTGCGCCACCGTCTCATAGTTGTAGTGCAGTAGCGCATTCTCAAGGCGACCCATCTCGCCCCGGAAGCGGGCCACTTCATGCACAGCCCGCTCCGGCTCGAAGTCAGCCTCGCCCACCCGAAACAGCCGGGCCTGGTAATCGGGATGCCAGCCGGCGCCGAGCGTCAGCCGGCCAAACAGATAGTTGTAGCGCGGGACGGCCCACACATCGCGCCCCTCGCCATCGTTGCGCACAATCCGGCGTATCTCACCGGCAAGCGCCTCTGTGCATCGCTCGTCAGCGTCCACAAAGAACACCCATTCGGTGTCCACCCAGGCCAGCGCCGCATTGCGCTGCCGGGCGTAGTTTTCAAACGGGTGCTGATGAACCACCGCGCCGGCCTCGCGGGCGATTTCGACCGTGCGATCGGCGCTGAACGAGTCGAACACCACGCGCCGATCGGCCCACGACAGGCTTTCGAGGCAGGCGGCAATATGCTTCTGTTCGTTGAGCGTCAAAACAACTGCGGCGACACGCGGGGCGCGAGAAGTATGGGCTGCCATCGCTGGTATTGTACTGTTCGCAAGATGCCAATGCCCCCAGGCGGCTACTCGCGCGCATGACACGTGAAACGCGCGCCGGCGCAGCCATCTGTGGGAAAAATCAGAGTCGCATCGCCCTGACGCGCCTTTGTGGGACTGTGTATAATCCACCTACCTGTTCATCCGGCGACGTGGCCAAGTGGTAAGGCAAGGGTCTGCAAAACCCTGATGCGCGGGTTCAATTCCCGCCGTCGCCTTTGATGGAAACTCAAGCAAACAGAAGCCGACTGATGCCGGCTTCTGTTTGCTTTTCACGCGGGTCGATCTGCGTCGTCGGGAAAAGCCAGCCTTGAGAGGCGGTGGTCTACTGCACGCGCCCGCGCGCAGCAACCGGCCACACGACCTCCACATGCTCGCCGCGCGCGCCCACAATCTGATCGAACAGATTGCTGACCGGGCAGCAGTGATTGGGGATGACCGTCACTTGCTCGCCGATCTCCGGCTTGCGCGGGCAGGCCGAGAAGTCCACATGCCCATGCTCCTCAGACTGCCCGTAGAAGCGCGCCTGCGGGTATTCGAGGATCAGGCCGTATCCTTCCAGCCCCAGCGTGTCCGAGGAAAACACCTTGCTGCCGGCGTCCAGAATGCCCCGCGCAGCCGTGGGCCGGCTGACCACCGTGGCGATGACCTTCAGGGCGCAATCGTCAAGTGTCATCGCGCCAGATTGAAGCGTATAGCGATCGCCGTACACGTACATTCCGGCGCGATACTCGGTGATGGCCGGGCAGGTGTGCGCGCGCCACATCTGGGGCGTGCCGCCGGCGCTGACACGGGCAATCGACACCCCTTCCGGCTTGAGCAGCGCGCGCACCGCCTCCACAAAGTCCTGCGTGCGCTCGTTGAAGGGATAGGTCATCAGCCCGCCGAAGCGCAGGCCGGGCAGGCTGTGGATCAGGCCGGCCAGCTCGGCCGCCTCGGTCGGCGACTGCACCCCGCAGCGCCCCATGCCGGTGTCGAACTCCACCAGCACGTCGAGCGGCGCCGGCGCATCGCTGTGGCTGACAGCCCAGGACAGGCCGCGCGCAGTCACCGCTGAATCCACCGTGACGCTGAGCGTGACGCGCCGCATGAGCGCGATCAGCCGTTGCAGCCTGGCCGGCCCCAGAAGGTTGTACGGCACAAAGATGTCGCTCAGGCCGGCGTCGGCCATCACCTCGGCCTCGCCCAGCTTCTGGCAGGTGATGCCGACAGCGCCGGCGCTGACCTGCATCTGCGCGATGGCGGGAATCTTGTGCGTCTTGATGTGCGGACGGTTGGCGATGCCATGCGCGTCGAGATACGCCTGCAGGCGGGCGATGTTCGCTTCGAGCCGGTCGAGATCGACAATCGCAACCGGGGTGTCCAGTTCGGAGATGCGCATACGCACAGTGTAGCGCCGCTACCGGCCCCACGCCTGGCGCAGCCAGCGCAACCAGTTGCCGTGCAGGATGGCGTTGATGTCCTCGGCGCTGTATCCGCGCGCGGCCAGCAATTCGGCGATGCGTTGCAGATCGGCAATGGTGTCGAGGTCGCGCGGCGACTGCTCGCGCCCGAACCCGCCGTCCAGATCGCTGCCGATGGCCGCATGGCGCGCGTTGCCGGCGAGCTGGCAGACGTGGTCGATATGTTCCACTACCGCCGCAAGGGGCGGGTTGGCGCTGAAGTCGGGGCCGGCGCTCCATCCCGTTTGCAGCATCCACACATCCAGCGCCGCGCCGATCACACCGCCGCGTTCGATGATGGCGCACAACTGGTCATCGCTGAACTGGCGCTGATGCGGCACGAGCGCCCGGCAGTTGTTGTGGCTGGCGTGCACCGGCCCGTGATAAATCTCCAGCGCCTGCCAGAACGCCTGGTCTGAGCAATGGGTGAGATCGAGGATCATGCCCAGGCGCTCCATCTCGCGCAGCAGCGGCGCGCCGAGATCGGTCAACCCCAGTTCGGCGCCGGTGCCGCCGGCATAGCGCCCCGGCCCGTAGTGCGTGATGCCCAGCAGGCGCAGGCCGGCGGCGTGCCACTCGGCCAGTTGCTCCGGGTTCAGAATCGGGTCGGCCCCTTCCATCGTCAGGACGAAACCCAGCGGCGGCGCGTCATCTGCGTCGTCACCGGCGGGATGACGGGCGTCCCAGCGTTCCCACTCTGCCCAGTGCCGATCCAGTTCGGCAGCGTTGGTCAGGATGCGCGCGACGCCCTGCTGCGTCAGGGCGCGGTAATAGGCAAGCTGTCCTTGCGCGATGCCATACGCCTGCGCCGGCTGGGCAAAATCAACGTGGGGCGAGGGATGCCCGGTCGAACGCGCCAGCAGGGTGGCAAAGCACACGGCAACCCGCCCGCGCCGCATCTCTGGATAGGCGACGGTGTTTAGCCCGCGCCCCTTGCCCTCAGATGGCCGCTCCTGGGCGCGGAGCGTGTAGACCGAGCGGGTCAGATCGCGATTCCACTGCAACGCATTCCACGACAGATCGAGATGCGCATCGACAATCAACATACTGCCTCCGCTCGAAACAGATTTGGATCAGCCGGTCGGTTTAACCGGTCGATCGATTCAACCAGCGCGTCAGGGCTGGCTGCGATTGTAAAACGCGCGCACAGAAAAGGCTGCGCGGCGCCATCAGCGCGCCGACAATCCAACTGGCAGCGTTTGGCGCAGAAAAGAGAAATTGGCATCCATCACTATAATGCCGCCTGGGTCAGGCCGGCAACCCAACCGGCCCGCAAACAGTCGTTTGCCCGGAGGAAAGCATGTCGCTCAAGATCACAGAGATCGAACGCATTGTGGTGAATGTACCGTTCACGCCGCGCTGCGAGGAATGGAACGCGCGCGAGGTGTGGCAATGGCGCATCAGCGAAGTGATTCGGGTCGTCACCGACGCCGGCTTCGTCGGCTATGGCGAGACACTGCCGCATTACACCTGGGGCCGCGTGAGCGATGAAGCGATCGCGCGGGTCAAGGGGCGCAATCCGGCGGATTTCCTCGGCGATGATTCGCTGGGCGCCGGCCTGCAGATGGCCCTCTACGATGTGGTGGGCAAGGCGCTCGGCGCGCCGGCCTGCCGCCTGTTCAATCTGCCCAAAGTCCGCGACTGGTGCCCTATCTCGTGGTGGAACATCGACATGGCGCCCGAAGCGAACGCAGCCGAAGCCCAGGAAGCGCTGGGCAGAGGCTACACCACGTACAAGATCAAGGCCCGCCCGTGGTTCGACGTGTTCGAGCAGGTCGAGGCGATCGGCAAGGTCACGCCGCCGCACTTCCGGCTCGACCTCGACTGGAACCAGATGCTCATCAACGCCGGCAACGCTGCGCCGGTGCTGACCGCGCTGGACAAGCACGAGCGCGTCGCCATCTACGAATCGCCGATCATGCAGCGCGATGTGGAAGGGTTGCGCCAGATCCGCCAGAAGATCACGCGCCCAATCGCCCTGCACTTCGGCGACCCGCCCTTCCCAACCGTGGCGCGCGACGAAGCATGCGACGGCTTTGTGATCAGCGGCGGCGTGTCGGCGATCCTGCGGCAGGGCGCGCTGGCGGCTGCGTTCGACAAACCATTCTGGCTGCAACTGGTCGGCACGGGGTTGACCACCGCGCTATCGCTGCACCTGGGCGCAGTGCTGCCGGGCGCGCAATGGCCGTCGGTCAACTGCCTGAACAACTACGCCGACGATCTGCTGGCCGCGCCGCTTGAAATCGTGGGCGGCTACGCGCGCGTGCCGGAGGGGCCGGGGCTGGGCATCGAAATCGACGAAGCGGCGCTGACGCGCTACAAGATGAGTCCGCCCTACGAGCTGCCGCGCCCGAAGCTGCTGCTGACAGTGACATGGCCGGGCGGCCGCGCGCGCCACTACGCGACCATTCAACAATGCTGGACCGACGCCTTCAACGGCAACATCCCCGCCCAGGAGCGCGGCGCGCGCATGACCGCGCGCAAGGACGACGGCAGCAAGGAATGGGCCGATCTCTACGCGCGCGCCGAACAAAGCCCTGTGTGGGATCGGGGGTGAATTCATCGAACCACAAAGACGCGAAGCGCACAAAGAGAATCAGGATGCACTTCCCTTCGCGACCTTCACTTTGTGGTGAAAAAGGAATTCCCATGCAATACGGAGAATTGAGACACCCGCAAATGTCAGAGCACACCCACAAGGTGGCGGTGCTGCCCATCGGCTCGCTCGAACAGCACGGCCATCACCTGCCGCTGCTGACCGATTCGCTGATCAACGCCGAGATTGCGCGCCGGGCCGAAGCGATTCTCGGTGACGAAGCGTTGTTTCTGCCCCTGTTGTGGGTCGGCGCTTCGGACCATCACCGGCGTTTCCCCGGCACCATCAGCCTGAGCAACGAAACCTACACGCAGGCGCTGGTCGAGATGATCGAAAGCCTGATCGGCGCCGGCTTCCGGCGCATCCTGCTGCTCAACTCGCATGGCGGGAACGTCGGGCCGGGCGGCGCAGCCCTGTATCGCGTGCAGATGGCCCGCCGCGACGAGCGCGACCTGTGGCTGGCGCTCGGCACATGGTTCATTGTGGCCGCCGAACAGATCGCCAAAATTGACCTGCTGGAGCAAAAGCATGTCACGCACGCCTGCGAGCTGGAGACGAGCATGATCCTGCGCCTGCGGCCCGAACTCGTGCGGCTCGATCTGGCGCGCGGGGCGAATTTCGACATCGGCTCGGCGTTCTATTGCCCGGATAGCAGCCGGGGCAGCCGCGTGCTGGTTGCCAAACCTTTCGAGCACGTCACCCGCACCGGCGCGCTTGGTCATCCGGAAATCTCGACAGCCGAAAAGGGCGAGGCGCTTTTCGAGGTTGCTGTCAACGAGATCGTGGCGCTGGTGCGCGACATGGCGCGCTGGCAGCCGTTCGAGCCGGGTTAGGTGAACACATCGCAATGAACTACGAAGAAACCGGGAACACAAGGAGGGTCAGGCTAAACTCACCTTCGCGCCCTTTGATGCTTGGTGGTTCGGTTCAAAAAAGGAGGAAATGATGAAAGTGCTCGTGATCGGCGGATCGGGACATGTGGGTGGACTGACGCTACCGCTGTTGAGGGAACAGCACACGTTACGGGTGTTCGACTTGCGCCCGCCGGCTGACGCGACGCTGGACTATGTGGCCGGCGATGTGACGAACTACGACGCCCTGCTCGGCGCGTCGCAGGGCATGGACGCGCTGATCTACATGGCCATGGGCAACCTGGCCTGGTCGGAAATCTCCGGCATCACCACTGCCTTCGACGTGAACGCCAAAGGCGTGTACCTGGCGCTCAAGGCCGCGCACGACGCCGGCGTCGCGCATGCCGTGTACACCAGCAGCATGTCTGTATACAAAGACCCGCTGGCGCCGCCCTATTACTATCCCGACGAAGACATCCCACCCGACGCGCGCCACTTCTATGGCCTGACCAAACGCTTCGGCGAGGAGATCTGCCGCTGCGCCGCGCGCGAATACGGCATGAGCGTCAACGCGCTGCGGTTGTGCCACCCGCAGGACGAAGCGAAGTGGCTGGCCGAGACCAAAGCCGGCGTGCCCACCATCGCCACGACCGGCCCCGATGTCGCCCGCGCTCTGCTGGCCGCTCTGGAGTTCCGCTGCGGGTTCCAGGCCTTCACCATCAGCGGCGATTACGAGCAGAAGATCATGAACATGCAGAAAGCCAAATGCCTGCTGGGTTGGGCGCCGCTGGCCCGACCGAAGGCGTAAACGTTCAAGCGGGCGTCAGACACGCCTGCGTTTGATAAGCGAGGAAATGCGCCATGAGGTTTGTCCTTTCGCATCGCACAACTGAACCGCTGTTAAAAGCCGATCAACCGCACGAGGACTTCGCCATTGGCTGGTGCACCGTGCTGCGCGACGGCGCGCGATGGCGCATGTGGTACGACGCCTACGACCACACGTATCACGATGACGCCGATGGATTTTTGTGTTACGCGGAATCGGACGACGGCGAACACTGGCGCAAGCCGGCGCTGGGGCTGGTGGAACACAGCGGCAGCCGCGCCAACAACATCCTGCTGGACGGCCGGGAAATGCGCGGCGTTCACGGCGGCACTGTCTTTATCGACCCCGGCGCGCCGGCCGGCGAGCGATACAAAATCGTGTTCGTGAGCTGGCGCGAGGGCGGCTGGTGGGTGTTCGGCGCAACCTCGGCGGACGGCATCCACTGGCAGCGCCGCGAAGACCCCCTGTTGCGCCACAACAGCGACACGCAAACCGTGTGCTTCCGCGATGGGGATCGCTACCGGCTGTACGTCCGCATGTGGAGCGGCGATGTTTTTCAGGGCAAGCGGCTGGTGGGCTATAGCGAGTCGCGCGTCTTCGGCGACTTCCCGGCCCCGCGCCCCATCCTGGCGCCGGATGAAGCCGATCCGCCCAATCTGCACTTCTACAACTCGGCAGCCGCCAAAGCGCGCGAGGGGTTGTATCTGATGTTCCCCTCGGCGTTCTACACCGGCGACGATGTGGTGATCCCGCATCTTGCCGTGAGCGCCGACGGCCAGACATTCACGCGGCTGGAGCGCCAGCCATTCCTGCCGCTGGGCGCCGGATTCGACAGCCGGGGCATCTATGTCGCGCCGGGCCTGATCCCGGCCGGCGAGCCGGACGCCTGGTGGGTGTATTACACCGGCACGCGCATCGGCCACGACCAGAATCGACCGGCAGAGGTCAGGTTTGCCGGCGGCATCGGGCGGTTTCTGTTGAAGGCGATATGGCAGACGTAATCTGCATGGGCGAATTGCTGGTCGAGTTTGTGTCCACGCAGGCCAACGCGCCGCTGGCGCGCGCGCCGGGCTTCATCAAAGCGCCGGGCGGCGCGCCGGCCAACGTCGCGGTCGCGCTGCAACGCCTGGGCCTGCCGGCGACCTTCGTCGGCAAGGTGGGCGACGATCCGTTCGGTGTTTACCTGCGCGACAGTCTGGCCGCCGACGGCATCGACACGCGCCATCTGTTCGTCGATCCGCAGGCGCGCACGACCGCCGTGTTTGTGGCCGTGTGGGACGACGGGCGCAAGGATCTGTGTTTCTATCGCAACCCCGGCGCCGATATGATGCTGCGCGCGGACGAGATCGGCGAGGATATTTTCGAAGGCGCGCGCTGCTTCCATTTCGGCTCGATCACGTTTATCAACGAGCCGGCTGCCACAGCCCAGCGCAAAGCGTTGCGCCGCGCGCAGGAGCGCGGGCTGATGATCACCTACGATCCGAATTACCGGCCCACCCTGTGGCCGGATGTCGAGACCGCGCAGCGCGTCATCCGCGAGGCGTTCCGCCATTGCCACCTGGCCAAGATCAGCGAGGAAGAGTGGGAGGTCGCCACCGGCCATGCCGGCCTGGATGCCGGGAGCAGGGCGGTGCTGGCCTGGGGCGTCGAGTTGCTGGTCATCAGCCGGGGGGCAAACGGGGCGATTGCGACCAACGGCGACTGGCGCATCGAGTTGCCGGCGATTCCTGTGGATGTGGTCGAGACCACCGGCGCCGGCGACGGATTCATGGCCGCCATGATCGCCCGGCTGCTGCCCGAACGCGAACGGCTCGGCTCCTTAAGGAAGGTGGATGAATCGGTCGTGCGTGACGCCCTGGCCTATGCCATCGTGGTGGGCGGGCTGACCTGCACGCGGCCAGGCGCCATCCCGGCGCTGCCGACTCGCGCTGAGGTCGAAGCGTTCATGCAGGCGCGGAGGTTGCAATGACCGATTCCGCGCCGGCCATGATCGAAGCCGGGCCGCCCGCATCGGCGCGTCGTGCGGCGTGACTATCATCGAACGCCTGCGCAGCATGGCAGCCGGGACGCCGCAATCCGGCCGCTAATCGCCCCACATCATGCGCGCAAACATCCTGACGATGGACGGGTCGAACTGGCTGCCCGCCTTTTGCGGCAGGTAATCACGAATTGCTGTTTCCGGCCAGGCTTTGCGATAGGGCCGATCTGAGCGCAAAGCGTCCCACGCATCGACCACACTGAAGATACGCGCGGCCAGCGGAATCTGCTCGCCTTTCAATCCGCGTGGATA
>CALBEF010000024.1 GCA_937927775.1 uncultured Anaerolineae bacterium | reverse complement strand
GCGTCTTTGTATTCGCCAAAGCGCATCTGGGTGGCCAGGTCGCGCCCCATGAAGCCGTCCACGAAATGGGAGATGAGTTCGCTGGTCTGGGGCAGAATGAGCGCCACGGCAAGCACGATCGCCCCCAGGACGAGCAACCGGCGATAGCGAGCAGCGCCAATCAGCGCAGCCACAGCCACAAACCCCAGCATCGCCCCGCGCGACACGGACGCCACGAGCGCCAGCCCGATCAGGCCGGCGCACAGCAGCGCCAGTCCGCGCGGCAGGGCCGGCCTGCCTGCAAACACCTGCGGCAGCGCCAGCGCCCCGACGACCAGCAGAAAGCCGCCATACGCATTCGGGTCGATCCACAGGCCGGTCGCGCGCTGCATCAGGGCGGGATCATCGCGGATGTAGCGCAGCACGCCCGGGCCGGCTGGATAGTCGAAGATGCGCAGCGCAGACAACAGGCGGATCGCCAGATCATCCGGCATGACATACAACGCCAGGCCGATCAGCGCCGCCAGCCCGCCGCACAATACCAGCGCAGCCGTGGCGCGGCGAATCGCGCCGGCGTCGCGCAACACCGCCACGATGATGAACACAGCGCCCAGGCTCAACAGCATCTCGGCGAAACGGCGCGCTACCAGCGTGGTGAACGGGCCGTTGGGGAGGCCGAACACAAAGGTCGCCAGCGCGACAACCATCAACCCGATGAGCGGCAGACTGACGGGCAGCCGGCGCAGGTCCAACGGATAACGGGAGATTCGCAACGCCCACGCCACAATCAACAACAGCAACGCCACATCGAGCAGCGTAGGCTTGAAGCCGATGCTGACCGGCGATGCCACGCGCGGCAGGATGGCGATGACCGCGATCAACAGCCACAGCGCGCGCTCGGCGCTGCTGAGCGCCCAGAGCGCCACTGCAAGCGCCGGCGGCAGCGCCAGCAACACCAGCGGATGCACAACCGACGCGGCAGCCCCAACCGTCAGACCGGCCGCCACACAGACTGCCAGCAGGACAAGGCCGGGAGCGCGGCCTGGCCATACAGATGGCTTGTCACCCAGAGCAGGAACACGCATGGAAACCGGCGTTAGCTTACCACCGGAAAAGTGGCAGCGATCATCCAGGCGAACACAGCCGCGTTCAGCACAGCCGCGACCCAGGGCCGGCCGGTCAGCCGGTGCAGACAATGGGCATACAGGCCATGCCACACGAACAGGATCAACAGCACCGGCAACAGGATCAGCAGAAAAAACGGACCGCCAAACACCAGGATGGCAGCGACCAGGCTGACGAGCAGCGTCACCTTGCTGAACAGGTACAGGCCCAGCCGCGCGCGTTCCGAAGCCCGCGCGATGAGCGTCTCATCGGCCCAGAAGTAAACCAGCATGAACACAAACAACACCAGCGCCATCCAGACGCGCTCGCCGGCCAGCGCGAAACTCGTCCATGTCAGATGCGCCGTCAGACCAAACGTCAGCAGCGCATAGGCAGCCAGCGCAACAGCAGCCAGAATCAACCGGAACGATGGCGGCCCGATTGAAATGTCCGGCGCGCTGCGAGCGCGAATCGCCACGGCGCGCAGCGCAATCCCCGCCCAGAGGCCAATGCCGGCCACCAGAAAAAATGCGCCGGCGTAGTTGCCCACCGTCAGCGGCATCCAGTCGATCGGGAAGCGGGTCATGACCAGCGGCGTGAGCACGCCGACGATCAGCATGAGCGCGATCGCCAGGCGCCCGCTCACCGGTTGACGTTGCGCGGCTGCCGGCGGAAGCGAGACGCGCGGCAACACAACGCGGGCCAGCGGGCAGAACCCGATCGCCGCAGCGAGATACAACACGGCCACCCACCCCATCCGGCCATCCCCTGCGGCATCGCCCACGGGCGGCTCGCCAAACACCGCGCCCAGCCATTGCGCCGTCTCCTGGTGCGTTCGCGGGCTGAAGAGGATGGTGATGTGCTCCACGCCGGGGACGGCCACCAGACGCCGGGCGCTGCCGAGGGTGAAGTCGCCGTAAGTCTGGCCGGCCACACCGTCGGGCCAGGCTGCGCGCAGACCGTTTGTGCTGCCACTGATAAAGCCGGCGAACTCGGCGGCGCCCACCAGAATGAGCAGATTGCGCGGACGATCCGCCTGCGCGGGCAGCCGGCCGCCAAATTCACCCAGCGAGATGGCGACGGTCGCCGGCACATCTGGATGCTCGACCGCATAGCGCGTCACAACGCTGGCGCCCATTGAATGGCCGAGGATGGCAATGCGCTCGCGCGGGATATTCCAGTCGCGCTGGAGATGCTCGATGGCAGTGGCGAGATTGGCGGCCAGTTTCTGGTAGCGCGCCTCGTCGAATTCGCCCGGCAGCCGATCCAGGCTCGCCCCGTGGCCGGCAAAATCGATCAGCGCAGCCACATAGCCGCTGCGCGCCAGCGCAAAGCCGAATCCATACATCAACTGGCGATTGCCGCTGAAACCGTGGACGACAACCACCGCCGCGCGCGCCGACCGGGCGTCGCCGGCGTCGTCCGGCGCAAACACTTCGATGGGCACGCCATCGACAAGCGCGAAGCTGCGACTGACGTTGCTTTCGGCAAGCAGAGCAGCAAGCGCCACCGCTGCAAGCGTCAGGGCTGCGCCGGCGGCGATAAGCGCAAACGGGGAAGCGGGTCTTTTCACGCCGCCTTGTCGAGCTGGTCCATACCGAGCAGGCGGCCGGTATAGTCGTAGAGCCTGGGCGACGACTGGCCGCGCATGGCAGCCGCATCGACCACCACCTTGCGGATGTCGCGGCGCGAGGGAACTTCGTACATCACGTCGAGCAGCGCGCGCTCGATGATCGCACGCAAGCCGCGCGCGCCGGTCTCCAGCTTGAGCGCCTCCTCAGTGGCGGCGCGCAGGCCATCTTCAGTGAAGACGAGTTCGACGCCATCCAGGCTCAGCAGACGCTGATACTGCCTGGTGATGGCATTCCTGGGCCGGGTGAGCACATCCATCAGCGCTTTGGCATCCAGCGGGTCGAGCGAGACTGCAACCGGCAGACGCCCAACCAGTTCAGGAATCAGCCCATAGCGCATGAGGTCGTCCGGCGTGATGTAGTGGAGCAGGTCCTCTTTTGCGACAGGCTTTTGCGGGCCGGCGTTGTGATGAACACCCGGCAGACCCATGCGGCGCCGGAAACCGATGCGCTCCCCAATCACCTCATCCAGCCGTTCGAATGCGCCGCCACAGATGAACAGGATGTCGGTGGTGTCGATCCTGAGCATCTCGCCCTGCGGGTGCTTGCGCCCGCCGTCGGGCGGCACAAAAACGACGTTGCCTTCGATGATCTTGAGCAGAGCCTGCTGGACGCCCTCGCCAGACACATCGCGGGTGATGCTGGGATTGGCGCCCGACTTGCGCGCGATCTTGTCGATCTCGTCGATGTAGACGATGCCGCGCTGCGCCCGGCTGATGTCATTGTCAGCAGCCTGGATAAGTCGCCACAGGATCGTCTCGACATCCTCGCCCACGTAGCCGGCCTCGGTCAGGGCTGTGGCGTCGGCAATACAGAACGGCACATCGAGCAATTTGGCCAGCGTCTGGGCCAGAAGGGTTTTTCCGCAGCCGGTTGGGCCGATCAGCAGGACGTTGCTTTTGCTCACTTCGACATCGGCCAGCCGGCCTTTGTTCTCGATGCGCTTGTAGTGGTTGTACACCGCCACCGACAGGCTGCGCTTGGCAGCATCCTGGCCGACCACGTATTCATCGAGGTGCTTGAAAATAGCGCGCGGCGAGTACATCCTGGCGCCGGCGGTCTGGGCGCCGCGCTGCTTTTCGCCGGCCTGGCGCCGCTCGCCGTCCAGAATGTCCTGGCACATCTTGACGCACTCATCGCAGATGAACACATTGCGCGGGCCGGCGATGAGCCGGTTGACGTGCATCTCGCTTTTGCCGCAAAATGAGCAACTGTTGGGCTGCGATCCTGCTCTTGCCACACCGCGATTATACAGACTGGAGATGAGAGACCACAGAGCACAGAGCACAGACCGCAGAGCACAGACCACAGAGCACAGATTACGGATCGCGCAATACGAAGTCCAGCCGGCCGGCTGTTGTCGAAGCAAAAAAAGCCGGCCCAGCCTCTGTGAGAGACCGGGCCGGCGCGAACGCAAGTTGGGGGAGGCGCTCAGGCGGTCGTCGTTGTGCCGATGCCCAGCGCCTTCAGCTTGGCCTGGTTCATCTCGGCCACTGCGTCGATGATGCCCAGCTCTTTGGCCTTCTCAGCAGTCATGTAGAAATCGCGGTCGGTGTAGCGTTCGACCTGATCGGCCGGAATATTGGTGTGCTTGGTGATGATGCCGTTGAGCAGCGACTTGAGGCGCAGGATCTCGCGCGCCTCGATCTCGATGTCCGAGGCCTGTCCCTGCACGCCGCCGAGGGGCTGGTGCATGTGAATGGTCGCGTTGGGGAGCGCATAGCGCCGGCCCCTGGTGCCGGCCATCAGCAGGATGGTGCCAAAGCTGGCCGTCATGCCCACCGCCACCGTGTTGATCGGCGCGCTGATCATCTGCATCGTGTCGTAGATGGCCAGGCCGGAACTGACCTGTCCGCCCGGCGAGTTGATGTAGAACCAGATGTCGCGCTCGCTGTCCTCGCGGTCGAGGAACAGCAATTGCGCCACGATCAGATTGGCCACCTGATCGTTGATCGGCGTGCCCAGAAAGACGATGCGCTCCTTCAGCAGAAGCGAGTAGATGTCATACGCCCGTTCGCCGCGCCCGTTCGTCTCGATGACCATCGGAATGACCGAGCGGGCCGGTTCAGCCTGTGACAGGATCGGATTCACCTTCCACCTCATTTACGATTCTTGCCTGATTGAGTATTGGGCAATCATTGACCGCAAACATTAGCCGGACGTTAGATTCTCCTGCGCAGCCTGTTCAGAAACCGCCTCCGCCGCAGGCTGTGAAGCGCCGGCCTGGTCGTCGACGACGCCCTGCGCGATCTGCGTCATGCGCCGCAACACCTTGCTGGACAGGATGTTGTTTTGTATGGAGCGGCGGTTTTCCTCGCGCTGCAACATCCGCCGCAACCGGCTGTTATCGTTGCCGAACAGCCGCAGTTCGCGCTCCACTTCGGCGGCAATCTCCAGGTCGGAAACATCGAGCTTTTCGGCGCGGGCGATTTCGCGCATCACCAGCCCGCGACGCGCGCGCGCCTCGGCATTCGGGCGCAACTCTTCCCTGATCTCGTCTTCAGTCTTGTTCTGGATGTTCAGCCACTCCTCGAAGGGCATGCCCTCGGAGCGCCGCACGTCCTCCTTGAACTCCACCAGAGCGTCGGACAACCGCTCTTCGATAAAGGCCGGCGGATACGAGATCGTGGAGAGATTCGTGAACGTGTCGAGCACCTGGCCGGCATATTGCTGATCGGCCTGGCGCTGCTTCCGTTCGAGGATGCGGCGGCGCAGATCGTCGCGCAACTGAACCAGCGAATCGAACGGGCCGACAGCCTGGGCCAGTTCGTCGTTGATCTCCGGCAGAACCCGGCTGCTGACACGCTGAACATCGATCGACACGTCGAGCGTCCTGCCGCGCAGCCGCTCCTCGTCGAAGTCGTCGGGGAGGGTCAGCGTCTGATCCTTGTGCTCACCGGCGGACATGCCGATGAGGGCATCGACCAGGCCGGGGATAGCCACACGCTCATGATCCAACACCAGAGGCCGGGGCAAAATGCGTAAAACCTCTTTGCCTTCGGAGACGCCGACGATGACCGCCTCGACCACATCCCCGGCCTGCGCTGGCCGTTCCACCATCTCGACGACGGCGTTGTCCTCGCGCAGATACTGCAATTGCGTCTCGATCTCCTCATCCGTCACCGTGACGACAGGCGCCGGCAGACGAATGGATCGATAGTCCTTGAGGTCAACCACGGGTTCGAGCGGGATGCGCACGATCAACCGGGTCGGCTCGCGCTTGAGGTCCTCCAACTGGCCGGGGCCATAGGGTTCGATGCCGGCTTCGTCGATCGCCTGGCTGTACACTTTGGCCGCGAGTTCGTTGGCCAGTTCAGAAGCGAACGCTTCCGGGCCGACGGTGGCCATGACAACGTTCAGGGGAGCATTGCCGGGCCGGAAGCCGGGGATGCGGAAGTCTTTGGAGAGCTTGCGGGCAACGTCGCGTTGCGCGCGGGCTACTACGTCGTCTGGGACAGTGATGGTCAACCGCACTTCGTGTGTGTCGAGATGTTCTACCTGGAGATCCATGATTCGATTGTGGATTTGGGATTTGGGATTTTGGATTTGCCTTTGGCGTGGCGCAATCCGCGATCTGGATTCTGCAATCTGTGCTCTGTGCTCTGTAGATCTGCCATGGGGATGGTGGGACTCGAACCCACACGGCTTGCGCCACATGATCCTAAGTCATGCTCGTCTGCCAGTTTCGACACATCCCCGGCCCTTCGCCGGCCACTCGGCGCCAAAGCCCAGCGATTATACTATGCAGCCACGCCATGAGCGACGATCCGTTCAGCCCCGCAACCGAAACGCCTGAGCGCCCTTCTGAAGAAGCGCCCAAACCCGATGCCACAACGCAACCTGAGCCGAAGCTGCGCAGATGGGCTGCGCGGGCCGGCATCGCAGCCGTCACCATTTTGGCGCTGGGACTGCCACTCCTGTTCGGGCTGGCGTTCTATCTTTTCCTGAGCGAGGAAATCGTCATCAACGCCGGCGACCCGATCCGCGAAGCGCGGGTGTGGACGATCCGCGAGCGCCGATCTCTGACCGGCCTTGCGTGGTCAATCTCCACACCCGAACGCCCTGCAACCGGTGACGCAACCGGGACGATTCAATGCGCCCGTATGCGCGTCCGCTATCTGAAATGGGATGATGGTCTGCGCTTTGAGCCGGACTCCGAGTACTGCCGGTGCTATCAGCGCCGGGAAGGCGGCTGGACCAGCGCGCCGGTTGATTGCCGGGTAGAATAGCCGGCGCGGCGCAGTGCGTATTGCGTATTGCGTATTGCGTATTGCGTATTGCGTGTTGCGTAGTCGCAGGGACATTGAGAAGCGCGATGCAGGTCACGGATCTTTACATTGTCCGGCATGGACACCCCCAGCAGAACACCGGCCTGGCTTACGACCGTCCACCGGGTCCGCCGCTGTCGGAAATCGGGTGCGCCGAAGCGCGGCTGGCCGGCCTGTATCTGGCCGGCCGGGGCGTGCAATGCCTGTATGCCTCGCCACTCGAGCGCGCGCAGGGCACGGCCCATGCCATTGCTATCGAGACCGGCCTGCCCATCACCACCGAGCCGGCGCTGGCCGAGCATCGGCACGAAGAAACATTCGACGCCGTAAAAGAGCGCATCCGAGAGTTGCTGGCCCGGTTGGAGCAGGGCGCCGCCCCGGTCGTGGCGCTGGTGTCGCACGGGTCGCCCATCAAGGCCATGCTGCAAATTTTGTCGCGCGAACAGATCGACCTGACGCGCCACATCTACCCGAACGGCAACCCCGTCCCAACGGCGGGGATTTGGCACGCACGGCGGGATGCGCAAGGGTGGTCGCTCGATCTGGTTTTCAAGCCCGTGGTCGCCACGCCGGCTGCGCACGTGCCGGTCTGACATGCGCATCAACACAGGACTCGCCAAAGGCCGTCGGCTGCGCTCCGTGCCCGGCAGCACCACACGACCGGTCACCGATCGCGTCAAGCAGGCCGTGTTCAACATCCTCGGCGATGACGTGCAGGGATCGACCTGGCTGGATCTGTTCGCCGGCACCGGCGCCATCGGCATCGAAGCCTTGAGCCGGGGCGCGGCGCACAGCACCTTTCTCGACACTGCGCCGCTCGCTATTCGCACGATCCAGCAGAACCTGGCCATTGCGCGCCTCGAAGCCGGCGCGAAAGTGATCCGACAGGACGCCTTTCATTACCTGCGTGGGCTGCCCAACACGCGCTACGACTTTATCTACGTTGCCCCACCCCAGTATCAGGGCCTGTGGGATCGCGCCGTGCTCGCCATCGACCTGAACCCGGGCTGGCTGGCGGAAAATGGCGTAGTGATCGCGCAGATCAACCCGCGTGAGCACCACGACCTCGCGCTTCAGACATTGGAACTGGTGGACCGGCGCCGGTATGGATCGACCCTGCTGTGCTTCTACGAGCGCCGGGAACAA
>CALBEF010000023.1 GCA_937927775.1 uncultured Anaerolineae bacterium | reverse complement strand
TCAGTTCGCAGCTTCGCTTGCGCTAACCGCTCCCTTTAACCTTCCGGCACTGGGCAGGTGTCAGCCCCTATACGTCGTCTTACGACTTCGCAGAGACCTGTGGTTTAGTTAACCAGTCGCTAGAGCCTCTCATCTGCGACCTACACCGCCGTAATCGAATGACCACAACGGCATAGGCTACCCTTCTCCCTAAGTTACGGGTACATTTTGCCTAATTCCTTAACGAGGGTTCTCTCGTTCGCCTGAGGATACTCTCCTCGCCTACCAGTGTCGGTTTGCGGTACGGGCGACACAGATTCAACGCTTAGAAGTTTTTCTTGACAGATTGGCTCAGTGACTTAGGCTTGGGGACCCGCTAGTCCTTCAGGATCAGCGAACGGATTTGCCTGTTCGCCTCATCTCCCTGGGGATTTCGCACCAGAACTACCAACGGTCTGGCTCACCTACCATTCTGCGTCCCTCCATCGCTCCTCTGCGCCGGTATCGGAATGTTGACCGATTGTCCATCACCTACGCGTCTCAGCCTCGGCTTAGGCCCGACTAACCCGATGCGGACTGACCTTGCATCGGAAACCTTAGGCATACGGCGATCACGGTTCTCACGTGATTTACGCTACTCGTATCGGCATTCTCACTTCTGCTCGCTCCACCGCTCCTTCCGGTACGGCTTCTATGCTTGCAGAACGCTCCCCTACTGAGTTTTCACTCCCGTATCTTCGGTGGCGCGCTTAGCCCCGTTGAATTTTCCGCGCAGAACCGTTTGACCAGTCAGCTATTACGCACTGTTTAAAGGATGGCTGCTTCTAAGCCAACCTCCTGGCTGTCTGAACAGTTCCACATCGTTTCCCACTTAGCGCGCACTTGAGGACCTTAGATGGCGGGCTGGGTTGTTTCCCTTTCGGCCACGGATCTCATAACTCGTAGCCCGACTCCCGACCTGTGGAGTGCCGGCATTCGGAGTTTGATTGAGTTTGGTAGCCTTACGGCCCCTAGCTCATTCAGTGCTCTACCTCCGGTACTAAACAATCGAGGCTAACCCTAAAGTTATTTCGGGGAGAACCAGCTATCTCCAGGTTCGATTGGCATATCACCTCTACTCACAGCTCATCTCATAGTTTTGCAGCCCTAACGAGTTCGAGCCTCCACGAGATGTTACTCTCGTTTCACTCTGGCCATGAGTAGCTCACCTGGTTTCGGGTCTAATGCCTGCCACTGAACGCCCTATTCAGACTCGGTTTCCCTGTGGCTCCGGCTGTCACTGCCTTAACCTCGCGACAGACATTAAGTCGCCGATTCATTCTCCAAGAGGCACGCCGTCAGGCATGTAAAACATAGCCCTTCGACTGCTTGTAAGTGTACGGTTTCAGGTACTGCTACTCCCCTCATCGGGGTGCTTCTCACCTTTCCCTCACGGTACTTGTTCGCTATCGGTCGCCAAACGTATTTAGCCTTACGGAGTGGTCTCCGTGGATTCATACCCGATTTCACGTGCCGGGTACTACTCAGGATACCCCGCTGCTGCATCATCTTTCGCCTACAGGACTATCACCTTCTATGGTCCGGCTTTCCTGAACGGTTCGGCTAGACTAGCAGATCAGCTGGTGGGGTCCTACAACCCCAATCAGCAAGCTGACTGGTTTGGGCTGTTCCGATTTCGCTCGCCACTACTTTCGGAATGCTTATCTTTTCCTCGCCCTACTTAGATGTTTCAGTTCGGGCGGTTCCCTCCAGCGCGCCTATGGATTCAGCGCGTGGTGACCGGCTCAGCACCGGTCGGGTTTCCCCATTCGGACATCCCCGAGTAAAAATGTCTGATCACGACTCCTCGAGGCTTTTCGCAGTGATCCGCGTCCTTCTTCGGCATTTGGCGCCAAGGCATCCACCGTACACCCTTAGTAGCTTCTCACATGATGCGGAGAAATTGAAGTTCCCGCAATGTGGGCAATCTATTTGATCGATTTCTCGATCGGGTGGATTGCTCTTTGCATTGCTCCAGTTCTATTCAGTTTTTAAAGTGCCATCGTCTCTGAAACTTTGAATTTCAGATTTCCGATCTCGGATCGTGGTCAATCCAAAATCGCAAATCCAAAATCCAAAATCCAAAACTTGGTGTGGAGACTACGGGATTCGAACCCGTGACCTCTTGCTTGCAAAGCAGGCGCTCTCCCAGCTGAGCTAAGTCCCCTTGCTAAGGTGGGCGATTCTGGACTCGAACCAGAGACCTTCCCCTTATCAGAGGGATGCTCTAACCAACTGAGCTAATCGCCCTCTTGCCGGCGCCCATTAGCACCTAAAGAGTGGTAAAGAGATATTGAACCCGATTCAGGTCGCGATCTACACCGTCAGATCGCTACGACGATTGCCCGAAAGCGTTTCGTCGTCTAACCAAGGGGGCAAGCCTGCGAACAGGCTTATATCCCTAGAAAGGAGGTGATCCAGCCGCACGTTCCCGTACAGCTACCTTGTTACGACTTCACTCCAGTCACCAGCCCCACCTTTGACAGCGCGCTCCTTGCGGTTACGCTACTGGCTTCAGGTGTTGCCAGCTCCCATAGTGTGACGGGCGGTGTGTACAAGACCCGGGAACGTATTCAACGCACTATAGCTGACGCGCGTTTACTAGCAACTCCGACTTCATGCAGGCGGGTTGCAGCCTGCAATCTGAACTGAGGATGATTTTATGGGATTGGCTCCACCTCACGGTTTGGCTACCCATTGTTGTCACCCATTGTAGCGTGTGTGTAGCCCCAGACATAAAGGCCATGCTGACTTGACGTCATCCCCGCCTTCCTCCGGCTTGTGGCCGGCAGTCTCGCCAGACACTTGTAACTGGCAACGAGGGTTGCGCTCGTTAGGGTACTTAAACCAACATCTCACGACACGAGCTGACGACAGCCATGCAACACCTGTACAGGCTCCCTTGCGGGTCGTTCCCCTTTCAGTTCACTACCACCTGTATGTCAAGCCTGGGTGAGGTTCTTCGTGTAGCATCGAATTAAACCACACGCTCCGCTGCTTGTGCGGGTCCCCGTCAATTCCTTTGAGTTTTAAGCTTGCGCTCGTAGTTCCCAGGCGGGATGCTTAACGCGTTAGCTTTGGCACTGACAGGGTTAGATCTGCCAACACCTAGCATCCATCGTTTACGGCTAGGACTACCGGGGTTTCTAATCCCGTTCGCTCCCCTAGCTTTCGCTTCTCAGCGTCAGGAATGCCCCAGGAGACCGCCTTCGCCACGGGTGTTCCTCCTGATATCTACGCATTTCACTGCTACACCAGGAATTCCATCTCCCTCTGACATCCTCTAGCCCTGCAGTATTGAACGGCCTCCCCGAGTTAAGCCCGGGGCTTTCACGCCCAACTTACAAGACCGCCTACAAGCTCTTTACGCCCAGTAAATCCGGATAACGCTCGCCACCTACGTTTTACCGCGGCTGCTGGCACGTAGTTAGCCGTGGCTTATTCGCAGGATACCGTCCTTTCTCTTCTCCTGCAAAAGAAGTTTACGACCCGAAGGCCTTCATCCTCCACGCGGCGTTGCTGGGTCAGGCTTTCGCCCATTGCCCAATATTCCTCCCTGCTGCCACCCGTAGGCGTCTGGACCGTGTTTCAGTTCCAGTGTGGGGGGCCATCCTCTCAGACCCCCTACCCGTCGTTGCCTTGGTGGGCCGTTACCCCGCCAACCAGCTGATGGGCCGCAGGCTCCTCTCGTCACGCCTTTCGACTCTGATCAACGGCACGAACCGCCGATCCTTTTGGGTATTAGCAATCCTTTCGGACTGTTGTTCCCTGCGACGAGGCAGATCACCAACGTGTTACTCACCCTTCCGCCACTCTCCAATATTGCTACTGGATCGTACGACTTGCATGGGTTAGGCACGCCGCCAGCGTTAATCCTGAGCCAGGATCAAACTCTCCGTAAAGCTTGCTCCCAACTTAATGGGATTGTGTTTCCAAACTCTGGAAAAGATTGAGAACCCGAATCTGATTCCCAGATCTCTTTACCACTCTTCAGTTGTTAATGTGCCCTTAACTCAAGCCCGGCGATATTACTACTTCACATCGGCGCTGTCAAGACCTTCTTCACTTTCCGACTAAAAAGACCCGCTCTCGTCTTGGCTCTTAAGACCTAAGAACAAGTTGGCAGGCCCGCCTTTTAGTCCGTCTTGACTGCGCTATGAAGTTGTAAACGGAGGTGATCGGTTAAGCGAGGTGTATTCTACACGCCGCAGGCGAATTGTCAATAGCGTCGCGGCCCAAAATGCGCAAATTTAAGGTTTGGCGGTAATGGCCAGAGATCATCCACCAAAGGGGCAATCTTTGCTGCGCTCCATGTCAGGACCATCTGCTGGTTGCACGCCGGATCATACACCGTCAGCAGGATGCGCCCGGCTGCCGACAACGCGGCGCTAAATGTGCCTGTCACCACATACTCTCGCGCTGACTCGACCCGGCTAACATTGCGTGACCAGCGATTTGTCGGCATACTTGCGCGAGGCGTCGAAGCTGGGAGCGACCATCGGCGCCAGGGGCGTTTCTGCGCGCGTGGAAGCCCACAACGGTGCGGTAGCAACCAGCGCGAGCAGCGCCGGCATCACACTGACAACGAGGGCAACCACACGGCCAGCCGGTTTGCATCGATAGAACTGCATGGGCAGCCCCACTCACAGGGGACGGGGTGTTGTTCGGTTACTCTACGACAGCCATACCATTTCCCGGCATCTCGCGTCCGGGGCGATCACCAGCAACCAGACGACTATACAATGAAACCTGCCTGGGAGGTACAATGTTAACAATGAACAAGCAAGGCGCACATGCGCTTCAATTGACCCTGTTGCTGGTTCCGGGGGCGCTTGCCGCTGTCATGCTTGCTGTCGGCGTCGCCTCAGCCAGCGAGCAAAGCCGGCCGGCAGGCCAGCCAGCCAACTTCCCCGACCGATATGAAATCAATGACACGGCAGCGCAGGCCCAACTTGTTATCGACCCTTCGCCCGTGATTTCGCTCACATTCTACGTGAGCGGAACGGGACTGGCTAACGACACCGACTGGTATATTTTCAACCTGGACCCCGGCAAAATCCTGAACCTGACAGCATCTGGCCCGGGAAGCCTGCTACTGTCTGCCAGAGGATTCCTGCCCGATGGCACCACACCAGTTGGCGTTGCAACTGACGCTGTCGCCGCTTCAACAGTGATTATTACAAACACCTCGCCAGGTCTTCAGCAATACTTCATTCGTGTCACCAATAATTCCGGCATCAACTCACTGTACACGCTGAATTACACAATTTCATCGATTCCGCCGCCGCCGCCCACCAACACCCCTATTCCCGGCCTCAGTCCGGACGCCTACGAGCCAAATGACACCATCGCCGAAGCCAGCGTTCCTACCGGCACCCGCAGCACGGCCAGTTTTATCGCCGTCGGCGCAACCATCCCGGATCTAAGCTTTACACCGTTCAACGACGGGCGGCCAGCCGACACGGCTGACTGGTTCCAGATTTACGGGCGCGCCGGCAGTATCTACCAGATCAACACCAGCAACGTGCAGCCGGGGGTTGAAACGGTGTTGGCCGTGTTTCAGCCCGACGGCGTGACGCTGGCGCCGGCCATCCTCGGCTCGACCAATCCAAACAATCGCCACATCGCCGGCCAGCGCGGGTCGCAGGTCATCGTGCAAATCCCCTTCGATGGCGTTTACTGGATTCGTGTGGTGAACCTGGATTCGTCGCCGCGCGTCCCCGGCCAAACCTACGCGCTTTCCGCACTCGAGATTTTGCAAGCGACTCCCACGCCCACCAACACGCCCCCTCCGGGTCCTACGCCCACTCCGTTTCCCGCCGGCGCTGACCGGTTCGAATACAACGGCTGGTTCGACAGCGCGACCCTGATCGCGCCAGGCGTTGACTACAGAGAGCTCAACTTCGTGCCCTGGAACCCGCCCACCCCGGACACGCAGGACAACGACTTCTATCGCCTGCCGGTCAAACAGGGCGTGTACTACACCTGCTTCACCTTCGAACTCAGCGCCGGAACAGACACGAACATCATCGTCTACAACCAGGATCAAGTAGCTATCGGCGGCAACGACGATATCAGCCCGGAGCACACAGCGCGCGGGGACTTTTCCAGTCGCCTCACCTGGCTGTCCGGCTACACCGGCTACGCCTACATTCTGGTCGGGGAAGTGAATCCACCGCGCGCCACCGAAGGACAGACGCGCAGCTATTCGCTCCGCTGCGACATCGGCCTGCCGGCCACCCCCACGCCCACCGTCGATCCGCGCGGCACGCCGACGCCGGTGCCACCATTCGTGCCGCCTACCCCGGAGCCGCCCGATCCGACCATGACACCTTATCCCACACCACGCACGGCCCAGAACCTGCCCATCCGGCCAATCGAGGCCACGCCGGTTGTTCCGATTTCGCAGCCCACGCCACAGCCCCGGCGCGTCGCGCTGAGCGTGCAAATCCACAACGAGATCAACCGCAACAACGCGCCCGACCCCGGCGAAGGCATCGCCAACGTGTCGGTGCGCGTGTCCGACGAAGCCACCGGATTGCCGCTGGGGCAGGCCGTCACCGACGCCGATGGGCGGGCCGGCCTGGTCGTGTTCAACAACGGCCCCGTGCGGCTGACCGTCCCCCTGTTCGGCTATTCCACCGTGATCGCCGACGACGCGGCCAGCGTGCGCATCGCCGTGATCTCATCCCCTGAATTGCCCAGGCGCCTGCCATAGCCGGCAAACAGCTGTTTGCCAGCGAGTGGCCGTTCGCCGGCAAACACAGGCAGATGCGGCGGACGCAAAAAGAACAGAGCACAGACGACAGATCGTCATGTACACTTGAATAGTCCGCGTCGCAACGCGCTCGGAAGTCGACGATTGACAATTCGCAGCGAACCACTCGTAATTTTTGGTGTGTGATCTGCGATCTCTGCAGGAGTGACGCAACATGTGTTTAGCTGTTCCCGGCCGGATTGTGAGCATTGCCGGCGACGACCCGCTGATGCGAATGGCCAAAGTCAACTTTGGCGGCATCGTCAAGGATGTGAACCTGGCCTATGTGCCCGAAGCCAAAGTGAACGACTACGTGATCGTGCATGTCGGGTTCGCTCTCAACACCATCGACGAAGCCGAAGCCAACCAGGTGTTCGAGTACCTCAAAGAGATGGGCGAATTAGCCGAGCTTGAGGAACAGAACGCTTCAGCCTCAACAGAGCGGCAATGAAATACCTGGACGAATACCGCGATGGTGACGCTGCGCGCCAGTACGCGCAGGCCATCGCGCGCATCACTACCCGGCCCTGGACGATCATGGAAATCTGCGGGGGGCAGACCCATGCCATCGTCAAATTCGGCATCGACGAGCTGCTGCCAGAGGCCATCACCCTGGTGCACGGGCCGGGCTGCCCGGTGTGCGTGACGCCGGTCGATCTGATTGACAAGGCGATCGAGATCGCCGCGCAGCGCGACACGATTCTGTGCTCGTTCGGCGACATGTTGCGCGTGCCCGGCACAGGGAAAGATTTGCTCTCGGCAAAGGCAGGCGGCGCGGATGTGCGCATCGTGTACTCGCCGGTCGACTGCCTGAAGATCGCGCGCGACAACCCGGCCAGACAGGTCGTCTTCTTCGCCGTCGGGTTCGAGACCACCGCGCCGGCCAACGCGATGGCCGTGTACGCTGCCCGGCAACAGGGTATCGCCAACTTCTCCATACTGGTGTCGCATGTGCTCGTCCCGCCGGCGATGGAAGCCATCTTGTCCGCGCCGCAGAATCAGGTGCAGGGATTCCTGGCTGCCGGCCATGTGTGCGCCGTGATGGGCTATACCGAGTACGAGCCGATCGCGCAGCGTTACCACACGCCGATCGTTGTCACCGGCTTCGAGCCGGTCGACATCCTGCAAGGCGTGCACCTGTGCGTGCGACAACTGGAAGAAGGCCGCGCTGAAGTCGAGAATCAGTATGCGCGCGTCGTGCGGCGAGAGGGCAACCCGCAGGCCCGGAAGTTGATCTATGAAGTGTTCGAGGTCGGCCCGCGCGCATGGCGCGGCATCGGCGAAATTCCCAACAGCGGCTACCGATTGCGCCCGGCCTACGCCGACTTCGACGCGGAGCGGCGCTTTGGCCTGACCGCGCGCGCCGCCGAAGAATCGAGCGAGTGCATTGCCGGCCTGGTGCTGCAAGGCGTGAAAAAGCCCGATCAATGCCCGGCCTTCGGGACGCGCTGCACCCCGGAACGCCCCCTCGGCGCGCCGATGGTGTCATCCGAAGGCGCCTGCGCGGCCTATTACAATTATCGGCGCGCAGCCGCGCAGCCGGCGCGCCGTTGAATCTCGCATGGACACACCCTCAGACTTCACCTTCACGCTCTCCTGCCCCATACCAATCTCCGATTACCCGAATGTGCTGCTGGCGCACGGCGGGGGCGGCAAGCTGTCGCACATGCTCGTCGAGAAGATGATGCTGCGCGCGTTCGGCAATCCGGCCCTCGATGCGCGACACGACAGCGCAGTTTTCACGCTCGATGGCGGCGCCCGGCTGGCGTTCACCACCGACTCCTATGTCATTCATCCGCTGTTTTTCCCCGGCGGCGACATCGGCTCGCTGGCCGTGCATGGCACCGTCAACGACCTGTCGATGTGCGGCGCGCGCCCGCTTTACCTCAGCGCCGGCTTCATCATCGAAGAAGGGCTGCCGATGGACACGCTGTGGCGAATTGTTCAATCCATGGCCCAGGCCGCGCAGCGCGCCGGCGTCCAGATCGTCACCGGCGACACGAAAGTCGTGGATCGCGGCAAGGCCGATGGCCTGTTCATCAACACCGCCGGCGTGGGTGTGATCGAACACGCCCTGCGCATCGCGCCGCAGTCCGTTCAGCCGGGCGACGTGTTGCTGGTGAACGGCGATCTGGGCCGGCATGGCATGGCCATCATGGCCGTGCGCGAAGGGCTGGAGTTCGAGAGCGCCATCGAAAGCGATTCCGCGCCGCTCAACAGTCTGGTGCAGGAACTGATCGGCGCGGGGATCGAGATTCACTGCCTGCGCGACCTGACGCGCGGCGGGCTGGCCAGCGCCCTGAACGAAATTGCCGGCGCCGCTCAAGTCAGCATCAGCATCGAAGAGTCGCGCATTCCGCTGCGCGACGACGTGCGCGCGGCGTGCGAGATTCTGGGGTTCGATCCGCTCTACGTGGCCAACGAGGGCCGGCTGGTCGCATTTGTCGCGCCGCAGGACGCGGAGCGGGCGCTGGACACGCTGCGCGCGCACCCCCTGGGCCAGGGCGCGGCGCGCATCGGGATGGTTGGCGAAGGCGGACGCGCCGGCATCGTGACTCTGCGCAGCCGGATCGGGGCCTCGCGCATCGTGGACATGATGAGCGGCGAGCAACTGCCGCGCATTTGTTAAACCCGCATCCGGGCGACGAGCGCGCCGATCGCCAGCGCCAGACCCAGCACGGGGATGAGCGCGAAAAGGAAGCGCGGCGAGCCGGCCAGCAGAAACACAATCGGCGGCAGGATGGTGAAGTAAGCCGCGCCAATGCCCATGCAGATCGCCGCCACCAGCCACATATATTGCCCGCGTGTTTTGCCCAGCGCGCGCCGGATCGCCTCGGCCACCACGCCGCCCACAATCGGGCCAATGAACACCGACAGGATGATGGCGAAGAAGCCGATGCTGCCCACCAGTTGCAGCGCAAACCCGCCCACAATCCCCAGCGCCAGCGCGATTGCCCCGCCGATCACATAGTGAATCGGTTGCGCGTTATAAAACGTCGCCACGCGGGCCTTGATGTAATAGGGGCACACGTAGCCGGTAGGCGTGCGCCGGGCGTCCTTTGGCATCAGCGGGCGGTTGCATTTGGAGCACCGCAGCGTGGTCGGGCCGGTCGCCACATAGGGGCAATTGTCCTCCGGCCTCGCATCAGAAGTCAGTGGCGTTGTATTGAGAACAGCATTTGATTCAGTGCTCATGATGTCATCGAAGCCGAACTATCTCACGACAACATGAGTCTGTTCTCAGACTTGCAGCGTGTTGAGCACATCGAGCATAGCCGGCTGAATCAGCCCATTGCTGGCCACGATCTCTCCGAGGGCCAACATGCCATCGCCGCCGGCGCTATCGGTGACGACGCCGCCGGCCTCGCGCACAATGGCGATGCCGGCGGCGATGTCGTGCGGCTTGATCTTCGTTTCCCAATAGCCGTCCATCTGGCCGGAGGCCACCAGGCACAGGTCAAGCGCTGCCGAGCCAATCCGCCGCACTGCCTGCGACCGGCGATTGAAGGCGTCGAAGGCGCGCAGATTGTTTTGCGGGCTGTGGGCGTAATCGTAGGGGAAGCCGGTGATGAGCAGCGCCTGTTGCAGCGAATCAACGCGAGAGACATGGATGGGCCGGCCATTCCATGTTGCGCCGAGGCCGCGCGCGGCTGCATACAGATCGTTCGTAGCCGGGCTGTAGACCACGCCAACCGCCGGCAGCCCGTCCATCAGCAGGCCAATCGACACGCTGAAAATGCCAAAGCCATGCGAGAAATTGGTCGTGCCGTCCAGCGGGTCGATCTGCCACTCATAGCGCGCCGGCAGGTTGGCCTGCGACTGAGCGGCATACGCGCCACCCTCCTCGCCGACGATCGCGTGGCCGGGGTAGCGCCGGCGCAGCTCGGAGACGATGAAGTCCTCGCTGCGCTGGTCGTATTCGGTGACCACATCGCCAGGGCCGCTCTTGAAGCGCACCGCCCCGTGATTGCCGGCGCGAATCTCTGTCAGCCCATCGAGCAGAATCACGCCGGCGCCGCGCGCCAGCATAATGGCTGTGTCGAGCAAATCACCGAGTGAGTCTGGATGGAGAGGATCGGTCATTGATGTGGGTTGCGATGAATGACAGTCAGGCCGTCTATTTGTTGGCCAGGTACTTCTCCGCTTCCATGGCGGCCATGCAGCCAAACCCGGCCGACGTGATGGCCTGCTTGAACCAGTTGTCGTGCGCTTCGCCGGCGGCGAACACGCCGGGCACGCTGGTGTGCAGGCGCGAGTCAACCGTGAGATAGCCTTCGTGATCCATCTCGAGCTGGCCCCGGAACAACTCCGTATTCGGCTTGTGGCCGATGAAGACGAAGACGCCATCCACCGGCGTTGTCTCGACCGCGCCGGTCTTGACGTTCCTCAACACAACCTCCTTCACCTTGCCGTTGCCTTCGATGCGCTCGATGACCGCGCTCCTGACAAACTCAATTTTAGGGTTCTGAGCGGCGCGGGCTTGAAGCGTCGCGCCGGCGCGAAACTCGTCGCGCCGATGCACGATGCGCACCCGTGAGCCGAATTTGGTCAGGAACAGACCTTCCTGGAAGGCGCTGTCGCCGCCGCCGACGACCATGATCTCCTTGTTGCGGAAGAAAAAGCCGTCGCACGTCGCGCAGTACGAGACGCCGCGTCCGATAAACTCATCCTCGCCCGGCACGCCCAGCTTGCGCGGCGTCGCGCCGGTGGCAATGATGACTGCTTCAACTTCATAGCGATTGCTGGACGACGCAAGCTTGAAGGGCGGCTGGCTCAAATCCACAGATTCAATCGTCTCTTCGACGATGCGCGCGCCAAAGCGCTCGGCCTGCTCGCGCATGGCCTGCGTCAGTTCCGGCCCCTGCAATCCGGCCGGGAAGCCGGGGAAGTTTTCCACTTCGGTGGTTGTGGCGATCTGTCCGCCAAAGGCCGGACCGACAAAAACCAGCGGCTCCAGAAAGGCGCGCCCGGCATACAGCGCAGCCGTCAGTCCAGCCGGGCCGGCGCCAATAATCGCAAGTTTCTCCGTCATATCATTACCTCGTGAACCACAAAGCGTTTGTCCTCGATTTGCCTTGCTTTAGATGCATTCTATCCAGAAAAGTGCCGCTTTCCGAAGGTCGCTAGAATACTTCAATGTCGCATTCCCAGCCCGGCTGGCCCAAAAGACAAATGGTGAGACGACTGCTTCCCCCTTTGGTGTGGATGAGCGTCATTTTCCTGATGTCAGCTCAACCCTCCCTGCCCTCAGCAGATGACCCCGTGCTCGACGTTGTTCTCAAGAAGGCCGGACACATCACTGCTTATGGGGTACTGATGGCGCTCCTTTTACGTTCCGCGACGCCCGATCAGGGATCGCTGACACGGAGCAGGGTGATTGTCTGTTGCGTGATTCTGGTTGGCTATGCATGCAGCGATGAGTTTCATCAGTCTTTTGTTCCGGGGCGAAACGGCGCGCTCACAGATGTCATACTGTTTGATGCAGCAGGGGGCTTGCTTGGGCTGACATGTTATTTCAGGGCGCGACTTGCAGGCAGGAGATGTTCACCCCAACAGCAAGAGCAATATTGAGCGCGAACGCGCTATTGAATAGAGCCTGTCGCGCGAGAGCGCAGCGCAATGGACAAGATGACGGTATACTCAACTACAGTCTGCGATACCGGTAATATGGCTATATCGCAGTGCTTACGAGCCATCCGTCGAATAGCACTGTCTGGCTCCCGCGCACTTTATGACAATTACGTGAGGCGCTCAGATGTCATGCAACGTTGTTTATCTTATGGCCGGCGACCAGCCCGATCGAGCTATTGAGAGGGGATTGACTGAAGCGGGCTGCAAAATCCAACTTACTCGCTCCATCGCGGCCACGATGGCGGCGCTCCGGGCCACGCGCGACGCCAGAGGGGCTACGCTGCTGGTAGCCGAGGTGCAGGCAGGAGGCATTCCGCTCCTTGCGCTGTTACAGGAACAAAGAGTGGATGCGCCCGCCATCCTGATGTTCGATCGGAACGGCACCGATATTCACACAGTGGTGAAGGCGCTGCAATACGGCGCCTCCGACTACCTGCTCGCCAGCGATCCCGATTTTCAACGCGAGATTCGCGCCCGCACCCTCGCCGAGCGGGCGGCCATGAAATCCCACAAGCCGGCGCGCCGCCTGGAACCACTCGCGATGAACGCCGCCAGAGACGCATCCTCGACGCTGATCACGATGCCCGGCTTCCATTGGGACCCGGCTATCCGCATCATCTATGCGGGCAACGGCTACCTGCGTTTGAGTCCTGTCGAAGGCCGCTTGTTTGATCTGCTGCTGAGCAAACAGAATCGCACCGTGCTGTTGGAGGAGTTGATCGGGGCCGCGTTCAATCAACCAGGCATGGACGTGCGCCAGGGCGTCAAACTGCTGCGCCCGCACATGATGCGGCTGCGCAACAAGCTGGCGCAGTTTCCCGAAACAGCGCAACGCATCATCAACCTGCGCGGCAGCGGGTACATGTTCATCTGAAGCGCGGCGTCACACATCGACCGGGCGTGTTTCACCGAAGAAAGCGCGTCGGATGAACTGCCCGCGCCCCGGCCGGCCAATCCAGCGCTGGTCACGCACAATCACATCGCCCCGCGCGATTACGTCGCGCGCCCAGCCGGCGCAGGTCATCCCTTCGTAGGCCGACCAATCAATATCCGAATGCAACTCGCCGGCGGTCAGCGTCTTGCGCAGCGTCGGGTCAAACACAACCAGATCGGCGTCGTAACTGACAGCGATGCGCCCTTTGCCGGCAAGACCATACACTTCCGCCGGCCGGCTGCAACACACCCGCACCCAGTCGTTGAGCGTGATGCGGCCCCGGCGCACGCCGAATTCGTGCAACAAGCCCAGTCGCGTCTCGATGCCGGGCACGCCGCCGGGCGCGCGGCGAAAGTCCACCGCGCCGGCGTCCTTTTGCGTTCGCGTGAACGGGCAGTGATCCGTGCCGACCACATCCAGCGCGCGCGAGGCCAACATGCGCCACATCGCGTCCTGGTCTGCCTGCGGGCGCAAGGGTGGGGCGCACACCCACAACCGGCCATCCTCGCGCGCCAGCGCGTCCTCGGTCAGCGTCAGATAGTGCGGGCAGGTCTCACCGTACACACGATCGTTGCCGCGCAGCTTCGCGTCTGCGACCACACGAGCCGCCGCTTCGCAGCCGATGTGGAAGATCATGATCCGCGCGCCGCTCAACTCGGCGCAGAGGACGGCCCGCGTCACGGCCTCATGCTCGTTGGCCGGCGGACGGGTGCGCGCATGGTGAATGGCGCGCTCCGGGTGATCGACAACGGCGTCGCGCAACACCTCCACCACATCGCCGTTTTCGGCGTGGATGCAGGCCATGGCGTTGAGTTCGGCCACCGCGCGCAAGACGCGCAACAGGTCGCCATCGCTCACCTGAAAGCCGGGATAGGCCATGTACAGCTTGAAGCTGGCGCAGCCGGCCTGATACGCCTCGCGCATCTCGGCAACGCGCCGGGCGCTCACGCGACGCGGGATGCCGGCAATCGGGTGCTCGTCGGGCTGGATGGTCATGTGCAGTCCAAAGTCGATCACCGCTGCGCGCGCCTCGTCCAGCCGTTTGGTCAGCGCGTCGGTCAGCCGTTCGCCCGGCTCGGTCTCCACAAAATCGATGACGCAGGTCGTGCCGCCCAGCGCCGCCGCGCGCGTGCCGGTGGCCCAGTCGTCGGCGGTGTACCCCACGCCGGTCGGCATCTGCAAATGCGCGTGGCCGTCAATTGCGCCCGGCAACACATAGCAGCCAGACGCATCGATCACGATTGACGATTGACGATTGACGATTGACGATTGGGCATGGCCGGCTTCATCTGACGGCCAAGATGGCATCAGCGCGGCGATTTTGCCGTCGCGCACGCCGATGTCGGCGGGGAAGGTTGCGTCCGCTGTCACCACCGTTCCGCCTGTCACGATCAGATCGAACTGCATGGCTGCTCTCCTCGCATGTCAAAAGATCAAGGTGTTACGCCGGCCCGCCGGGCGAGATGCGCGGCGCGCTCGCGGCATTCGTCCAGCAGCGCGGCCTCATTCAGGACCAGCATCTGTTTGCGCGCCATCAACACGCGCCCATCGACGATCACCGTGTCCACGTCGCTGCCGCGCGCGTTATACACCACAGCCGACAACGGGTCGCCAATAGGTTGAATATGCGCCGCGTTCAGGTCCAACGCGATCAGATCGGCTTTGGCGCCGGGTTGCAGCCGGCCCAGGCCTGCGTCCGCCAGCGCCTTCGCCCCGTTCACGGTCGCAAGATCGACAACCTGACGGGGCGGGAGAACCTGCGGATCGAGGGTGGTAACGCGCGCCAGATAGGCAGCCAGGCGCATCATCTCGATCATGTCCTGGCCGTCGTTGCTGGCCGGGCCGTCGGTGCCCAGCGCCACAGTCACGCCGTCGCGCAGCAATTGCGCCACCGGCGCAACGCCCGACGCCAGAATCATGTTAGCAGCCGGGCAGTGCACGACCGTTGCGCCGCGCCGGGCCAGCAATTCACGCTCGGCGTCCGACACCCATACCCCATGAATCACATGAAAATCCGGCCCCAACACGCCCAGATCGTCAAACCATTCGACCGGCCGGCGTCCGGTCTCCTGAACAGTCATTGCCACTTCGTCGCGCGTCTCGTTCATGTGGCACACCGTCGGCGCGCCATGCCGGCGGGCCAACTCAACCGTTCGGCGCAGCATCTCCCCCGAGCAGCGCCAGGGGGTGATGGGGCCATTGGCGATGGTGATGCGCCCGTTGGCCGCGCCGTGCCATTCGGCATACAGTCGCTCGAAATCGGCCACAATGGCTTCAGGCGATTCCGCATTGGCGCCGCGATCGTTCCACGCGCGCGCCAGCACCAGACGAATGCCGATCTGCTCGGCGGCCTGCAACACAGCGTCTGTATAGTGCGGCGACACTGGCACCTTGAAGTGTTGAATTACTGTGGTTGCGCCGCCGCGCAAGGCTTCGACCATGCCGAGCGCGCAGGCCAGACGCACATCCTCGACCGTCATGGCAGCCTGCAACTTCCAAATGCAGTTCTTCAGCCAGTCCAGCAGCGAGCGATTGGCGCTGTAGCCGCGCATGAAGGTCTGTTCGAGGTGCGTGTGCGCGTTAATCAGGCCGGGCAATACGATTTTGGATTGTGGATTTTGGATTTTGGATTGCGCGTCGCGTATTGTGTGTTCTGTGTTCTGTGCTCTGGATTCTGTTCTCTGGTCGATCGCCGCGATGCGATCGCCTTCGATCAGGAGGCGCCCAGACGCAACGCGATCCGGCAACACTAAAAGAGCTGCCTCAAGCGATTGCATTTAGTTCACCGCCTGACGTAGCAGCAGGCCGATCAACGCCCATAGCAGCACACCCGCGCCGGGGATGGTCAGGTTGTCCAGGCCGGCCGGACTGATGGCTTCGGCAAACGCGGCAACACCGGCCATCAAAGCCGCATGCAACAATGCAGAATCCGCCGGCCATCCGAACACGAGCAGCGTGACGGCCACACTGACAAACGACAGCGCCAGCATGGCCAGCGTGCCCTCCCAACTGCGGGTGGCGCCGGCGAGGGTGTAGCGATGCCGGCCCCAGCGTCGCCCGACGATGGCCGCAAACGAATCGCCCCACGTCAGCGGCATGAGCGACGCGACGAACAGCGCCCTGGACCGCTCAAAGAAGATCAGGGTCATGGCGATGAACGCGACCGGGAAGACGATGGTGCCCACGTTTGACTTGTCATCCGACTCCATGGCCTGAAACAGATTGCGGCGATACGAGACATAGTTGATGAGCACGAAGGCCGCCGGCGGAACGATGGCTGCCCATGCGCTGGTGAACAGCGCCGCCGTGCCGAACGCCCACATGCCCACGCCGATATGCACCACCTTGCGCGTGAATTCCACGCCCAGGCGCAGCGCGCGCCGCAACGCCTCAGCAACGCTCAGGATCAGAAAGACGTAGATGAACGAGATGAAGATAGCCAGCGGATCCGTCATTCCATACCGTAGAGACGATCCAAACTCAGTTCGGGGGCCACCGTTTCAGATGATTGCAAGGTCAAGGCGGCTGCGCGCAGGCCCAATTGCAGTGACTCGGCGATGCCAAACCCTTCGCGCATGCCGAAGATGACCAGCGCAGTGAGCGCGTCGCCGGCGCCGGTGGTGTCCACAATCGCGCACTTCAATGCGGCGAACTGGCCGCTCTCGTCCACGGTGGCGTAGCACGCGCCGCGCTCGGCCTGCGTGATGACGACACGGCTCACGCCCAATCCCACCAGCCTGCGAGCAGCTTGCAGCGCCTGATCGGAATCCTGGATGGGGTCGCAGCCCAATAGCGCTTCCGCCTCTGCGATGTTGGGCGTGATGACATCCAACAGATGCAAGTGCGGGCGCAGGTTGCGCGCGCGAGGGGTCGAGGTGGGGTCAACGCAGATGGGTTTGCCGTATTCGCGGGCCAGATGAATGGCGGCCAGCGTGGCGTCATCGGTCAGATTCATGTCGAGCGCGACCATGCAACACTCGCGGAAGGCGTCGCGGTTGAGACGCAGATAGTCCGGCGTGATGTGGCGCAGCACGCGCAAGTCGTCCAGCCCCAGAATCAGTTCGCCGGTCTGGTCGAGCGCCGCCAGATAGGTGCCGGTCGGCTCATCTTCAATGACCAGCGCGCGCGAAACATCGACGCCCACATCATCGGCGCTGTCCAGGATGTTCTGGCCGGCGAAGTCGTTGCCGACTGCCGTGAGCAGCGTCACCGGCACGCTCAGGCGAGCCAGGTTATCGGCGATGTTGCGCGCTACGCCGCCAAAGCTCGTCTTGATCGCGCACGAGTTGGACGAGCCGGCCACTGGCGGGACAAACAAACGCCCTTTGATGTCCAGATTCGCCGCTCCGATGACCAGGATTTCGTCTGCCATGATCTCCCGTGTTCAGCCCTATCTACCGTCTGTTATCTGTCGTCTGTTATCTGTTGTCTGTCGTCTGTTGTCTGTCATCTGACTACTGACTACTGACTACTGACTACTGACTACTGACAACTCCTCTACCGCACCCCGGCCAGTTGCCACACCACAACCAGGGCCACCAGCGCCACCACCACAAATTCAATCAGCACGGCGCGGCTCAGGCGGTCCTGGAAGTATTGCTGGGCCAGGCCGATCAACACATAGAAAACGGTCAACAACAGCACGCCGGCGCTCCAGTTGGAAATATTCCAGTAATTGAGCGCCCAGGTCGTCTGTCCGACCATGAGGCCGATGACGCCGGCAAAGAGGGCCGCCGTCCTCAGCCCAATAATGTGCGGCGCCATGAGATCGAGCGCCAGGCCGGCGGCAATGAGGGTAGTTAGCGTCGCGCTGATGATGCTGCGCTCGCGCGCGCTGTAGATCAGCGTGAACAACGCAAAGGCGATGGCGTAGCTGACGCCGGTCAGCGCCAGACGCGCAACAGCGTAGCCGCGCGCGTTGGGCGACAGGCTGACGTACTCGGCAAAGACCAGGGTGGCGATCATCGTCACGCCGATGATCAGGATAACGATCCACAAGGGCCACGTGGGGATGCGCGTCAGCAGCAGGCTGAGCGCCAGCGCCGCAAACGCGGGTGCGATCCAGAAGGGGAAGAGATAGGGGACTTCGCCGGCGCGCACATCCGGGTGGTCGCGCAGCACCCAATCCACGCCGGCGCAGGTCAACACCGGGATCAGAATCAGCAGCAGCGAGTCGGTCGAAAGATTGATGGACAGCGGCGAGCCGAGAAAGCTCAGCGTGGCGCTGCGCGCCGGCAACTCGACCACCAGCAGCGCCAGCGGGGTGAGGGCAATAAGCCCCGCCAGCGTCAGAACGCGCTCGCGCACCGATGCGGCAGTCAACTCGTGATCGGTTGCGCGCGCCGTCTGCTGGGCAGGCAGGCCGGCGCTGACCTGCGGCGCCGGCTCTGCCGGCAATGCAGGATGAGGCCCGATGTTTGGCATTTGTGGCTCAGCCATTGGGATTCACATGCCGCCCGCTGCCCGGCGGGGCAACAACCGTTTGACCATCAAACGCCAGGCGTCCGCGCACAAACGTCCGGCTGACAGCGCCGCGCGCGCGCCAGCCGGTGAACGGCGTCCAGCCACATTTGGAAAAGATCGCTTTATCGCCAATGAACCATGCCGCGTCGGGATCGACCAGTGTCAGATCGGCATCGAATCCCGGCGCAATTCTACCCTTGCGCGCCAGTCCAAACACCCGCGCCGGCCCCTCGCAGCACAAGCGCGCAATATCGGCAAGGCCCAGACGAGCGGGGCCATACTCGCCAGAGGCAGCCGTCAACAACAGCGGCAGCAGCGTTTCCAGGCCGGGCACACCGCTGGGCGGATGCGCGCTGCGTTTCTCCTCCAGCGTGTGCGGGGCGTGATCGGTGGCGATGCAATCGATGACATCGAGGTTGTCCCACAGCGCGTCCAGGTCGGCCAGTTCGCGCAAGGGTGGGTTCATCTGAAACAATGGGCGCGCGTCGTCATCGGATAGCCGCGCGCCAGACTGAAGCTCATAGTCCAGTGTCAGAAAAAGATGGTGCGGCGTGGCTTCGCAAGTCACGCGCGCGCCGCGCGATTTGGCCTCGCGCACCAGCTCGATCTCGCGGCGGGTGGACAAATGGCAGATGTGCACGGGGCGCTCACAGTGCCGGGCCAGCGTGATGGCGCGGGCCGTCTCCAACTCGGCGCAGATGGGCGGACGCCGGACGCCGCGCCGCGCAAAATACTGCACCGCCGGCTCGTGCTCGGCATGAACGGCGATCACCCGGTCGTGTGGGTAATGCGCGAAGTGCTCGTACTGCGGCTCGAAATCCTGCACCAGCAGGTCGCCGGTGCTGCTGCCCATGTAGATTTTCAACCCACACTCGCCCAGATCCGGCGCCTGTTCGGCCACACGCTGGTTGGCATTGGTCGCGCCCAGATACAAGCCAAAGTCGCACACGGCTTTGCGCTGCGCCAGACTGAGCGTATGCGCGAACGAGGGCGCGTCTGTCACAGCCGGCGCTGTGTTGGGCATGGCCAGCACGGTGGTGACGCCGCCGGCAACCGCCGCGCAGGTGACGCTGTGCCAGTCCTCTTTGTGCTCCGCGCCCGGCTCGCGCGCGTGAACGTGAACGTCGATCAGGCCGGGGAAGATCAGCAGGCCGGCTGCATCAATGATCTGAGTCGCCCCGTTCGGCAAGCCATGCCGGGCGCGCAAGACTGCCAGGTCGTCGTCGCGGATCGCATCTTCAACCGCGAGGATATGTTCGCCGGCGACGAGGATATCTGCGCGGCGCAATCCACCGGCGCTGACGAGCGTGCCCTGCCGGATCAGCATCATCACACCATGCCCCTGTGGCGCGGGTCAAATTTCCATGCGCCGGCCGGTTGGCCCGCGATGCCAGTGCCCGAAGTCTTTTTTGCCGTCCAGTTGGTCCAGCGTTAGCACCGGCCCATCAATGCACACCAGAATGTCGTCCAGCGCGCACTGGCCGCACACACCGAATCCGCATTTCATATACCGTTCGACGCTCAGTTGCCCGTTCCATCCCTGTTGCCGGCACAGGGCATGCAGCGCAACCAGCATGCGCTCCGGGCCGCAGGCGTAGACGGTCAGATTTTGGATTGGGGGGATTGACGATTGACGATTGACGATTGACGATTCGGGGAGTGGCGATTGGCGAGCGGCGAGCGGGGTGAGGAAGTGTTGGCGGATGGCGTCGGTGACGAACCCTTTCACGCCGCGCGAGCCGTCATTGGTGCTGAGCAGGAGCGCGACACCCAGCTCGTCGAACTTGTCCGCGTACAGCAATTCGTCGGCAACGCGCGCACCGATGGCGACCGTCACCTCCATGCCGTGCGCCAGGGCTTGTTGGGCCAGCGCGTACAGCGGCGCGCTGCCATAGCCGCCGGCCACCAGCAATGCGCGCCGGTCGCGCTCCAGGCGGAACGGCTTGCCGAACGGGCCGCGCCAGCCCAGCATGTCACCCACATTCAGCTCGTGCAGCGCCATCGTCATCGGGCCGACGCGCGCCACGCTGACCATGAGCGGCGACATGCCGGCGATGCTCATCGGCTTCTCGTCCACCCCCGGCAACCACAACAAAATAAATTGCCCCGGCTCGGCGTCGATGTCGCAATCGAACACAAAGGTTTTCACCAGCGGCGTCTCGCGCCGGATCTCAACGATGCGGGACATGCGGGGCAATTCGAGCGCCGACGCTCCCGGACTTTGCGAGACTCCGAGGATGTCGGAAGAAAGCGCGGACGACATGCGATGATTCTAGCAGACCGAATTAGAATCGAGGGGCTATGAGCCAGTTGACTCCCAACGCAATTGATCAACTCAAGGCGCGCATCGACGCCCACCGCGAGGACATCGTGCGCTTCCTGCGCGAGATTTGCGCCATTCCCAGCATGGACTCGCAGATCGGGCTGGTTGGCGAACGCATCGCCGCAGAGATGCGCCGGCTCGGGTTCGACGAAGCGCGCTTCGATGTGATGGGCAACATCCTCGGCCGGATTGGGAATGGGCCGCGCGCGATCGTCTTCGACTCGCACATCGACACCGTCGGCGTCGGCGACCGCTCGCAGTGGCAATGGGATCCCTTCGAGGGCAAAGTTGCCGACGGCGTCTTGTACGCGCGCGGCGCGTGCGACGAGAAAGGCAGCACGCCCGGCATGGTGTATGGCATGGCCCTGGCGCGCGATCTCGGCCTGTTGGATGGCTGGACGGCCTGGTACACCGGCAACATGGAAGAGTGGATGGACGGCATCGCCGGCCTGTGCTTCGTCGATCATGACCCCAAAGTGCGCCCCGACATTGTGGTGATCGGCGAGCCGACCAGAATGCAGGTCTATCGCGGCCACAAAGGGCGCATCGAGATGAAAGTGGTCGCCAAAGGCCGCAGCGCGCACGCGGCCAGCAACTTCCTGGGCGACAACGCCATCTACAAACTATTGCCGGTCATCGCCGGCGTCCGCGATCTGGATGCGCGCCTGCGCACACACGAGTTCCTGGGCAAGGGCACGATCACCGCCACCGACCTGCGCGTCAGCACGGCCAGCATCAACGCTGTGCCGGACGAGGCCACGCTGTTCATCGACCGGCGCCTGACCTTTGGCGACACGCGCGAGAGCACCCTGGCCGAGGTGCAGGCCATCATCGACCGGGCCGGCGCCGGCGACATGCGGCTGGAGATGCTCACCTGGGACGAGCCGAGCTACACCGGCTTCCGGCTGACGCTCGACAAGTATTTCCCGGCCTGGGCGCTCGACGAATCGCATCCGGTTGTGCAGGCCGCGCTGAACACCACCGAACTGGTGTACGGCCAGCGCGCGCGCACGGGCAAATGGGACTTCAGCACCAACGGCACGTACTGGGCCGGGCAGGCCGGCATCCCGTCCATCGGCTTCGGGCCGGGCGACGAAATCCACGCCCACACCACACTCGATCAGGTGCGGCTGGATGATGTGGTCAACGCGACAGCCTTCTATGCCGCGCTGCCGGCGATGATCGCCCAAAACAGTTAAACCGGCGCGATGCCCGGCAATGAGCCACGTGACTGATGCGCAATCCAAAGCGCTTGATTCTTGAACCTTGAACGTTGGAGACAAAACGAACCATGCCTCGCGCAAAACCCATTTCTCTGGCCGGCCGCGACTTCATCAGCGACCTGGACTTCTCGATCCCCGAAACTGAAGCTGTGCTCGATTTGGCAAGCCGGCTGAAAAAGGAATATCGCGCCGGCAAGCCACACCCATTGCTGCGCGACAAAACGCTGGCGATGCTCTTCTTCTTCACCAGCACCCGCACGCGCGGCTCATTTGAGGCCGGCATGGCCCAGCTCGGCGGCCACGCCGCGTTCATCGACAGCAACACAACCCAGATCTCACACGGCGACACCGCCAAAGAGATCGGCCAGATTTTCGGGCGTTACTTCAACGGCATCGCCATCCGCCAGTGCGACTGGGCGTTTGGCAACCGCTACATCAACGAAGTCGCCCAGCACAGCCCGGCGCCGGTGCTGAACATGCAGTGTGATGTGTACCACCCCTTCCAGATTCTGGCCGATCTGCTCACCATCCGCGAATACAAGGGCAGGAACCTGAAAGGCTGCAAAATTGCGGTGAGCTGGGCCTACGCCGCCAGCTACCAGAAGCCGATCAGCGTGCCGCAATCACTCATCATCCAGATGGCGCGCTTCGGCATGGATGTAGTGCTGGCGCATCCGCCGGAGTACAAACTGATGCCGGAAATCCTGCAACAGGCCGAGCAGGGCGCGCAGCAAAGCGGCGGCTCGTTTCGCGTCACGCACGACATGGACGACGCCTTCGAGAACGCCGATGTGGTCTATCCCAAGTCCTGGGGCTGCATGTTGACGACCAGCGACCTGAAGGAGAGCGCCGAGATCGGCAGGAAATACACCGGCTGGATCTGCGACGAGCGGCGCATGGCGCTGGCGAAGAAAGACGCGATCTATATGCACTGCCTGCCGGCCGATCGCGGGCTGGAAGTGACCGACGCCGTGATCGACGGCCCGCAGTCTGTGGTGTATGAAGAAGCCGAGAACCGCCTGCACGCGCAGAAGGCAGTCATGGCGATGACGATGGGCGATAGAGCGGCGCAGCAGAAGATTCAACCAAAGCCGCAACGCAAAACCCGGCGCTGAACAAGCGCCGGGCGCAACCGATTATTTGTATGGCAACACGCTTGACACGACAGCAGGCAGCGCCACCCGGCCCGAAGGATGTGCTGGGGTTGCGCAGCCTGCGCCGTTTCCGCCAGAACGCGCCGGCTTACCTGCTTGAGCTGGCGCGCCGTTATGGCGACATGGTGCGCTTCTTCTTCGGGCCTTTTCCGGGCTATCTGGTGAGCCACCCTGACTGGACGCATCAGGTGTATGTAGAGCAGGCCGCCCTGTTCCATAAGCCAGCCATCATGAAACAGGTGTTCAAGCCGTGGCTGGGCGAGAGCCTGCTCACCAGTGACGGAGATTTCTGGCTGCGCCAGCGCCGGCTGATTCAGCCCGCCTTTCACAGCCGGCGCATCGAAAGCTATGCGCAGATCATGGTGGCGCAGACCGAACGCGCGCTGCAAGACTGGCGCGCCGGCCAGGAGCGCGACATCCATCACGACATGATGGCCCTGACCATGCGCATCGTCAGCCTGGCTTTGTTCGACATCGACGTGTCGGACGAGGTGGAAGAGGTAGGCCGCGCAATTGAAGCCGGGTTGGAGATCACCAACGCGCAATTCAACCGCCTTGTCCAGATCCCGGACTGGCTGCCCACCCGCGAGAACCGGCGCGCGCGACGGGCCCAGGCTGTGATCGATGGCCTGGTGATGCGCCTGATCCGCGAGCGGCGCGCTTTGGGGCGCGCCGAGTTAGCCGCGCGGGGCGATCTATTGTCAATGCTACTGTTGGCCGCTGACGAACATGGCCGCGGCATGAGCGATCAGCAGGCGCGCAACGAGATTTACACGCTGTTTCTGGCCGGCCATGAGACTACCGCTGTCACGCTGAGCTGGGCCTGGCATCTGCTGGCGCAGCATCCACAGGCCGAGGCGCGCCTGCATGAAGAGCTGCGCGCAGCTCTGGCCGGACGCCCGCCCGCGCTGGCCGATCTGCCCGGCCTGACTTACACCGACTGGATCATCAAAGAGACGCTGCGACTGTATCCGCCGGCGTGGGTCACATCGCGCGAGGCGCAGCAAGAGGTCGTCATCGGCGGCTACACCCTCCCGCGCGGGGCCTCGGTGTTCATCAGCCCGTGGGTGTCGCACCGCGACCCGCGCTATTTCGAGCAGCCCGAAGCCTTCCTGCCTGAACGCTGGGCGGGCGATTTCGAGAAAAGGCTGCCCAAAGGCGCGTACATCCCGTTCGCCGCCGGCCCGCGCATTTGCATTGGCAACACCTTCGCGCTGATGGAAGCGCGCCTGATCCTGGCGACGATCGCGCAGCGGTATCGGCTGCGGTCGGTAGCCGGCCACGTGGTCGAGCCGCAACCGCTGATCACCCTGCGTCCCAAAAACGGTTTGCGTATGCGGGTAGAAGCCTTGCCCGCCGCTGTTCCCTTTAACCCCACAACCACACCCATCTCCGCCCCGGCTTGACGGATCGAGCTGATTGCGGGCACAGTCCGCGCCGGCGCTCGATCTGGTATCCTCCCGCCCATCCATGCGCCAACTCCTCTCACGGGCGTTGCCGGGTCTGGCGAGCCTGGGCGCATATCGCCGGGCCTGGCTGCGCAGCGACATCGTCGCCGGCATGACGGTGTTCGCTGTGTCCGTGCCGTCCGTGATCGCTTACGCGCAACTGGCCGGCGTGCCGGCAGTGACCGGCCTGTATGCCGCCCTGGTCGCTATGCTCTGTTACGCGCTGCTTGGAACTTCGCGCCAGCTCATCATGGGGCCGGAGGCGACGAGCGCGATCATCGTGGCCAGCGTGCTGGCGCCGCTCACCCACAACGGCGACCCGGCGCGCCATGTTGCGCTGGCATCCATGCTGGCGCTGATGGTCGGCCTGATCGCCATCGGCGCCGGCCTGTTGAAGGTCGGCTTTCTGGCCGACTTCTTCTCCAGGCCCTTGCTCACCGGCTACACGCTTGGCACCGGACTGATCATCCTCGCCAGCCAGGTGGGCCGGTTGCTGGGCGTGCGCCTGGAAAACGACGACTTCTTCCCCCGGCTGCTGGAGATGGCGTCCAAACTCGATCAGATTCACCCGCTGACGCTGGCGCTGGGCGGCGCCGGCATTGCCTTCATTCTGGCCCTGCGGCGATTCGCGCGCAAGGCGCCGGGGTCGCTTGCGCTGGTTGTCCTGATGACGGTTGCCTCCGCGCTGCTCGATCTCAAGCAGCACGGGCTGGCCGTGGTTGGCCTGGTTCCAACCGGCCTGCCGGTGGTGGCGTTGCCGGCCATCTCGCTGGCCGATGCGCGCGATCTGTTGCTGCCGGCGCTCAGCCTGTCGCTGATCGTGTTTGCCGATGTGGTGCTCACGGCGCGTCTGTACGCCCGGCGCAACGGATACGAGATCGACGCGAGTCAGGAGCTGGTCGCGCTCGGCGCGTGCAATCTGGCAGCCGGCCTCACCGGCGGCTTCACCGTCGCCGCCAGCGGCTCGCGCACGGTCGTCAACGACGATCTGGGCAACAAGTCGCAGATGTCCGGCATCGTCGCGGCGGCGCTCATCGTGCCGTTCCTGCTGTTCTTCACGCCCTGGCTCAGCGAGCTGCCGACCGTGGCGCTGGCCAGCATCATCTTTGTGGCGGCCTTCCGGCTGATCGACGCGCCGGGTATGCTGGAGCTGGCGCGCATGCGCCGGTCGGAATTCGGGCTGGCGCTGGTGACGATCCTGGGCGTGCTCACGGTGGGCATCCTGCAGGGCATCCTGTTCACCGTGGCCCTGTCGATGATGGTCATGGTTGCCCGCACGGCCCGGCCTTACGACGCAGTGCTGGTCAGCGTCGAGGGCATCGATCGATTTCACGCTGTCGACCGGGTTGACAGCGTCGAGCTGATGCCCGGCCTGATCGTGTATCGTTTCCACGCCCCGCTGTTCTTCGCCAATGCCCAGCGTTTTCAGGCGCGCGTGAAGCAGTTGATCGCGCGCGCCAGGCAGCCGGTGCGCTGGGTGCTCATCAGCGCCGAGCCGATCATCGACATTGATTCAAGCGCGGCGGAAGTCATTCATCAACTAAATGCCGATCTGGACGCGCGCGGGATCGAGTTGCGCTTCGCCGGCGCCAGCCCGCCGCTGAAGTGGATGCTGGGCCAGACCGGCCTGACGGACAAAGTGGGCGAACATGCCTTCTATTCGAGCGTCAACATCGGGGTGAAGGCGTACCTGAATCACCTGAGTCAAAACGGCCCGCAGGGCAATTGACGCCCTGCGGGCCGCTATGCGGGTCTGGGCCGGAATGTGACCGGGCTTAACCGAAGGTCTGGCGCATCCGGTCGCAGTAATACTGCACGTTCTCCCATTTGGCGTCGCCGGCGATGCGGTGATCCATGCACGGCAGATACCCGCCCAGATCAACCAGCCGCTTCAGCCGCTCGATTTCGGCGTCGACCGCCGCGTAGTCGTACTTGAACACCCGCTTGTCCATGCCGCCCACGCCGCGAATGGCCCTGCCGTACTTTTCACGCCACGGGGCCAGGCTGGCATGCCACGTGCCCACCTCGATCGGGAACATCACATTGACGCCGTTCTCGATCCACGTCGGAATCAGATGATCGATCATGCCGTCGCAGTCGAGCGAGATGAGGTCGATGCCATGCCGGCGCAACAGGTCGGTGATGCGCTTGTAATGGGGGCCGACCTTTTTGTGGAACACTTTGGGGCTGACCAGCGGGCCGTTCTTGTAGCAGATGTCCTCCCAGAAGTGCCCGATATCGAATCGCGCCCCGCTGGCGAGCGCCGCTTCCGTGTTGCGATAACACAGTTCGGCGTTGGTGTCGATCATCTCGTCGAACAGGTCCTCGTCGTCGGCAGACAGGTAAGAGAGATTGACCACGCCCACCACGTCGCGGAGCGAGCCATACAGACTGCCGCAATGCAGCAGGATATGCGTCTCACGGTTCGGGTCGATCAGAAATTCCCGGCCGCCCTGGTCGAATCGCTTCATCACGCCATCACAGTTGACCCAGGCATTCGTCACGCGCTCCGGGAAGAACTGGTAGCGCTCCTTGTAGATCTCATCCCATTCCTTGCGGCTCTTGAGGGTGTGGTCGATCTCGGCGGGAATGCCGTCCACGTCGTCACCCTGAAGCACCACAACGCCCTCGCTGTTCAGGAACTTGCGCATGCCATCCGGCATGACTTCGATCACCTTTGGCTCGAACATCGGCCAGATGCGCGCGTGCGGCGCGAAGATGCGGTGATAGTTGCCGTCGAAACCGAGCTTGCGCGAGAGCGCGTCTTCATCGGGGCTGCCATCGTAGATGTTGGGATACTCAGCCAGGCTGAAGTGGCCTTCGGCGGCCCACTTCTTGAGCGTGGCGTCGAGGAATCCGAAATGGACGATGGGCAGGCGATCGTAGTTCTCGTAATTCAAGACGGCCAGAATGCGTTGCCGGGTGTTCATGCGTTCTCCTGTGGGGTGGTTCCGGGTTTCGGGCAAGTATAGCCAACACTCCTGGAGTCTTTGAGACTCCGGGAGTGTCGATTGCCCTACCACACCCAGACCCAGGTGCCCGGGTTGTCTTTGCCGGCCTGGGCGTATCCCCACTGGCTGGCCTTTGGGTCAGACCAGTCGAACAGCCAGCGCGCGTCGCGGATGGACAGATTGACGCAGCCCCGGCTCTTCCTGAACCCGAAGCCGTCGTGCCAGTAGGCGCCGTGCAGCGCGTAGTCGCCGGAGAAGAACATGTTGAACGGCACCTCTTCCAGGTGGTATTCGCCCAGATCGGGGTCGCCGGCGGCGTTGTACATCGGCTGTAAACGGTTCTTGTACTGAATCTGGAACACGCCTTTGATCGTTTCCCACTTGGGCAGTCCGCTCGACACCAGCGACGCAAAGACCAGGCGCTCGCCTTCGTAAGCGGCCAGCGTCTGCTCGTAGAGGTTGACAAAAATCCATTTGCCATGCAGGCGCTCGCGCGTATTCCTGACCTGCGCCGGCGCCTGGCGCGGCGTCACGATGCCCAACCGTTGCTGGCGCGTCCACTGCTGTTCGCCGATGCGGTACCAGATTGTCGCGCCTGCGATGGCCTTCTCATAGATTTGCACCACATCGTAACGGCGATACACCGGCGCGGCCGTGTTCGCGGCGCCATCCGGCTCAACCGTCGGCTGAAACTCGCTCAGCACCCAGGCAAAGGGGCGATCAGGCGTCTCGTCGAAAAAGCGGCCCTGGAAGCGCGAGGGCCGGGTAAACGTCAATTTCTCCGCCAGCACCCATTCCTCAGCGTTGATCTGGCTGACGCGCACGCCGTCGATCTCGACTGTGTTCAGGACAATGACCCACTCGTAGCCGTTCAACTCCCGCACCGGCGGGGCGTTGTTGACGGCGTCCTCCGGCGCGCGAAAGACCGGCACTTTGCCGCCCGCTGTGTTCACATGGGCGTAGACTTTGGCAAACAGCGGATCGTCCTCCGTCTGCTGGCCGGTCGGTGATGTCTGCGCAACCGGCGCCGCGTGGACTGACCCCGCTGCCAGACACAACGCTGCAAATGCAATCACCGCAGCAGGCAGTATTTTGATGAATTGCCGGAGCACAGGTCTGCCGGCGATGACTGCCGGCCTGATCTTCGCTGCCATACTCAACAAGACTCCGGGAGTGCAAGAGCGCAGGCGCGGCTAGCCCAGCGGGCCAAGCTTGTCGGCCACGAACCAGACCAGAAGCGTAATCGCGCCCAGCAGCAGCACCGGCTGATGCATCGACTCGCGGTCTTCGATCATGCGCACCCGGCCGGAAATCAAATCCCACAACCTGTCCGCAAAGAGCATCGGGCCGACCACTACCGGCACAATCAACAACCACAGCGGGATCACCTGCATGATAATGAAAGCGACAGTGACCGCAGCCGCGCCCACAATCGACAGAATCATCAACACTTTGGTCCACTTCGCGCCGATCAGGTCGGCGGTGTGGCGAATGCCGGCTTTCTTGTCAACCACCGCGTCGCGCATTTCGTTGTTCAACTCGCCGTACACCGAAACGAACACGACCATGAGAAAGAACAGCCAGCTATACGGCTTGCCCTGGTCGTAGGTGAAATAGGCGCACAGGAATTGCAGGCCGGCCAGCGACAGGCTGTGCGAGATCAGATCGGCCACCGGCACGGCCTTCAATCGCGCGACGCGCCACGAGTAGAGAAACGCCAGCAACAGGCAAAACGCGCCCAGCAGGAACGGCAACAGCCCCAGCAGCGCGTACAGGCCCAGCAGCGCCACCGCCACCACAGCGCAGGCCGCAATGCCCATGCGCGGCGAGATCATGCCGGCGCTGATCGGATTGCGCGCCGCTTTCCTGGCGTCCAGCGCGTCGTCCGGCGCGTCCTCCACATCGTTGTACATGAAGGCGAACCCGACGACCAGAATATTGGCGATGAAGACGATGAGCAGGCGCAGATCGAAATCTCCCCCGCCCAGCTTGGCGCCCATCATGGTCGTGAGAGCGACAAACAACACATACTCGCGGTAGCGCGTCAGCGCCAGCAGGCCGCGCACAGGCCGGCGCAGCCAGCGCAGGGTGATTCTGATGGATGTTGGCATGACGGCCATTATACGGTTGCGCGGCTGTACAATGCGCCTCCGATGCGTCTCAAACACCTCACCCTCACGGGATACAAAACCTTCGCCAGCAAGTCTCATTTCGAGTTCGGGGAAGGGGTGACAGCCATCATCGGCCCCAACGGATCGGGCAAGAGCAACGTCGCCGACAGCATCCGCTGGGCGCTCGGCGAGCAGCAGTTTTCACTGCTGCGCGGCAAGAAAACCGACGACATGATCTTCTCCGGCAGCGCAAAACGCCCGCGCGCCAGCATGGCCGAGGTCATCCTGACCTTCGACAACAGCGATGGTTTCTTCCCCATTGAGTTCGGCGAGGTCGCCATTGGCCGGCGCGCCTACCGCGACGGCGCCAACGAGTATTTGCTGAACGGCAACCGCGTCCGGCTGCGCGACATCGCCGACATGCTCGGCCACACCGGCCTCGCCGAGCGCACCTACACCGTCATCGGCCAGGGCCTGGTGGACAGCGCGCTCAGCCAGCGCCCCGAAGAGCGCCGCGCCCTGTTCGAGGAAGCAGCCGGCATCGCCACCTACCGCAACCGCCGCGATGACGCCCTCTCCCGGCTCGATGAGACCCGGCGCAATCTCGACCGCGTGCGTGACATTCTGGCCGAGATCACCCCGCGCCTGCAACACCTCGAGCGGCAAACCGAGCGCGCGCGCAAATATCAAATCCTCTCTGCCGAACTGGCCGGCCATACCCGCGCCTGGTTCGGCTTTCACTACCACAGGGCGCGCGAGGCCGTGGCCCAATCGGCCCGCCGCCGCGATCAGGCACAGGCGCGCGTCGCTGGCGCGCAGGAGACTGTCACCGCGCTGGATGCCGAACTGGCCGGCCTGCGCGCCCAGCAAGCCGCCTTGCGCGCCGGCGTCAGCGAGCGTGAAAACGCGCGCCAGACCGCCCGCCAGATCGCCGACACCCGAGCGCGCGATCTGGCCGTGTTGCGCGAGCGCGCCCGATCGGTCGAATTGCAACGCGCAGAGGCGCACCAGGAACTGGCTGCGCGCGTCGTCGCGCTGGACGATCTGGCCATCCGCGCAGCGCGCGCCGCAGCCGCGCTGGCCGGCGCGCAGGATTTGCTGGCGCAACGACAGCGCGAGCTTGAATCCGCCCAGGCATCCGCTGCCGAAAGCCAGGCAGCGCGGGCGGAACTCGAGCGCGCCCGCGCTGCCGCCCAGCAGGATTTGATGCGCGCCAACACCGAAGTCACCCAGGCGCAGAACCGTTTGCAGATCGCTCAACAGCGCCGGCGCGAACTGGCCGCCCAGCTTGCCGAGCATACCCGCCGTGTAACCCTGGTGGGCAACCAGCGCGACGAGACAGAAGCCCGGCTCACCGGCCTTGACCAGACAATGGGCGAAGACGCGCAGCGCCTGCAAGCGCTTCAGGCGCGTTGTGATGCGACGGCCCACGATCTGGAGGCCGCCCGCGCCGCGCTCACCGCAGCGCAATCGGCTCTGGCGGCTGCTGAAGCCGAAGAAAAGATGGCCTCGCGCGTCAGCGCGGATCGTATCCGCCTGTTCGCCGAAATGCGCGCCCAGCAAAGCGCCGGCGATCTGGCGACACAGGCACAGGCTGCCGATCTGCCCGGCCTGCGCGGCACGCTGCTGTCGCTCATTCACATCCCCCCCGACGATCAAAAGGCAGTGGAAGCGGCGCTGGGTGAAACGATGAAAGCCATCATCGTGGACGGGCCGGCCAGTCTCACCCGTTTGCGCGCATGGCTGGCCGGCCAGACGGCGCAGGCAGGCCGGCTGAGCGTCGTAGCATTGCCCCCCTTGCGCCCCATCAGCGAGGAACGCAGCCGTCTGGATCAGACTCTGGCCGAGCGTGCCCGCCATGCGTCAGCGCGATCGCTGCTCGACATCATCCAGTTTCCGGCCTGGTTGCAGCCGGCATTGCAGGCCATCGCGGGGCGCGCTTTCATCACCCGCGACTTTGACACCGCCCGCGATCTGGCCGCCCAACTCCCTGCCGATTGCCTGTGCGTCACGCGCGACGGCGAAATCATCTTCGGCAATGGGATGGTGTCGCTGCCGGCGGGGCCGCGCGCGCCCATCATTCTGGGTAGCGAAGCGCCATCTGACACAACCCGGCACACGGCGTCAGACGAGACAGAATTGCCGCTCATCACCCCGGAGGAAGCGCGGGCCAACCGACTGCGCGCGGCTCAGGCGCGCGACGACGCGCAACGCGAACTGGATGCCCGCCGCCGCGCCTTCGATGAGGCGAATCGCGCCCGCGACGCATTTGCCCGCGAGGCCAATACCCGCCGCGCCGCGCGCGACGACACAGCCCGGCGTCTGAACACGCTCGAAGAACAACTGGCGTTGATGGCCGGCGACATCGCGCAGGTCGAGCAGCAACAGGCCGAACTGGCTTCCGAAGCAGAAGCCTTGAACCAGGAGGTGGCATTGGCCCAAACCGCGCAGGACGACGCGCGCGCGACACTGACGACCATCGAACAGCGCCTGCGCGAACACCTCGCGTCGGGCTGGATGGAGCCGCTCAACGCCGCGCACGCCGGCGTCGCCACGGCATCCGAAGCCGCGCGCAGCGCCGAAACCATGCGCCGCGAGCGGCTGGCCGCGCTGGACGACGGCATCCGCCGGCGGGATCACTACATCAGCCGGCTCTCTCAACTGGACGAACAACATCAGGCCGCGCAGGACGCGCTGGAATCTGCCCGCCTGTCCGCTGCGGCAGCGGATGCCGAACTGCGCGAGATCGAGACGGCGCTTGCGCCCGTCCAGTCTGAACTCGACAGCGTGGAAACGCGCATCCTCGAGGTCGATCAGCGCCGGCGCGAAGCTGAGCAGGCGCTGCGCGAGGCCGACGCCGGCCTGAATGCTGCGGCGCTCGACCTGGCGCGCAACAACGACGAACTGGAAACATTGCGCGAGCGCGCGGTAGACGCTTTTCAGGGCGGCGAAGGGGATGAGGGCGCAGACACCGGGCAGTTCTCTTTTGAGTCGCGCGAGCGCGCCCTGGCGCTGCTCGAATCGCTGGAGCCGGCAGATCAACTGCCCGAGGGCATCGACGAGCGCATGGCGCAGTTGCGCAACCAGATTCGCCGGCTGGGCGCCATCAACTTCGAGGCGCAGCGCGAATATGATGAACTGTCGCAGCGCCACGCTTTTCTCACCGAGCAGGTCGCCGACCTGGAACAGGCCATCACCGCGCTGCAACAGGTGATCGCTGAACTCAACGACGTGATGCAGGCCACCTTCCGCCAGACGTTCGACGCCATCGCCACAGCGTTCCAGTCCACATTCAAGCTATTGTTCGGCGGCGGGCAGGCCAAACTCAGCCTGGTCAACGCGGAGAATCTGGACGAAGCGGGGGTGGAGATTCACGCTCAGCCGCCAGGCAAGCGCCCGCAAACCCTGGCGCTGCTTTCGGGCGGCGAGCGATCATTGACGGCAACAGCGCTGTTGTTCGCCATTCTGCGCGTCAAGCCCACGCCGTTTTGCGTGCTGGATGAAGTGGACGCCGCGCTCGACGAGGCCAATGTGGGCCGCTTTCGGGGCATGTTGGAAAGCCTGGCCGATCAGACGCAGTTCATCGTCATCACACACAACCGGCGCACGGTCGAGGCAGCCAGCACCATCTACGGCATCTCGATGGGCGCCGACGGCGCGAGCGTGGCGCTGTCGCTGCGGCTGGAGGATGTGGGAGTCGTCAGTAGCCAGTAGTCAGTAGTCAGTAGTCAGTAGTCAGATGACAGATCGCAGATGACAGACGTTAATCGTCAATCGTCAATCGCTCAATCGTCAATCGCTCAATCGTCAATCGCCAATCGTCAATCGCTCAATCGCCAATCGCTCAATCGTCAATTGTAGAATGGCGCACATGTTGTCTCAGGAGCAACCGGCGTTGACGCCTTCATCCCCCCCTGTCACAGGCTGGCCTGGCGTAATCGCGCACTATCGTTCGCGCATCCACATCAGCCAGGATACCCCGCCCGTCACGCTGCTGGAAGGCAACACGCCCCTCATCCCGGCGCCGCGCCTGGCCCAGGCGCTGGGCGGCGCATTTGAACTGTTCCTCAAATATGAAGGGCTGAACCCAACCGGCTCGTTCAAAGATCGCGGCATGACGACGGCCATGACGCAGGCGGTGGCCGACGGCGCCCGGGCGGTCATTTGCGCCAGCACCGGCAACACGGCGGCCTCGGCGGCGGCGTATGCGGCGCGCGCCGGCCTGAAGTGCTTTGTGCTGGTGCCGGACGGCAAGATCGCCGCCGGCAAACTGGCCGGCGCATTGAGCTACGGCGCAACGGTCATCTCCATCGCCGGCTCATTCGACGACGGGCTGCGCATGGTGCGCGAGGCCGCCGAGCGCGCGCCGATCGCGCTGGTGAACTCGGTCAACCCGGCCCGGCTACAGGGCCAGAAAACCGCCGCCTTCGAGATCTGCGATGCGCTGGGCAGCGCGCCGGACTGGTTATGCCTGCCGGTGGGCAACGCCGGCAACATCACCTCGTACTGGCTGGGCTTCAGCGAGTATTTCAATGATGGCGTGGTGAAGACTCGACCACAGATACTGGGCGCGCAGGCTGCCGGGGCTGCGCCCATCGTGGCCGGCAAAGTGGTGGAACACCCGGAGACGATTGCAACCGCCATTCGCATCGGCAACCCGGCGCGCTGGCGCGAAGCGGTGAACGCGCTGGATGAATCGGGCGGGCACATTTGCGCCGTCAGCGACGATGAAATCTTACATGCCTACCGGCTGGTCTCGCAGCTCGAGGGTGTGTTTTGCGAGCCGTCGTCGGCGGCCGGGCTGGCCGGGGTCGCCAAAGGACTGCGCGAAGGCTGGCTGGACTTGCGCGGCAAACGGGTGGTGTGCGTGCTGACCGGCCACGGGTTGAAGGACCCGGACACCGCGATTCGAGGCTGGCCGGCGCCGGTGACCATTGCGCCGCGCATCGAGCAGTTGATCGAGATGCTGAGGGATTGAGTCATTGCGCGGCGCGCGTCGTCACATGAGCCGAATACTGTCTGTTCGCATTCCCGCCACCAGCGCCAACCTGGGGCCTGGCTTCGACAGCATGGGGCTGGCGCTGAACTTGTGGAACACTTTCGAGTTGCGCGCGGGGGATGAGGCAGGGCGCAACGGGCCGGCGGTCACCGTGCAGGGCGAGGGCGCAGACAGCCTGCCTACCGACGCCACACACCTGGTCATCCAGACGATGCTGGAAGAGCTGGAGCGCATTGACATCGAACGCAAACCACATGCGCGGAGACGGGCGATCGTCAATCGTCAATCGTCAATCAGCCAATCGTCAATCGTCAATTCACTGTCGTCGCTCTGCATCGTGTGCCACAACCGCGTGCCGTGCGCCAGCGGCCTCGGCTCCAGTTCGACGGCGGTGCTGGCCGGCCTGATCTTCGCCTACGCGCTGGCCGAGCGGGCCAAAGACGCGAGCTTTCTGGAAAAGGCCGGCCTGATCGACCGCGTGCTGCATCGCGCGGCGCAGATCGAGGGGCATGGCGACAACGTGGGGCCGGCGCTGCTGGGCGGTCTGATCGTCGTCTCGTCGCAGGGCGACAGTGTGATCGCGCAGCGCGTCCCGATGCCGGCCATGCGCGTAGTCGTGTGCGTGCCCTCCGTCAGTTTGCTGACGCGCGAAGCGCGCGCCATGCTGCCGACGCAACTCTCGCGCGCCGACGCTGTGTTCAACATCGGCCGCGCGTTGCTGATCGTGGACGCCCTGCGCACCGGCAACGCCGGGCTGTTGCAGCAGGCCATGGGCGACCGCATCCATGAACCCTATCGATTGCCGGTCATCCCCGGCGCGCTCGACGCGCGGCGGCGGGCGCTGGAAGAGGGCGCAATCGCCGTCAGCCTGAGCGGCGCGGGGCCGGGGCTGCTGGTCTTTGCCAACCGCCGCCACAGGCGCATTGGCCAGGCCATGCAGGCCGCCTTTGCCGAGGCGGGCGTGGCGGCGCGCTACTGGGTGGTGGACACAACCGATCAGGGCGCGCAGATCGAGATGGGCGACAGTGTGGCGCAGGTGACGCCCACTTCAATGCGGACACAGTCCGCGCGCGCTGCGCAGCGCAAGCACACCAGGCGCAAAAGGTGATTGTATGGACATCCACGAAGAAATCCTGGCTGAAACCGAAAACTACTCGATCGTGCTGTTGCGCGATCCCGCCGGCGAAACGATCTACGACCTCAACATCGATCAGGTCACGATCCACCTGCTCAAAGAGGATCTGGATGAGCTGGTCGAGTTGATCGGACAGCTCAGGAAGCGCTGAAGGCCGGCGCTTGCCGCTTGCGATCAGTCGGCCAGCGCCTTCTTCACTTCCTCATAGATCGGCAACGGTTCGAGGCTGGGGGTGACAAAGGTGTAGCGGTCGCGGTAGTTGTAGGCCGGCGCCGGGTGTTTGAACACCCACACGACCACACAACGCGCCCAGGGCCAGTGTTGCCGCGCGTATTCCCACGCGCCCAGCGTGTAGGCGATACGCTGCGCCGGCGTCACCGCGAACACCCAGCGCGGGTCGTCGTTCCAGCCGGATTCGGTGATATAGACCGGCGCATCCTCGTCGCCGTTGCGCGCCATGATCTCGCGCAACAATTCCGCGCGCCGGAAGTTGATGCGGTCGGGGGCCGGCGGCTCGTCGTGCGGGGCGGTGCGGCCATACGTGTGCACGGCCCAGGCGTCGTAGGGACGGCCTTCGATTTTGGATTCTGGATTCTGGATTGGGGATTGGGGGTTCTGTATTCTGTATTCTGTATTCTGGATTCTGAATTGGAGGGCTTTGTACATTTCCTCCAGGTAAATCAGGTCGTTGAGGCCCTGGGCGCTGCCGGGCGGTTCGAGGGTCGGGGCGAGCGCGCCGGCCAGCACCTGCACATCGGGGTTGGCCTGCTTGATGGCCGGGTAGACGACGCGCAACATCTCGACGTAGCCGGCCGGGTCCACCGGGCGCATGCCCCACTCGCCGGTCAGATTCGGCTCGTTCCACACGATGATGTGATGAATCCGGCCTCTGAAATGCGCGGCAAAGGCGGCGGCAAACTCGGCGAAGTCGGCGTAGCGATCGGGATCGAGGTAAGTGAAAGTAGTTGTCTGCGCATTCGGGTCGGGGCGCGCCCAATCGGGCACAAAGCCCAGCCGGGCAATGAGTTGCACCCCCTGATGATTGGCGTGCCGGACAATGCGCTCGGCGCTCTCCCAGTTGTATTGTCCCTTGCGCGGCTCCATATACGCCCAGGGCAGAAATTCAACCACCCAGGGCGCGCCCATCTCGCGGATCATCGCCAGCCCGCGCTGAATCTTCCACTCCTCGACCTCGTTCACAAAGAGGGTGTGCATGCCGGCCAGCGCGTTGCGGGTGACGACTGTCTGCGGCTCGCCCAGCGTCACCAGCAGACGCGGCGGCTGGATCACCGACAGCAGCGCCAGAATCAACGCAAGGCGCAGCGCCGTCGGCAGGAGGTGTCTGGCGAAGGTAACAAGGTGAGTGGGTGACAAGGGGACAGGGTGAGGAGGTGACAAAGTGACGGGGCGACAGATGGGCGTTACGGGAGGACAACGCCGACGCACATGCCGTCGCTGATCGGCACGAGGATGGACAGGAGGCGCGGGTCGGTTGCCATGCGCTGGTTGAAGGCGTGAATGGCTTGAATATGTTCATCGTCGGGCGCAGCGTCCGCTTTCCACACGTTGCCGGCCGCCGAGGCGTTGTCTCCGACGATAATCCCGCCCGGTCGTGTCAGCCGCAGCGCGTGTTCCAGGTAGGCGACATAGCCGGGCTTGTCAGCGTCTATAAACACAAAATCGAACGGCTCGCGGGGGTCCAGCGCAGCCAGCAACTCCAGCGCGTTGCCTTCGCGCACGTCCACTTTGCGCGACAGGCCGGCGCGGGCGACGTTCTCTCGCGTGAGTTGGGCGTGTAAGGGGTGCTTCTCCAGCGCCAAAAGTTTGCCATCTTCAGGCAGGGCGCGCGCCAGCCAGATCGCACTGTAGCCAAACAGCGAGCCGATCTCGAGCGCGCGCTTCGTCCCGGCAGCCTTCATCAACACTTGTAGAAAGCGGCCCTGCTCCGGCGAGATATGAATCAGCGGCGCGCCGCGCGCCTCGGCCTCGGCGGGCAACCGGCGCAGAAGTTCGTCCTCCTGGGCAAAGTTGCCCACAATGTAGTCGTACAGTTGTTCGGTGATCGGGGTTCCTTTCATTCATCCACCTCGTGTTCGGCCAGGCGGCAGTATAGCGGGCGTGGAATAATACGGCGATGCGCACCAATATTGTGTTCACGCTCACCGGCACTGACCGGATCGGAATCGTCGAGGAAGCGACCAGGTTGTTGCTCGCCCGGGGCGGCAATGTGGAAACCAGCCGCATGGCCCGGCTGGGCGGCTGCTTTGCGATGTTGATGCTTGTGTCTGTCCCGGCCGATCAACTGGCCGGCCTGGAGCAGGACGCGCGGCAGTTGATCGCGCGCGGGTATCAGATCACCCTTACTGTGGCCGAGCCGACCGAGGCCGGCGCTCACGCCGGGTGGTCGCTATTCCAGATCGATGTGGCAGGCGCCGACCATGAAGGCATCGTGCACGAGGTGGCCCACTACCTGTCGCAGCGTGGCATCAACATCGAATCGATGGACACCGGCGTGACTACGGCGCCCATGAGCGGCGCGCCGTTGTTCAGCATGACTGCGCTGGTCGCGGCGCCGCCGGCGCTGGCTGGCGAGGACTGGCAATCCCCGTTGCGCAACGTGGCCGATCGGCTGAATGTTGATGTGCGCGTGTCGCCGGCGCGCCGGTCGGATGGGTAAGCGGGCGTCACGATGGGTTCGGCTACCGTGCAGCCGAGGAGACCTGTTTTCATGAACCCCGCTCCTGGCGCGCTCATCCTTGCCGGCGATGCCTGTCACAATCCCAACTCGTGATTGAAGACGCCGGGCGGTTCCTCGAACGTGGCGATGTGGCGGAATCCCAGCTTCTCGTAGAAGCGGATGGCGCGGCTGTTCGTGGCCTGCGTGCCCCACATCAGCGCCATGCGCCTGCGTCCCAGCCGGCGCGCCACGTCTATGAGGTGGCGCATCATCACCGTACCCCAGCCGCGATTCTGGTAAGCGTCGGCCAGCGAGGGGGCCAGCGTGCAATCGGTGTCGGGATCGAGCGCGATGCCGTTGCGCGCGTAATGCGCGCGGTCGCCCTCGGTGATGCCCAGCAACAGGATGATGTAGGCCACAACGCGCGGCCGGCCTGCTTCATCGAGAATCCCGATCATGCGCAACGTGTGCCCCGGATCAATGTTCGCGCACAACTGATCGGCGGTAGCCTGGTCGAATGGATGCGGGCCATAGCGTCGTCTGGTTTCCTCGGACAAACCGAGGAAGTATTCACCCGGAATGCCGGCATCGTCGGGGCCAAGCGGACGGAACAAAACGGGCGTGCCGTCGGGCATGGTCAGCGTCGCAGCGATCAGGCCGGGGGCGGCTTTCACGGCGGCGATGGTAATCGGGTCGGACATGGTTTGTCTCATCCCCCGGCGCAGGGTGAAATCAGCGCACTACAGGCATGATGGAGTAGGATTGCCAGCCAGAAACCATGAGCACAATCATACCTTCGATGTCGCCGGCGCCCGATGTTGCCATGCTGGGCAACTGGATTCACTCGTGGGTTCAGCCGGATGGCGCCATTCACGGCTTCCACAACCATTCAGTATGGGGCGGCAACCCCTATCGCTGGAACGACTGGACGTGCGGCCACAGCACCTGGGCCAGCCCATTCCTGGCCGGCCTGACGCTCGCCCTGCGCCAGCGCATGAACGCGGACGCGCTGGCGCTGCTCGAACGCCTGATCGACTTTCAGAGCCGCTCGTTTCAGCCCGATGGCAACTACAAACACATCGGCTTTCAGGCCGGCGAGACGCTGAAGTTCGGGCTGATTCACAACGCCATTGCCAACGTCTCGCTGGCTTCGGCGGCGTGGCACGGGCGCGACTTTCTGCGCCCCGGCCTGCTCGATCAGATTCAGCGCGCCTTCGATCAGAACACCGCCTGGCATGGCCGCGCCTCCGCCGGCGGCACGTGCAATCAGGAGTACGCGCGCATCTGGGGTAAGCTGCTGTATCAGCGCGCGTTCGAGAGCCGGCGCTGGTATGACGAGCTGCCGGCTGATCTGGACCTGCTGATCGAACACTTTCACGTCGGCGGTTTCCCCGATAGCGAGTGCGAAGCCACCTGGCGCTCTGCCGGGGATCGTCGCGCGGTCGAGCCGGCGGAATACTACGGCCTGATGATCCTGCCGCTGGTGATGGCCTTCGAGACCTATGGCGAGCGACGCTATCTCGATCACGCCAAACGGCTGTGCCGGCATGTCGTTCGCTCGGCGTGGATGGATCGAAACAACGCGACGCGCTTCCATCGCCTGTGGTATCAGCGCGATGGCGCGTGGCGCCTCATGCGCGAGCCGATGCTGATCGCCGGCATGGGCGACACACTGGAAGGCATCAGCGCATGCCTGCGCCACGAGCGCGATGACGAGATGGCCGGCTTCCTCGCCCAGTGCGAGGCGACCTATGCGCGCTACCAGACCCCGCGCGGCTACTTCGTGTCAGCCACCGGCTGGCAGAGCGAAGTGGACATCGCGCCCAGCACGGCCTGGCACGCCCACGACTTTCGCTACCTGGTTGGCCGGCGCGCTGTGGACGACGCTTTCTGGGCAACTTTCTTCGCGCCTTACGAGCGCGCTTCGGTGTTGCTGGGCGATCAGTGCTACTGGGCCGAGCGCGGCGCGCACTGGAGCATCGCCGATTACTTCTGGCAGGATGTGTTCCAGTTGCTCGGGCGCAAGGATGAGAGCGCGTTTGGCCGTGACATGGCCTGGATTCCAACCGAGCGCGCGCTGCCGGAGCGCTTCAAGTTTCCCGACTTGCCCCGCTTCCTCAAGGATGACGAGGCCATCTATCTGATCGAAGGCGACTGGGCCGACCTGGATGTAACCTCCATCGCGTCTGCGCCGCTGACGCATTGAGCAGCGCGATGTCACACAGCGCAATGCCGCACACCCTGGCCGATCTGCTCTCGCCCATCCAGCAGCATGTGCTGGAAGCCGTGCGCGCAACGGCACAACGCGAGGATGCGCCGGCTTACCTGGTCGGCGGGGCAGTGCGCGACTGGCTGCTGGGCCGGCGCATCGACGATCTCGATTTCGCCGTTGAAGGCGACGCCATCGCGTTCACCCGCGCCCTGACGCGCGCCTATGGTGGCGAGATGCAATCGCACGAGCGATTTCGCACCGCCACATGGATCACCCAGGGCCAGTCAGTGGATGTGGTAACGGCGCGGGCCGAGACTTACGAGCGCCCGGCGGCGCTCCCGCAGGTGACGCCGGCAACCATCACCGAAGACCTGCTGCGCCGCGATTTCAGCGTGGACGCGCTGGCGCTGGCCCTGCGCGACAACCGGCTGATCGACGTGTGCGACGGCGAGGGTGACCTGCGACGCCGGCTGATTCGCGCGCTGCACGCGCGCAGCTTCATCGACGACCCGACGCGCATTTTCCGCGCGGCCCGTTACGCCGCGCGGCTCGACTTTGCCGTTGAAACGGAGACGCGCGCGTGGATCGAGCGCGGCCTGCCGCACGTGGGCGCGTTGAGCGGCGAGCGGGTCAAGTACGACCTGGAGTTGATCTTTCTGGAGCAGGCGCCGGCGCGCCCCCTGGCGTTGTTGCGGGAATGGGGCGTCTTTCGCGCGGTGGGCATCCCCGTGCCGGAAGAGGAGGCGCTGACCGCGCGCTTTGCGCGACTGAACGACGCGCTTGCTGCTGAGGAATGGGATTTCGCCTCACTGGGCATGTCCGCCGATGCGCTGAGGCGCGCAGCCGGCTGGGGCGCGCTGGTCTACAACCTGGGCCAGATGAGCGTCAGCCGCTGGATCGATTGGATCCCATTCACTGCCGAGCTGCGCGACGCGCTGGTGTCGCTGGGCGCGCTCAGCACCCTGACGCCCGACGCCTTTCACGCGCCGCCCAGCCGGCAATCCGAACTGCTCGGCGCATTCAGCGGGCTGGCGTTGTGGCTGGGCTGGCTGTTCGACCGCGACCCGCTCAAGCGGCAGGCCATGCGCGCAGAATGGCATCTGTGGCGGCGCACACACCCGAAAACAACCGGCGAGTCTCTGAAGGCGCGCGGCGTGCCGCCCGGCCCGCGCTACGGTCAGGTGCTGAGTCGGTTGCGCGACGCCTGGCTCGATGGGGAAGTGACCACGCCGGCGGAGGAAGATCGCCTGCTGAACACGCTTTTGGGCGGGTGAGGTGTGGTAGACTTTATGCGTCTTACCGCCGGCCCCATCGTCTAGCGGCCCAGGACGGAGCCCTCTCAAGGCTCAAACCGGGGTTCGAATCCCCGTGGGGTCACCTGCAAACGAATGCCGGGGCGAGTCTGGGACTCGCCCCGGCGTTTCTTTTTGTTTGCAATTCAGCCAGGCCAGAGCCACACCCGCTTCCCCACTTCCGGCGCTTTGTGCGTATAATCGCGCCCGGCGCTGTCCCCAAAATTCCTGGGTTACCTTGAATCCGGGGCTGCGAAGTTGTTGGGCGCGAGAACCGCGCCTTCTGATGTGGAGGTATCTGCATTGGCAAATGACTTCGCGGTTGAGCTGCGGGAGGTGGTCAAGCTGTACGGCACTATGGCCGCTGTGGACCACGTCTCAATGTCCATCCGTCACAACGAGTTCTTTTCCCTGCTGGGGCCATCGGGCTGCGGTAAAACGACGTGTCTGCGCATGATCGCCGGCTTTGAACGGCCAACCAGCGGCCAGATTCTCATCGACAGCAGGATCATGGGATTGACGCCGCCGTTCCAGCGCAACGTCAACACCGTCTTTCAGTCCTACGCGCTGTTCCCGCACATGACGGTCGAGCAGAACGTCGCCTTCGGGTTGGAGATGAAGGGCGTTGCGCGCGCGGAGATTGCCCGGCGCGTCGGCGAGGCGTTGGCGCTGGTGCGCCTGCCGCACCTTGCCAAACGCTATCCCAAACAAATGTCCGGCGGCCAGCAACAGCGCGTGGCGCTGGCCCGCGCGCTGGTCAACCGGCCCAAAGTGCTGCTGCTTGACGAGCCACTGGGCGCGCTCGACCTCAAGCTGCGCAAAGAGATGCAAATTGAGCTGAAGACGCTGCAGCGCGATGTGGGCATCACCTTCATCTACGTCACGCACGATCAGGAAGAGGCGCTGACCATGAGCGATCGCATCGCCGTCATGTCGCACGGCAAAGCGCTCCAGATCGGATCGCCGCTCGAGATTTACGAGCGACCCGCCTGCAAGTTCGTCGCCGACTTCATCGGCGAGACCAACTTCCTGGAAGGGCGGGTCACAGCGATCAACGGCGAGTTCGCTACGCTGTCAGTCGGCGCCGGCCAGACGTTCACCGGCCGGCGGGTCAACGGCCTGCGGGTCGGCGACCCGGCCACGCTGTCGGTGCGCCCGGAGAAAATGCAACTGGTCGAACACCCGGTTGACGGCGCGGTGAACACTTACGAAGTGACGGTGTTCTCCATCGCCTATGTCGGTTCCGACACGCGCGTCATCATTAACCTGGGCGGCCAGCGGCTGGATGTGTGGGAACAGAACAGCACCAGCACGCTCAACCCCGACGACTACTTCTTCAAGCCGGGCGAAAAGGCATGGCTGACGTTCAAGCCGGAGAACGCCCTGGTGCTGGCGCAGTGAAGTCGTCGTCAGCAGCCGGGTGGCGTGTGTTGCGTGTTGCGTGTTGCGTATTGCGTGTTGCGTGTTGCGTATGGCGCGGCGCGCCTTCTGTTCTGTATTCTGACTTCTGTATTCTGACTTCTGACTCCACATGCTGCAAACCATCCGTGAACGCAAGAGCCTGCAACTGCTGGGGCTGATGTTGCCCGGCGGCTTCTGGCTCATCCTGTTCTTTGCGCTGCCGCTGGCGCTCATCTTCGCCATCAGCTTCATGTCGCGCGACGACCTCAGCCGGCCCGCTCTGCCGCTGACGCTCGCCAATTACCAGCAAACGTTCGACCCGCTCTACATCAACCTGTTTTTGTTTTCCGTCGGGTTGTCGCTGCTGACCACGCTGATCACATTGCTCATCGCTTTTCCTGTGGCGTTGTTCATGGCCCGGCTGCCCAAACGCTGGCGCAACATCATGACGCTGCTGGTCATGATCCCCTTCTGGACGAACTTCCTGGTGCGCACCTACGCGCTGCAATTTCTGATGCGCGCCAATGGGCCGATCAACACGCTGTTGTTGAGCGTGGGCCTGATTGACGAGCCGGCGCAGATGCTATCCACACCCTTCGCGGTGCTGGTCGGCCTGGTGTACGGCGAGTTGCCCTTTATGATCCTGCCGTTGTACACGTCGCTCGAAAAGTTCGACTGGTCGATGATCGAGGCGGCGCAGGATCTGGGCGCAAACGCGCTGAAAACGCTGGCGCATGTCATGCTGCCCCTGACAGCGCCCGGCATTCTGGCCGGCTCGATTCTTGTGTTCGTCCCCTCCGTTGGCTCCTACATCACGGTCGAGCTGATGGGCGGCGGCAAGATCAACATGATCGGGCGCGTCATTGCCCAGCAGTTCGGCCAGTCCAGCAACTGGCCGTTCGGTTCGGCCATCTCGCTGCTGCTGATGATCGTCGTCACGCTTGCCGCGCTGGTCTATTTCCGCATCGGGCGCGGCGAACGCGGGGCTGTCTGAGTTGCAAGGTCGAGGGGTAACGCATGTCCAGCGAGACTTCAACAACAATCGTGGTGATGGGCGACCGGGAAGAGATCTTCCCGCAGGAGCCGGCTGAGCGTCCGCGCCTCCGGCCCGGCCGGCTGGCGCTCGTCAGCATCACCCTGCTGACGTTCGCGTTTCTCTACGTGCCGATCGCCATCCTGGTGGTGTTCTCGTTCAACGACGCCCGCACCGGCGCTGTGTGGCAGGGCTTCACGCTGGACTGGTACGCCCGGCTGTTCCGCAACGAGCGGCTGCTCGACGCCGCATTGCGCAGCCTGATCATCGCCAGCGTGTCCACTGCCGGCTCGGTCGTCATCGGCACGATGACCGCTCTGGGCATGGAGCGATACCGTTTCCGCAGCAAGACGTTCTGGGACGGTCTGTTGTACATGCCCGTCATTGTCCCGGAGATTGTGGCCGGCGTGTCGTTGCTGTTGTTCTTCGCGGCTGCCAGTATCGAGCGCGGCTTCCTCACCCTCGCTGTGTCGCACATCGCATTCTCCATGCCCTTCGTGTACCTGACGGTGCGCGCGCGCCTGGCCGACTTCGACCTGTCCATCGAAGAGGCGGCCAAAGACCTGGGCGCGGACGAGTGGGTGACGTTCAGGCGCGTCACGCTGCCCCTGCTGATGCCGGGCATCGTCAGCGGCGCGCTGCTGGCTTTCACACTGTCGGTGGACGATTTCATCATCTCCTTTTTTGTCACCGGCAGGGGCTGGGACACGCTGCCGATCTACATCTGGTCGGCGCTCAAGCGCGGCGTGACGCCCGAAGTGAACGCGGTGTCGGCCATGCTGTTGCTGTTTTCTGCCACGCTGGTCGTGGCGTCGCTCATCCTGCAACGCCGCCGCGCTTATTGAACTGGCTACTGCTCAGTCCACGGCCTTTGTGCGCCACTTGACATAGAACGCCTGTTCGCGTATCATAGAACAAAGGTTCAGGGCACGGTTGGAGCGAGCGATTCACTCCCCCTGCAGCGAGAGGCAGCTATGGAAAAGATGGCAATCGACCAGTTGAGCGAGCCGCAGCAGAAGATTCTGTCGTTCATCACCGTCTACATGGAGGAAAACGACATCCCGCCGACCATCCGCGAGATCCAGCATGGCACCGGCATCAGCTCGACCTCGATGGTCAGTTATCACCTGAAGGCGCTGGAGCGCGCCCAACTGCTCAACCGGCGCGAGCGCCGCTCGCGCGGGCTGGTGATGAACGAACCGCATCGGGTGAATCCCCGCGATATGGTTGCCATCCCGCTGGTCGGCGTCATCACCTGCGGCGCCGAGCCGGTGCCCACGCCCGACGCCGACACCCTGGCCGAGACCGAGAACATGGTTCATCTTGCGCGCAGCATGGTCGGCAACACGGACGGCCTGTACGCGCTGGAAGCCAAAGGCGACTCGATGATCGACGCGCTGATCAACGACGGAGACATCGTCATCATGCGCCGCGAGACAGACGTGAAGAACGGCGACCTGGCAGCCGTGTTCCTGCTCGACCGCAACGAGAGCACGCTCAAGCGGGTGTACAAGGAAGGCCGGCGCTTGAAGCTGAAGCCGGAGAATCCCACCCTCAAGCCGTTCTACGTCGACGCCCGGCATGCCCAGATTCAGGGGCGCGTGGTGTGCGTCATCCGCCGGACGTAACCCGCGAATGCGCGCAACACGGCAGGGCGCAAAGATCAGCTTTGTGCCCTTTGCTTTTCCCTGTGGCGCGCCGCCTCGCGCTTTCGCGGGCCGATGAATCGTTTATAGTTCGGGCGTTGCGCGCCGCCGGGTTGCGCAACGGCCAGGACACCGATGCGCAGATGTGATCCATCCAGAACCTGCTGCCATGCCTGTGGCATACCGCGCCTGTGCGCCGCGCTGGCGGCGTTACTCGTCCTGACCTCCTGTTCCGCGATCGAAGATGCGCTCGGCAACGCGCCGGCCGCCAACACCACGCCGGAAATCATCGTCACCTACGTTAGCCGGCCAGCCTCCGGCGCGCCGACGGCAATTGCCCTGGCAACGATGACGCCCGCAGCCGCGCCGGTTGCCGAGACCAGCGCCCCACTACTGCCAACGGCGCCGCCCGTGGCGTCGGCCTGTCCCGCGCCGGCCAACCCGACCCCGCCGGCCCGGCCCGCCCTTTTCAGCGACATCCCCGCTGCGCTGACCCCGTACCTCAGCGCCGGCGCAACGCCCACAGCGACCCGCGATCTGTTGACGATGTGGGGCGTCATCTTTGGCGCTCCTGATGGATCGGTGACGCTGGGCGGCGTGTATCAGGGCCGCTTTGTGCCCGGCGGCGATCTGGGAACCGTGGTGGTCATCTTTGACCCGGCAGCGCAGACGCCCGGCCTGCGCGCCGGCGATGTCCTCGTGCACACCTGCGCCGATGGCGCGGTTCAGTTGGCCTATCGCGCGCAGGATGATCCACTGTTTGCCGGCTCGGTCGGTTATCCGCGCGTTCTGGCGACCAGCGATGTGAACGGCGATGGCGTGGACGAATTGAGCTTCGTCACCGGCGAATGCGGCGCCAGCACGTGTTTCGATGTTGTGACGATTCTGTCCTTCCGGGCCGGCAGCGCGAGCCACCTGATCCCCGACTTCACGCCGCATCCATTCCCAGCCTTCGCATTTGCGCCGGCCCCCGACAGCGCGGCACAAGACTTGATCGTGCAAGTGGGGCAATATGGATCGCCAGGCGCCGGCCCGCAGCGCAACACGGTCGAGACGTGGTCATGGAACGGCAGCGTGTACACGCTCACCCGCGCTGTGGTTGACCCGCCGGTGTACCGAGTGCACGCGCTCCACGACGCAGATGCGGCGTTTCGCGCCGGCGACTTCGCCACAGCCGGCGCGTTGTATCAACGCGTGGTGAGCGACCCGGCCTTGAAAGCCTGGGACGGGCCGGCGCCGTTGCGTGACGAGGACAAAGTGCTGGGCGCATTTGCGCTGTACAGACTGCTCGAACTGGCCGCTCGGCAACAAGACGGAGCAGCCCTCGCGGCAGCCTACGACGCGCTCAAGCAGGCGACGCCGCAAGGGTCGCCGGGCGAACTGTACGGCGCGCTGGGTGACACCTTTTATGCTGCCTACACAGCCGGCGGCAGCTATGGGCAGGCTTGCGACGCCGCCGTGAAGTTCGCCGAAAAGACCCCCAACATCTACATCCTGCTGGGCAGCCAGACATTCGGCTATGCCAACTACGATTACCAGCCGGCGGACATGTGCGCCCGCTGACTTCGGATTTTGGATTGGCGATTGACGGAATACGCAATACGCAACACGCATGACTCCCTCTTACTCGCCGAAACTGGTCGTAGACGCGCATCTCGACCTGGCGTACAACGCGCTGGGGTGGCGGCGCGATTATCGGCGCTCGGCTTACTGGAACCGGCAGCGTGAGATCGGCACGCTGGCCGAACGCGAGAACGGCCAATGCTGCGTCGGCCTGCCAGAGTTGATTCGTGGCCGGGTGGGCATCGTGTTCGGCACAATCTTCGCAGAGCCATCCCGGCGCCGCTACACCAACAGCCCGATCACCTATCGTGACGAGCAGGAGGCTCACGCCGAAGGCATGGCCCAGTTGGACTTCTATCGGCGCTGGGCCGACGCGGAACCGCACGTCCGGCTGATCGGCTCACAACGCGATTTGGAAGCGGTGATCGGCGACTGGGGACTCGCGCTGGAGGCTTCCGGCCAGCTAACGCCGCTCCCCGCGCCCCGGCAGCCGGCCATCCATCCGGTCGGCATCGTGCCCTTGATGGAAGGCGCCGACCCCATCCTCGAACCCAAAGAACTGGAGCGCTGGGTGGAGCGGGGTGTGCGCATCGTCGGGCCGGCCTGGCATCGCACGCGCTATTCAGCCGGCAGCGACGAGCCGGGCGGCCTGACCAGCCTGGGCCGCGCGTTGCTGGATGTGATTGCGGAACTAGGCGTCGTGCTGGATGTCAGCCACATGGCGCACAAGGCGCTGGCCGAGACGCTCGACCGTTTCGAGGGCAAACACCTCATCGCCAGCCACAGCAACCCCTATCGCATCGTGCCGGAAGAGCGGCACCTGCCCGATCCGGCCATCGAGGGCATTGCCGAACGCGGCGGCGTGATCGGCATCGTGCTGTTCAACAAGTTTCTGAAGCGCGGATGGGGCGCCGGCAGCAGGAAGCGTGATGTGACGCTGGACGACGTGGTGCGCGCCATCGACCATGTGTGCCAGGTGACGGGCAGCGCCGACCACGTGGGTATCGGCAGCGATTTCGACGGCGGGCTGGGCGCGCAGCAAATTCCCTGGGAGCTGGACTCTTCGCGCGATCTGGGCAGGATTGGCGCCGAGCTGCTGCGGCGCGGCTTCGCCCCTCAGGACATAGACAAGATCATGGCCGGCAACTGGCTGCGCATCCTGCGCGCGGCGCTAAAATGACAGAGCACAGACGACAGAGCACAGACAGGCGACACCCATCATCGTTCTGTATGAATCGTCAATCGCTCAATCATCAATCGCTCAATCGTCAATTCTCAATCCTCCCAGGAGAGACCTATGAAAATCAACAAAAAACCAACCCTCGGTGTGATCGTCGGCAGTCGCGGATTCTTTCCTAAGCATTTGGCCGATTCAGGCCGCAAGACGATTCTGGCGCTGCTGGAGCAGGAGGGCATTAACGCAGTGTGCCTGACGCCGGAAGACACGCTGCACGGCGCGGTTCAAACGATGAACGACGCGCAGAAGTGCGCCGATTTGTTCAAGGCCCACCGCGACGAGATCGACGGTGTGCTGCTCACGCTGCCAAACTTCGGCGAAGAGCGCCCGATCGCCGACACGCTGCGCTGGGCCGGCCTGAACGTGCCGGTGCTGGTGCACGCTTTCCCCGATACTGCCGACCGCATGACGATCAAAGATCGCCGCGACTCGTTCTGCGGCAAGATGTCGGCCTGCAACAATCTCAGCCAGTACGGCATCAAGTACACGCTGACTACCCTGCACACCGTCGATCCCAACAGCCCCAGCTTCAAGAAAGACTTGCACAACTTTGTCGCCACGTGCCGGGTTGTGAAGGGCCTGAAGCACGCGCGCGTGGGGATGCTCGGCGCGCGGCCGGCTGCTTTCAACACGGTGCGCTACAGCGAGAAGTTGTTTGAGTTGAGCGGCATCAGCGTCGAGACGCTCGACCTGAGCGAAGCATTTGGCCGGATTGCCCGCCTGAAGGATGACGAGCCGGCGGTCAAAGAGCAGCGCGAGGCCATCAAAGCATATGCCAACGTGGGCGCCAACGTGCCGGCTGAATCGCTCAACAAGATGGCCAGGCTGGGCGTGGTCATTCGCCGCTGGATGGAGGATGCGCGACTGGACATGACCGCCATCCAGTGCTGGACTTCGATGGAAGAGTTCTTCGGCGTTGTGCCCTGCACGATTATGAGCATGTTAAGCAACGAGCTGGCGTCGTCGGCCTGCGAGACCGATGTGGCCGGCGTAGTCGGCATGTACGCCATGGCGCTGGCGTCGGGTAAGCCTAGCGCGCTCGTCGACTGGAACAACAACTACGGCGACGACCCGAACAAAGCAGTGGTGTTCCACTGCTCGAACCTGCCGAAGCAGGTGTTCACCGATATCCCGATCATGGACTACCAGGAGATCATCGCCGGCACGGTGGGAGCCGAGAACACCTACGGCACGATGTACGGGCGCGTCAAGGCCGATCCGGTGACGTTCTGCCGGGTGAGCACCGACGACGCGCTGGGCGAGATCACCGCTTACGTGGGCGAGGGCCAGATGACCAACGACCCCATGCTGACCTTCGGCGGCTACGGCGTGATCGAGATTCCCAACATGCAGGACCTGCTGCGCTTCATCTGTGAGAACGGCTACGAGCACCACGTGGCGATCAACCTGTCGAACGTAGCCGACGCGGTTGAAGAAGCGCTGGACAAGTACCTCGGCTGGAGCGTGTATCACCATCGCTAAGGCCAGATTCCCGGAGTCTTTGAGACTCCGGGAATCTCACGGAATCTCACACGACTATGTGGCCTCGATTCCTGCGCACTTTGCGCGCAATGGCCCGCGACGCCCGGCTGTATGCGCTGCTGCTCATCGCAGCAGCGGCGTTGTTCTTCCTGGCTTTTAACCTCGGGAATGCCAACATACTGGTCATCATGGCAGCCGGCGTGGTGTTCGGCTGCCTGGTGGCGCTGTTCATCATGGCGCGGACGAAGCCGGCCCCCGCGTCCGAAACCAGGCCCAATATCATCACGACGCTGGTCACGCCGGCAGTGCTGGTCAACGAGATTCGCGCCGCCGCGCTGGTCAGCTATGCGCAGATCGGCGCAGTGGCGGTGCGCAAAGAGCGCGACCGCGCCGCCGACGACAACCCCATTAAGCCCTTGCACGACTGGCTGCGCGGCGAGGAACTGCTGATGGATGTCGGCGTGCGTGTGGTGGCCGGCGTCAACCTGAAGCATCTGCGCGAGACAGACGTGCGCATGGACGCGGGACGCAAAGCGGTTGAGATCACCCTGCCGCCGGCCAAAGTGCTGATGGTGTATGTCGATGAATCGCTGACGCATGTCATCTCGCACAAGGCCGGCTGGTTGAGCGCCCGCGACATTCGCCTGATGGAGTCGGCGCGGCGCGAGGCGATGGAAGCCATGGTCAACGCCGCCCTGGAGAAGAACCTGCTGGACAAAGCCGGCCAGCAGGCTGCGGCCGCCGTTGCGGCCATCGCGCGCGGCCTGGGATTCGAGCACGTGACGGTTCAGCCAACGCTGCCGCCGATCGGCCAGCACTTTGAAGAGCTGCACGACCCGGCGGCGCTGGCGACAATCACGGCCCCGCAAGCCGGCCCGCAGCCGCGCGAAGATCAGGCCGGCGATTGAGCCGCCTGTGCGCTGCGCATCCCATCGCCAGCCGGTAGAATCCGGGCGATGGAAGATCACAACGGCATCCAGTCGCTCCCGCTGCCCGACGCCGAACCGCCCGAAGGGCTGTGGCCCGAGCTGGTCATCAATGGCTGGGAGCGCGCCCACAATCACGCCGTCTCTCCCGATGGCACGCGCGTGGCATTTTACTGGGATCGCGACGGCCACAGCGATCTGTGGCTGGTTAATCTCGATGGCTGCGGATTCCCGCAGCGATTGACCTTCAATCGCCCCTTTGTCAACTGGTGGGAGGATGAGCCGCCGATATGGTCACCCGACGGGCGCTGGTTGTTGTACGGCTGCTATGACGACGAGGTGAGCAACCTGTATGTTGTCTCGGCGGAGGGCGGCAGATCGCGCGCCCTGACCGACCTGCGCGCCGACGCCGCCGAGCCGGCCTTCTCGCCCGATGGCAACACCATCGCATTCTGCACCTACAAGAACGGCGCCACGCAGATCGCCACCGTGCCGTTCAACGGCGGATGGGTGTACGGCCTGACGCAGGGCGACATGGAATGCAGTTCGCCGTGCTGGTCGCCCGATGGCAGCCGCATTGTGTACCACGCTTCGCCGCAGCGCACGGTGAAGCAGGCCGGCGTGTTCGCCATCACCCCCGCCGGCGGCGAGCCGGTGCGACTGACCCCGCTGGACGGCGCGGAATACTGGGCGCCGGCCTGCTCGCCCGACGGCAGGTGGATTGCGCTGCTGAGCAACCGCAGCGGCTACGATGAAATCTGGCTGATGGCCCCCCACGGCAGCAACCTGCGCCAGGTGTCACGGCTACAACAGGATATCGAAGATTACGCCTGGTCGCCAGATGGCAAACGAATCGTGGCGATCAGCAACACACAGGGCAACGACTTTCTGTGGGTGATCGATATAGAGAGCGGGCAGGCGCGGCATGTGTCAGCGCCGGCCGGCAACTACATGCTGCCGCGCTGGGTGGCGGGCCGCGACGCTTTTGTGGCCGGCTACGACAGCCCCGACACCCCGCCGGAACTGCGCCTGTGCGATCTGGCGGCCGGCGGCGCCATGCAGCCCCTGTTCAGCGCATGCGCGCCGGCCCTGCGCCACTACCCCTTTATCACCCCGCGCTACATCGAGTACACCAGCTTCGACGGCTGGACGATTCCCTCCTTTCTGTACTGGCCGTCAAGTCCACCGGCTGACCCGCGCGGTTACGCGGCCATCGTTTATCCGCATGGCGGGCCAACAGCGGAATACGACCTGCACTGGGACCCCGTCCGCCAGTACTTTGTGGCGAAGGGCTACGTGGTGCTGTGCCCGAACTTTCGCGGCTCAACCGGCTACGGGCGTCTGTTCAAAGAGGCCAACCTGTTCAACTGGGGCGTGGGCGATCTGAAGGATTGTTTGCACGGCGCCGACCGGCTGGCCGATGAATCTCTGGTGGACGGCGGGCGAATCGCCATCTGGGGCCAGAGCTATGGCGGCTATCTGGCGCAACTGGCGCTGTGCAAAGACCCGGACTATCGCTTCCGCTGCGGCGTGGCGTTGTACGGCGACAGCCACCTCAAAACGTCGTGGGCGCTGGGCGATCATTCGGGCCGGCAGGATGTGGAATGGCAGATGGGGCTGCCGGGGCCGAATCGCGCGCGCTACGAGGCCGCCTCGCCGCTGCATTACGTGGATCGCATCCGCGCGCCGCTGCTGTTGTTGCACGGCGAGCGCGATGCGCGCGTGCATATTCAGGAGTCGCGCCAGATGGTCGAGGCGCTGAAACGCGCCAACAAGACCTTTGAATACAAAACGTATCCCGACGAAGGGCACGGCCTTGCGCAGCCGGCCAACGCGCTGGACGCGCTGTTGCGCATCGAACGCTTTCTCGACTGGCACCTGCTGTGATCGTTCGACCGCGTGTCAGGTTCCGGCTCTTTGCCCCCGGCTCGCGCAGAGCCGTAGTTACCGTATTTAAAAACAGATTTGGGCGAGGCTACAGCGGTCGTCTCATTCCCGCCTGTCCGCTGAAGACGATCGCGGTGAAGGTGTGCATGGTCGCGCCGGCGCGCCAGCAGCCGGCCGGCAGACCGGCTTTCCAACACACCGCGTCGGCGAACGCATAGCGATCCCATCCGCGCTCCGTCGCCACCTCCGGCAAGAGCAAACCGCGCCGGCCATCCTTCGCAATCACCAGGCCATGCCGGCCCACTTCCACCTGCTCGATGCTGGTGATGCGCCGCAACGGCGACAACACAGAGATTTCCACCGTCAGGCTGCCCAGCTCATCGAGGCTGAGCGGATCGAAGCGCGTGTCGCTGCTGGCCGCAGCCACCGCCATTTCCTGCACGGCGCGATACAGCGGGCGGTCAGCTTTGATGTGGCCGATGCAGCCGCGCAGTTCCGCGCCCTGCCACAGGGTGACGAATGCCCCGGCACGGCGATTCAGGACAGGATCATCGACAGAGACAACCGGAAGGCTGCCCGACCGGAGATACATTTCGATAGCCTCGCGCGCCAGTCGCAACAGACGATCGCGCTGCGCGCCGGTGAGCGCGGGCGGCTCGTAGTGCCAGAACATGACCGCCCCATACCCCACGACCTGCCTGCGGTCGCCGCGCGGCGCATCGCCGGAGTTGGCGTAGTCCAGCAGCGTGATCGTCTCCGCGCCCATCAACGCCGCCGCGCGCATGGCAACCAGAATCGGCCCTTCGCCGCAGGCGCAGGTCAGCAGATTCGGCGTTCCCGACTCCAGCGCATCGAGGAGGGTTTCATGCACATGATCGGCCTGTCCTGTTTCAATCGCGCCCAGCGTCGCCTGATCGACAGCCAGCGCGTTTCGATACGAGGGATAGTGCGACAGGTCGGAGCTGGCTACGATGACGCGCCGGCGGTTGGCAGTGACCTGCGCCAGCGCCCGCGCGACGCTGTCTATCACGCTCTCATCGTCCGCGCCGTCGCCCATCACCAGCGGCATGATGCGACAGCCCGGGCAAACGCGCTGCAGGAACGGCAATTGAATCTCGACGGCGTGCTCGGCGAGATGCGAGACGCGATCCGCTGCGACGCAGGGGCATGCCTCAATGAGCGCCTGGCACATCTCGGCATCGACAGGCACATCGCCAAGTGGCGTGGCAAAAGCGCCTTCCTTCCAGACGGCCAGCGGCTTCGGCGGGCGCGCGCGATGGGCCGGCGCAAGAATCACGGCCAGATCGTATTCCGCATTCTCGAGTTGCCGCCAGCCGGCGGCCGCAATTCTGCCTGAGTAGGCGTATCCGGCGTGAGGGACAATTAACGCCGCCGGCGCGCCATCCACCGGCTCGACCGACGCCAGCAGGCGGTCCACTGTTTGCGCCAACGCAGCCGGTTCTGCCGGGTACCACGACCCGGCCAGCGCAGGCGGGCGGATCAACGTGTCGCTTGCCGTGTGCGCCATGACAGCACCTCCTCATGGCATCTCCAGGCGTGCGGCGCACAGACCGACACGCCGCGAGATCGAATGGGCGCTACCTCTCGAAAACGATTATATGCCGCAGCCGCATCATCGATCACAGGCGATAATGGGCGGCTGCAATTCACGCCAGGACGAGGTGCAATGACCGGAATTCAGACAACTCAGACGGAAGCAGACACGCGCCGGCTTCCGCTCGACCTTGCTTACAACCTGCGCGACATCGGCGGCTACGCGACACAGGATGGCCGGCGCACAAAATGGCGCGTCTTGTTCAGATCGGACAGCCTGCATCGCCTGACGCCAGAGGCTCAACAACAGCTATTCGACCTGGGGCTGCGCACCATCATCGACCTGCGCTATCGGCAGGAGCTGGCCGGCGCGCCGAGTGTCTTCACCGGCTCACCGCGCGTGCACTATTGCCCGATTGCGCTCTATGAGCTGGATGACCCGGCCATCATTGCCTATCGGCCCCGGAATCTGGACGAGGTGTACCGCATGATCCTGGCCCACGCGCAACCGCAAATCAGGCGTGTGATCGACAGGCTGACCGAACCGGGCGCGCTGCCGGCGCTGGTGCATTGCACCGCCGGCAAGGACCGCACCGGCATGGTGATCGCCCTCATCCTGGGCGCGGTTGGCGTGCCGGATGAAACCATCGTCGAGGACTACGCCCTGAGCGGCGCGTATCTGGGCCCGCTGCTGGTCGAGCTGCGCGCGCAGGCGGCCCGGGATGGTCTGGATATGAACTGGTACAACCGACTGCTGGATAGCGACCCGGCCATCATGCGGCGCACGCTGGCCCACTTGCGCGAGCACTATGGCGACGCGGCGGCGTATCTGCGCGCAACCGGCGTGTCGGATCGGCAAATCGAGTGGCTGCGCGCCGCGCTGGTGGAATAGAGCCGACTTCGCGCCGCCACAGCCCGTATAATCCGGTTGCAACGCAAGGCCCTCGATCCACCCGGCGCTCGCTCGACTCAGGGATGACGAAGATGTCTGCGTCCACAGAGAAACTGGCCGGCGCGCTCAGCGCGGCGGGTTATCGCCTGACCAGGCCGCGCCTGGCCGTGATAGAAGCCGTGTCACGGGCAAAGCGCGTGTTGAGCACAGACGAGATACTCGCGCGCGCGCGGCGCATTCATCCGCGCGTGGGCCTGGCGACGGTGTACCGCTGCATCGACATGCTCGATCGCATCGGCTACTTCCAGCGCGTGCAAATCAGCGGCAAGGGTTACGTGACCGCCTGCCACGATGAAAAGCTGCACTATCACCTGGTATGCCGGAAATGCCGCGCCGTGACCGAAGTCGAGGTGGATCAGTCGGCAGATGCCCTGCGGCAACTGATGATGGAGACGGGTTTTCGCGCCCAGGCCGGCGCGATCGAGGTCATCGGCCTGTGCCAGACATGCTGCTCACCGGTAGAACGAGTAAGCCGAAGCAATGGCCCCGGCCAGCTCCGCCAGCAGGCCCGGCGCCAGCCCAAGCAGCGCGAGAACAATCGCCCCCAGCAACAGTGAGGCGCCTGCCCCGCGCGGCAAGACGGGCAGCGCGCGCCCGGCAGCGCCCGCCTCTTCCGGCGCTTCTGCCAGCAGGCTGAACAGGCCGCGCAGCACTCCCCAGCCAATGCTGACGCCGGCCAGCAGCATGATCATCATGACTTCAAGATCTGTCCCGCTCAACACACGCACATTCAGCCAACGGACAACAAAACCCAGCGTGCCCGGCAGGCCGGCGATGGAGAAAGCGCCAAGCGCCACAGCCAGCGCAGCCAGCGGATACCGGCGTCCGGCGCCGCGCAGGCGCGCAAAATCGTCGGTTTCTGCGTAAGACCGGAGCACTGAGAGGCCGGCGCCAAACACACCCAGCGACAGACCGCGCGCCGCAATCGCAAACGCCACGGCCGCGACAGATGCCGGCGTTTCAGGGTTGAGCATCAGCAGGGCTGCGCCGAGATCGACGCTCAGGCAGCAGGCCAGAATCCGGCCCCATGACCGCTGCGCCCACGCAACCACACCGCCCAGAAGCAGTGTCGTGACACCGAAGAGATGAATCGCCGCGCGCACATCCGGGCTGCCTCGGAACCAGTCAAACTGCTGTTTGAATTCCAGAAACAGGAATGTGACGGCGCCGGTGACAACCGCAGCCAGGAAAGCTGTCACCAGAGGAGAAGCCTGATTGGCGACGGCGTGGGTCCATGTGTAAAGTGGAACCGCGCCCGCGAGCAGCGCGAAGCCCAGGGCGAGCAACAACGCCGCCGGCTGATACGCAGCAGATTGCAGAGCGGGGTCGCTGACATCCAGGGCCTGCCCGATGACGTACCCGGCGCCCAGAAAAGCCGGCAGGGCCAGCGAACTAAGCGCCAGATAACGCTGCGCCCCAACTGTGCTCAGGGGCCCCATGCGCTCCGATTGAATCAGAATGGCGGCTAAAGCCGCCGCTGCCTCGAATGCCAGCGCGGCAAACACAAACGGCCGGATCATGATGCCGGCGCAGACCAGCGACAGGATGCCCAGCCCCAGCGGCACAGACAGGCGGCCCTGGGGCAGTCGCCAGGACAGGCCGAATATCACCAGAGCCGATGCGAACAACATCACCAGCGGCAGGCGATCGGGTTCCTGAACGGTCAGCGTGCGACCGAGCAGATCGAGACTGCCCCCCACCTGGATTGGCAGACCGGGCACAGGAATCGTCGCTGTGGCCGGCTGGGACAGCAGCGCGATGACAAGCCCGCATCCAATGAGAGCGGCCAGCGCCTCAAGGCTGCGCCAGCGCCTGAACAGCCAGGCCGGAACAGCCGCTGCGAGCGGGATCAGAACAACGAGCAATGACGCGGGTGTGGGCATCATTCGGGATTACTGGCGGGGCCGGGATCAACTGTGCGGGGCCGAAACAGGAGCCGGGATGACCGGGAACCACGTTCACGGAGCAGCCCCTGCCGAGGCGCGCGCGGCTGCCCGCCGCCGTCCGTCTCAGTTTCCACCAGCGCCTCGCCGTCAGCCAGGGCCAGATAAGCGATAGCAACACCCACAAACAGCGTCATGAAACCCAGCAGAACGCTCACACTGATGCTCGGCTCCAGCGGGGTATACGCCAGCTCGATGCCGGAGAGGAAAACCAGCAATCCGATGCCAGTGTTGAGCGATTCGGAGGTTGTGGCAATCAGGAGAATGCCGCAACTGATGAGGATATAGGCGCCCAGACCCAGTTCACGCGCATCGCCCGGCAACGGGAAACGGACGGCAGCGCCAAAGGCGGCCGTCAATACGACGGCAGCGGCAACTGCTCGCAGCAGAACCTGCGCCGGCACGCTGTGCCATGCGATGCGCCGGATGCGCTCGATGGCAATCGATTCGCCCCGCCCGGCGCGGCGCGTGTCGGCGTGCTGGGCGGCAATGCTGAGCGCCATACACACCAGAGAGCCGGCCAGCGGCTTGATCAGCGCAACGCCGGGATCAATAGCGCGGGCCAGCATAATGCCAACCAGCACATATTGGACGATCAGGGCCGGCAACACAATCCGCCAGTTGCGCACCAGCACGATCAGGAGCGCCGAGGCCGTCAGGCCAGCCAGGAGCGGCGGCGTGGCCAGACGCGACAGGCGATCCAGCAGCGCGACGAGATCAGACACGGGGGCGATTATAGACCGCGCCGGCGCGGGACTCATCTTAAAACACCTTAAATCCGGGCTTAACGAATCATTGACAAGCTCGCCGCCGGTCTGGTACACTTGGGACATTACAACTTCTGGCGCATCGATGTGAAGAGTGGGCGAACAACCCACTCTTCCTTTTCTCCCGGCGGGATGGTCTGCCGGGCCCAGACACGTAACGTGGTGAAATAGCGATGAAGAGTGAATTCACGTTAGCCTTGAATCAAATTTGCTCTGAGCGGAACCTGCCAAAGGAGATTATCACGCAGGTGCTCGAGAGCGCGCTAGCCACGTCCTACCGCAAGAACGCCAACATTATGAACAGCCAAAATGTGGCGGTGAAGGTTGACATCGACTCGGGCGATACGCGCGTCTTCGTTGAGAAGGAAGTGGTTGACAGCGTGATGGACGATCGCACCGAGGTATCACTCGAAGAGGCGCGGCGAGAACGTGCCGACGCTGAGATCGGCGACTGCATCATGGTGGATGTGACGCCGAAAGACTTCGACCGGATCGCGGCGCAGAACGTGAAACAGATGATCGTCCAGAAGCTGCGCGAGGCCGAGCGTGATTTTCAATACAACAGCTTCGCCGAGCGGGAAGGCGAGATCGTTCACGGTGTTGTGCATAACATGACGCCGGCGGGTCTGGTGCTCAACCTGGGTCGCGCCGAAGGCATCCTGCCGCGCAAGGAGCAGATTCCGGGCGAGCGTGTCGAGTTGCAACAGCGCATGCGCGCCTACGTGACCGAGGTCAAACGCAGCAATCGCGGCCCGCAGATCATGCTGTCGCGGTCGCACAAAAACATGCTGCGGCGATTGCTGGAGATCGAGGTGCCCGAGATCAGCAAGGGCCAGGTCGAGATCAAGTCCATCGCGCGCGAGGCGGGGGCGAGATCAAAAGTGGCAGTCGCCGCGCTCCAGGCCGGCATCGATCCGGTGGGCGCTTGCGTGGGCCAGCGCGGCACGCGCATTCAGAACATCGTCAACGAACTGAACGGCGAGAAGATCGATGTCATCGAATGGAGCGAGGACCCGGCTGCATACATCACCAAATCTCTCGGCCCGGCCAGGGTGTTGGCCGTGCATCCCAGCCAGGACGCCAGGACCAAAAGCGCGACGGTGATCGTCCCGGATGACCAGTTGTCGCTGGCCATTGGCCGGGAGGGGCAGAACGCCCGGCTGGCGGCCAGGCTGACCGGATGGCACATCGACATCAAGAGCGGCAGCGAGGCGCTGAGCGAGGCGCTGGTGAAGATTGCCGAAGACGAAACGCTCCAGCGATGGATCGGCGCGGACATCGTGCAGACCGTGCCGGCGGCGCGCGAACTGCTGGTGCGCCAGCGCGCTGTGCCGGCGGCGCTCACCCCGGAAGAGTTCCTGATGGTCAAGCGCATCGTGGACGCCATTCACGAGTATGTGACCACGCAGGGATCGCCGGCGGCCACCGCAGAGCGGGCGGCAGCGCAGCGCAGCGCAGCGGACGCGCAGCGCCAGGATGCGCGCCAGGCGGCATTGGAGCGCATCCCGCGCGCGGCGTACGCCATGCCCGTCGAAAAACTCGAGCTGACCCAGCGCGTGTTGCAGCACATCGCGTCAGCCGGCATTCTGTCGGTCGGCGATCTTATGGAGCGCCGACTCGGCGGCGACGAAGGGCTGCTATCAATCGAAGGCATCGGCGCGAAGGCGCTGAGCGAGATCAAGCTGGCCATGGATAAGGTGCTGGGCGCATTTGATCCATCGCAGACATCGACCCAGCCCACGCCCGCCGAGGCTACAGCGTGGCCGGCCGCTGAAGCAACTACAGAGAGCGCAGGACAGACAGAAGCGGAAGCGCGCGCCATGCCGGTGATTGCAGAGGCGGCGCCCACAGCGCCTGTCGTCAGCGTTGACAGCGTGGCGCAGGCTGACACAGCCGCAGCAGCCACGTCGGAGACGGCAGTGTCTGCGCCAGTGGCGCAGGAACCAGCCATAGCCATCGCGGCTGCCGAGCCGATCATGGACGACGGAGGCCGCTCACCCCGGGAGATTTTCCTGGAGGCCATGGCAGAAGAGAGCGACAAGCAAAGCGCGTCTTCTTCAGTCCAGGGCGCCAGGAAGAAAGCCGACAAGGATAAGGATAAGGGCAGGAAAGGCGCGCGCGACCGTGTGCTAATATATGATGAGGACCTGGGGCGCACTGTGGTGCAACGGACGCGCAAGCCTGGCCGGGAAGGCTTCATCGATGACATCGAAGAAGAATAGCGCGCCGCGCCCAAAGCGCGTCCCGATGCGAACGTGTCTGGGCACCCTGACCGTGCACCCGAAACGAGAGATGGTGCGGCTGGTGCGGACGCGCGAGGGCCGGGTGGTGGTGGACCCCACCGGCAAACTGAGCGGCAGCCGGGGCGCGTATCTGATGAAGAGCCGCGCGGCAGCAGAAGCCGCAATCAAGCACAAGCGGATCGAAGCCGAGTTCGGCCAGCCGTTGTCCACAGAAGAAATTGAAGCCATTCTGGCTTACGTAAGCCAGTTTGATGCGACCTGACCAGGTTGCTTGGAAGCGTGTCCAGCGAGACCGGTTTGGGACGGGCAGCAAGCCATGCCCTGCATGGCGCGGAGGCTGTCCGCGCGGACAGTGTCCGGGTTGAGCCATGAGAACCTGATGTGATGACGACTCCCGGCGCGCCGATTGTGCGCCCGGAGCAGCCATCCGCTGGCAGCCACAGCAGGCGCGGTGCGCCGGCGACCCGGTTTCGCGGGATGATGGATGATCGTGACAACAACGCAGGCTGGTTAGCCTGCGTTGTTGTTGCAGGCGACCGAGCGCCTGCAAGCAAAGAGAGGTGTGATATGGCAACTGTGACCAAAGATGCCGCGCCAAAGCCGGCCGGGCCGGCAAATGGCCGTGAGAATGCGGACAGCGCCCGCCGGCGCGGCGGACCGCGCGGATCGTCAGACCGCCGGCCAGGGGGCCAGGACAGGCGCCCGGCCGAACCCAGGGTAGTCGAGTTGCCCGACCAGGTGACTGTGCGCGACCTGGCGACGCTGATCAACATCAGCCCCATCAACGTGATCCGCGAGTTGATGAACAACGGCGTGATGGCCAACATCAACCAGCAACTCGACTTCGACACGGCTGCGATTGTGGTCAGCGGGTTCGGCTATGAAGCCAGGCCCAAACAGATTATTGTTGACACGCCGGCAGCCGAGGAAACCGTGATCGACCCGGCCACCGGTGTGGCCGCGCCGGCCAGGCCAAGCACTCTGCGCCAGCGGCTGTTGGCGAAGGAAGCCGCCGATATGCGCGAGCGCCGGCCGCCGGTTGTCACCGTGATGGGCCACGTGGATCACGGCAAGACATCGCTGCTCGACGCGATCCGCAAGACGAACGTGGCAGCCGGCGAAGCCGGCGGCATCACCCAGCATGTGGGCGCCTACCAGGTCGAGCACGAAGGTCGCAAAGTCACCTTCATCGACACGCCCGGTCACGAAGCCTTCACAGCCATGCGGGCGCGCGGCGCGCAGATCACCGATGTAGCTGTGCTGGTAGTGGCCGCGGACGACGGCGTGATGCCGCAGACCAAAGAGGCCATCTCGCACGCCAAGGCTGCCCAGGTGCCCATCATCGTGGCGCTCAACAAGATCGACAAGCCCAACGCCAACCCCGAACGGGTCAGGAAGGAGCTGGCCGAAAATGGCCTGACCCCGGACGAATGGGGCGGAGACACGATGGTTGTGCCGGTGTCGGCCAAGCAGCGCAAAGGCATTGACGATCTGATTGAGGCAATCCTGCTCGTGGCCGAATCGATGGACACCATCCGCGCCAATCCAGACCGGCCGGCGATTGGCACCATCATCGAAAGCGAACTGGACAAGACGCGCGGCCCGATGGCTACCGTGCTGATCCAGAATGGCACGCTGAACCTGGGCGATTCGGTGGTGGTAGGGAACGTGCCGGGCAAAGTGCGCGCCATGTTCGACTTTCGCGGCCACCGGGTGAAGAAGGCCACGCCCTCCATGCCCGTGAGCATCCTGGGGCTGTCGGACGTGCCGGCTGCAGGCGACATTCTCGAAGCTGTCGAGGATGATCGCGTGGCGCGGGCATTGGCAGCCCAGCGCGGTTCCTCGCGCGCCAAAGACACGGGGCCATCGCGCGCAACAACCCTGGACGAGTTCTTTGCCCAGGCCAAAGCCGGCAAAGCCCGCAAACTGCTGCTGATCGTCAAGGCCGACAACGATGGGTCCCTGCAGCCGATCGTCGACTCGCTGTTGCGGCTGAACACGCCCGACGCTGAAGTGTCAATCGAGATCATTCACCGGGGCATCGGCGGCATCACAGAAGGAGACATCGAGCTGGCCGTGGCTTCGGGCGCGGTGATCCTGGGCTTTGAAGTGGACATGGACACCGCCGCGCGCCGGAAGGCGGAGTTGAACAAGGTCGATATCCGCACCTACGACGTGATCTATAAACTGATCGAGGATGTGGAGTTGGCGCTGAAAGGCATGTTGGCGCCGAAGATCGTGCAGCGCACCGTCGGCGTCGCCGAAGTGAAGCAGACTTTCAAGATTTCCAAAATCGGCGTAGTGGCCGGCCTGATCGTGCGCAGCGGCGTGGCCCAGCGCAACGCCCGGGCGCGGATTCTGCGCGCCGGCAAGGAAATCTATTCCGGCAAGGTCAGTTCACTGAAACGCCTGACCGAGGACGCGCAGGAAGTGCGCCAGGGCTTCGAGTGCGGCCTGAGCGTCGAGGGATTCGTCGATTACAAACCCGGCGACTCGGTGGAATTCTTTATCGAGGAAGAGCAGCGGCCGGCATGAGCAAAAAATATGAGCGGCGCATCAGCGAACTGGTGCGCACGTGGCTCTCGACCCTGATCGAGACCCGCATCAAAGATCCAAGAGTGGCGGGGGTGACGGTGACAGATGTTGAAGTGACACCCGACACGCGGCTGGCGAAGGTGTACTACAGCCTGATCGGAGACGAGGACGCCAAACGCCAGGCTGCGCTCGGCCTGGAAAGCGCAGCCGGCTGGTTGCGCCGGGAACTCGGCGCCCACCTGCGCACTCGCCACACGCCCGAGCTGATTTTCATTTTCGATGCGTCTCTGGAACGCGGCGAACGCATGGCCCAACTGCTCGACGCGCTGCGCAACGATTCGCCGGATCAGACAGCCGCAGCAACCCGACCGGACGCCAGCGATGACCTGCGGGCCGGCCAGCAATGAGCCGGCAGCAAGCCCTGGCCGGCGCAACGCGCACCAGCATGTTTAACCAGCACCTTTCACCCGACTATCAATTGCAGCGCGAATGGGACGCCGCCGAGGGCTATCTTCGGCGGGCGCAGCGTATTCTCGCCATCACACACGTGTCGCCGGACGGAGACGCCATCGGCAGCCTGCTGGGATTCACGCTTGCCATGCGCGGCATGGGCAAGCTGGTCACGCCGGCCTGCCAGGATGCGGCTCAGGTCCGGTATGACTACCTGAACGGCGCGCGCGAGATCAGACAATCGGTCGATGACAACCACGATTTGATTGTCGCGCTCGACGCGAGTGATTTGCAGCGGCTGGGCAACGTGTTCGTCCCGGCCCTGCACGCGCGCCTGCCGATCGTGGTGTTCGATCATCACGTTACCAACACCCTGTTCGGCGCCGTCAACGTCGTCGAGCCGAATGTGTCCTCGACCTCGGAACTGGTGCTGAAGCTCATCCGGCGGCTTGGACTGACATTGACGCCGGACATCGCGGCCGCGCTGCTCACCGGCGTGGTGACGGATTCCCTGGCCTTTCGCACCTCGAACACGACGCCGGACACACTGGCTGCCGCAATGGAATTGATGAAGACGGGCGTGTCGCTGGCCGAGATCACGCGCAAGTCGCTGGTGTTGCGCTCCTACGACTCGCTGAAGTTCATGGCCGCCGGCATCATGGCCTCGCAAATGGAAGACGGCATCGCCTGGGCCTGCATCACACGCAAGCTGCGCCGGGAGACGGGCACCCGGGAAGATCGCGGCGACGGCAATCTGGTGGGCACCCTCATCACGGCCATGGAGGCGCGCATCGCGGCCGTGTTTGTCGAGAACACCGATGGAACGATCGAGATCGGCTTCCGTTCCGCCCCCGGCTACGATGTCTCGCAGGTGGCCTTCGAGTTCGGCGGAGGCGGACATCCAGCCGCCGCCGGCTGCACCATCCCCGGCCCCATGCGCGACGCAGTCAACCGCGTGTTGCCCCGCCTGCGACAGGTCATCCGGGAAGCGTGATCTCAACGAATTGACGATTAACGATTGACGATTGCCAGTCGTCAATCGTCAATTTTTCAATACGGTCAATCGATGGACGGCCTGCTCCTGATCGACAAACCGGCGGGGATGACCTCGCATGACGTGGTGGCGCGCGTCCGGCGCCTGACGCGCATCCGCCAGATCGGCCACGCCGGCACGTTGGACCCCATGGCCACCGGCCTGCTGGCGCTGTGCATCGGTCACGCCGTCCGGCTGAGTGAATATCTGCTCGGCAAGGACAAAGCCTACACAGGCCGCATCAAACTGGGCGAACGCACCAGCACCGACGATGCAGAGGGCGAGATTGTCGAACGACGCGAGTCGCGGGTCACACCTGAGGACCTGGCGCGCGTGACCCCGGCCTTTCTCGGCGACATCCTGCAGGCGCCGCCGCAATACTCAGCCATTCAGGTGCAGGGCCGGCGGGCCTACAAACTGGCCCGCCGGGGCGAAAAGATCGATCTGCCGCCCCGGCCTGTCACTATCTATGAACTGGCGCTAACGCCGGCGACCGATCAACCGCCCTCCCCGTTTGTTCATGAGATCGAGCTGCGCGTCACCTGCTCTGCCGGCGCGTACATCCGCGCGCTGGCGCGCGATATCGGCGAGATGCTCGGATGCGGAGCGCACCTCGCCGCGTTGCGCCGGGTGCGCAGCGGGTCGTTCACGCTGGCCGACGCGCTGACGCTCGAGCAACTGGAACAGGCCGCGCGCGCCGGCGCTCTGGCGCAATACCTGCTGCCGGCCGATCGCGCCGTGCAAGATATGCCGCGCTGCGATCTGGATGATGAAGCTGCGCGCCGGCTTCAGATGGGCCAGTTTGTGAAAGCCGCGCCGCAAGTCGCCGGCGATGGCGAACGCGCAGTCGGGCCGGGGATGCAGTGCCGCGTGTACGATGGGCAGGGCCGGTTTGTGGCGCTGGGCATCTATGACGCTGAACGCGGATTGCTGAAACCTGCCAAAGTGTTTGAGCAGCCGGAGCTGACAGCAGCCGCATTCCGCGAGGACGGCACATCCCTGCCCTGATTGCTGGCAGGCATCTTTGACTGCGCGATGCACATCCTGGAATCACTGTTTCAGCCCGATCCGCCAGGCGCATCCATTTGCACCGTCGGGGCATTTGACGGCGTCCATCTCGGACACCAGCAATTGATCCACGCCGTGGTCAACCAGGCGCATGCGCAACGCGCGCAGTCCGTGGTCGTCACCTTCTATCCGCATCCGCGCACTTTTCTGGGGCGCGCGCCGGCCACCTATCTCACCACGCCCGAAGAGAAAGCGGAACAGATGGCGGCGCTGGGCGTCGATGCGCTGGTAATCTTTCCGTTCAACCAGCGCACGCAACAGATCAGCGCCGCCGAGTTCATTCAGGATATGATCGACGGGCTGCGCATGATCAGCCTGTGGGTCGGGCCGGATTTTGCGCTGGGCAAACAACGCCAGGGCAACGCGCAATACCTGGCCGAGCTGGGCCGCGAGCGGGGTTTCGCGGTGAACGTGCTGCCGCCGGTCAATGTCGGCCCGGAGCGCATCTCCAGCACACGCATCCGGCAATCGCTGGCGCGCGGCGATCTGCGCGATGTGAACCTTTGCCTGGGAAGACCTTTCCGTGTGATCGGAAAATGGCTCGACGCGCGCCACGCGCAGGTTCCGCCTCACCATGCCCTGCCCCCGCCTGGCGTCTACCCGGTCTGGATCTGCGACAGGCCGAACGAAGCAGACCTGACGATGATTCGAGAGCGTGAGTGGCATCCGCCGGATCAGATGGCTGACAACAACACGGATGGCGCCCCCCACATCATTCGTTTGGCCGAGCCGATCAATCGCTGCGAGCGGATCGAGATTGATTTTGTGGGGTGAGGGTGGCAGGGTTGGTAAGGTTGGTAAGGTTGAAGGTTGGGGGACGGATTGACCGAGGGGAAGAGAGAAGAATAATGACGATGCGGTTTATGGCGCGTGTGGGCGAAGCAATCCGGCGCGGGCGGATCGGTCTGGTGAATGCGCTGCGACGACGCCGGCCGATGGCGCGCTTTGTGGTGTTGACCCTGAGCGGCGAGATTCGTGAATTTCCGCCCTACCGGCCCGATATCCCGTTTGCTCACTTCCTGTTGCCACCGCCGCCCATCAGCGTGAGCAGCCTGCGCGGCCTGTTCGACCAGATCGCATTCGACCCCCGTATCGAGGGCGTTGTGCTGCGCATCGGGTGTGTCGCCAGCGCGGCGGTATATCAAAACCTGCGCCAGCTCGTGCTGGACTTGCGCGCGAGAGGCAAGCGCGTTGTCGCCTGGGCCACCGGCTTCGGGCCTTTCCAGTACTACCTCGCCAGCGCGTGCGATCAGATCGTGATGCCGCCTGGCGCGGAATGGGCGGTGCTGGGCTTGCGGCGCGAGTACGTGTTCCTGAAGGACACACTGGCGCAACTGGGCCTGAGCGTGGATGTCTTCAACGTCTCGCCGTTCAAGTCAGCCGGCGATCAGTTCACGCGCATCGACTTCTCTGAAGAATCGCGCGCCCAGGCCGAATGGCTGCTGGAGGAGACATGGCGTGAATTGCTGCGCGGCATCGCCGAGGGGCGCAGGTTGAGCGAGGCGCGCGTCGAAGCGTTGATCAACAGCGCGCCGATGAGCGCCCGCTCCGCAGCCGAGAACGGATTGCTGGACGCCGTCTTGTACGAAGATGAGCTGGAGGCATTTCTGTCGCCGGGCAGTGAATCGCCCCCCAACCCTGCCGGCGCAAAAGCCCGTCGCGCAGCGCCGCCCGTGCTCGGCCTGCATAGCGACCTGCGAAGATCGATCCTCGTCCCCTACACGCGCTACGCCGACAAAGTGATCGCTGTGATCGGCGTGGAAGGGTTGATCATCGAGGGCAGCAGCCAGTCGCTGCCCCTGCCGCTGCCCATCCCCGTTCCGTTCGTCGGCGAGCAACTGGCCGGCGCCGACACCATCGCCCAGGCGCTGCGGCGCGCTGAACAGGATGACGCCATCGCGGCAGTGATCCTGCACGTGGATTCCGGCGGCGGCTCGGCGCTGGCGTCGGATTTGATTGCGCGCGAGGTCAAACGGGTGCGCGCCAAAAAGCCGGTGGTGGCCTACATGAGCGGCGCTGCCGCGTCGGGGGGATATTACGTGTCTGCGCCGGCCAATGCCATCATCGCACAGTCGCTGACCCTCACCGGCAGCATCGGCGTGATCGTGCTGCGCCCGAACGCTGCGGGCGTGGACGCCCGGCTGAACCTGCATCGCGCCGTGTTGCAGCGCGGCGGGCGCACCGGCCTGCTGAGCGCATCCACGCCGCTCAGCGACGACGAGCGCGACGCCATCCTGGCGTCGCTCGGCCGCGCCTACGACGACTTCAAACAGGCTGTGACTGCGGGTCGCGCGATCGATGCGGGCGAGATCGAACCGCTGGCAGGCGGGCGGGTGTGGACCGGCCGGCAGGCGCTGGAACGGAAACTGGTGGATGAGTTGGGCGACTTCAGCCGGGCCGTGGAGAGAGCGCGCGAACTGGCCGGCCTGCCGGCAGAGCCGCGCGTGCGCGCCGTGCTTGCCGGCCCGCCGCGCAGACCTCTCCTGCCGGCCCGCTTCCCAGTCTCATCGCTCTCATCGCTGGCCGATGCAATTCAGACAGACCGGCTGACAATGGCAGGCCGGCTGCTCAGATCGCTGCAGCGGCCTTCCACGTGGGCCATCCTGCCCTGGCATTTCGATCAGATGGAATGAGCGCGCGCTGGGATTACTTCACGCGGCGCCACTCCGCGTCAAGCACATCATCCGGGTTTCCGCGCGAACGAGACTGGCCGGACGCGCTGCCGGCCTCCAGTTCAGCCTGATGCTCCCGGACGACCTCTCGCGGCGCCAGCGCGATGAAAGCCTCCATGCCGGCGATAAACATGCCCAAATCATCCAACTGGCCGAGGAAGGGAAACAGATCCGGCAGGAGATCAATCGGCCAGAGCAGATAAGCGATGGGCGCAAAAGGAATCACTTTCAGAAAAATCGGCACGCGCCCATCGCGCATCAACCGCCATACCAGCCGCAGACGATTGACCACCGACATGAAAATATTCATGTTGGGCCGCGCCGATGGATTCGAATCAGAATTGGGGTTGAAAGACATTTGACTAACCTCGCGCCTTACAGATACACACCAGCCGATCGTGGGCCATACGCTACGGCAAGTAAGCCGCTTTACTGAGGTCTATCTTACCCCAGGACGGCATCACAAGAGAGAGGGGGAGAGGTCGCGTTTCCTCGGTGTTGTAGAATCATTCCATGCAGATCGAGTCGCAGCAGGAGCGCGCTCAGAAAAAGCTCGCACACTGGTTTTCGCCCCAGCAGGCGGAAGTTCTGGCGGAAGTGATTACCGACGCCTACAACAGCCTGGTCAAAACAAGCGACTTCAATGAGCTAAAAGGCATCGTCGCTCAGCTGGCCCAGGCTCAGCAGCGCACCGAACAGCGCATGGACACGCTTGCCATGCGCATGGAAGAGCTGGCTCAGGAAGTCAGTGTAGTTGCGCGCGGCCTGACTCAGGTGCAGGCTGACCTGGGCGGGCTGTCTCGCAGTGTTGGCTATGCGTTGGAGAACGAGGCATATCGCATGCTGCCAACTTTCCTGTTGCAACAGTATGGTCTGGAAGTGACAGAGCGTCTGGTGCGCACCGAGATCGCCGGCGAAGAAATCAATATCTTTGGCAAAGCGCGCCGCAACGGTCAGACGCTTTTGATCGTTGGAGAGAGCAAATTGCAACTGGATGAGCGGCGATCGAGTCGCCAGGAAGAAGAGCGTGTGCTGGGGCAGCTCGCGCGAAAAGTGGAAGCTGTGCGCGGGCTATATCCGGGGATGGACATTGTCCCGCTGCTGATCACCCATTACGCCCGACCGCCTTTTCTGCAACGCGCCCGTGAGCAGGGAATAGTCGTGGCGCAAAGCTTTGAATGGTAGCGAGTCATCCATTACCTGCGCCGGTCACGCCTCTCGCCAGCCGCACGTGACCAGCCTACCACGCGCGCGGCAGGCTGAGGCGAAAACTTTGCCCCATTTGATCGCGCGCTATGCCCGGCTCGCGCGCAGGATTCAAGCGCGCGAAACGCGCTGCGCGTGACAGCACCCGCCAGCCATCGCACACGCGCATCAACGCGGGGTCGGTGGTTTTGCGGCGCTGGCGCAGGGCAACGCGCAAGGCAACGCCGCCGGCCACATCAGCGCGCAGGCCGGCGATCAACCGCGACGCATCCGGGGGCAACACGCGCTCGAGCGCGGCGAGCGCCGCCTCATCCCCTGATAACGGCAACGGAGCGCCGGCATAAGTCGGGTCGAGCAGCGCCACACCCGATACGCGCAGCCAGCGGGCCGGCTGACCGGCGCGCAGCCAGACTTCGGGGGGGCGATCCAAATCCAGATCGCGCAGGAAAAGCACCGGTTGTTCGCCAGGCGGCGTGAGTCCGATGATCTCTGCGCGCGGCTCCAGAATGCCATTCTCTTCGATCCAGCCGAATAGCGACAACTGGCTGAGCTGTGTGTTGCGCTCCGTCATCAACGATTGAACGAGAATCGGGAAAGGCGCGGTCAAAATCGGCAGGCCGAAATACAAGGTGGCCGGCGCGGGCAGCCGGGCAAGCGACGGCGCGCCGCCGGCCTGACACAGCGCGCCGGCCAGGTCGCCCGCAGCCTCTCCCAGCAACAACAGCGCCGCCGTGTCTGACGCGACGATGTGGCAGTCCACTTCCAGCGAGAGAAGATCATTGAACGTCATGTCGATATATGTGTCCCGCTTATCTGCGCGCGGATCAATACTCCACCCGGCGGCCGGTCATGCGCGACACTACCAGGGCAATTGACCAGAGCAGCGCCACCACCACCAGATCGATGAATGCGGTGATGGAAAGCGCAGCCGCCAGCCAGCGCACTGTCATCTCGACCGCCGGCGCGAGCGCCTGCGCAACATCAACAGCAAACAGAACGGTCACCGCGGCCAGAATGACAAGACAACCGATCACCGGCGGCCAGGATTGCGTGTCGGACGCCGAGGGCATCATGCTGTTGGCGATGGCGAACACGATGTAGAACCATAGCAGCGCGTCGGGCGTTTGCAGCGTTGCCAGAATGCTGCGGATGGTGGCAGCAGGGTCGCCGGCGACGAGCGCGCCGGCCACCGCCGATCCATCAAACACCAGCAGCCCGATCAGGCTCAGCGCCAGCAGGCCGGCAATCAGGGGCGCGGCGCCGATCAGCGCGCTGCGCACGTTGTCCGAGCGCAGCACTTCCACCGACCCCAGGCGCACCGCGCCGCCGCGCTGCCGTTGAGGAAAAAGCGTCATGTTGCGCACCCGCACGCCCAGCACCTTCGCCATCACCGCGTGACTGAGTTCGTGCAAGGCCACGCCCGGCAGGAGCGGGATCGAATACAGATAGATCGCCGCATCCACATGGCCGGTGAGCAGCAGCGCGATCTCCTGCAGTTTGCGGTGCGCCAGGCGCTCCAGCGCCAGTAGCGCGCCGAAGGCAATCAGAAAAGCCAGCAGGTCGGCAAGCATGTGGCCGTCCGGTCAGCGCGCCCCGCTGCTCGATGGGCGTCAGCGGGGCGGCAACTCAACTCACCCGGCAGCAGCGGACACAATCGCCGCAAAGTCAGCCGCTTTCAGGCTGGCGCCGCCGACCAGCGCGCCGTCGATGTCGGGCTGCGACAATATGTCTCTGGCATTTGCGGCGGTGACGCTGCCGCCGTACTGGATGCGCATCTCGTCTGCGACTGCGCCGTATTTCTGGCGGAGCTGCGCGCGGATGAAGGCGATGCGATTCTGCGCGTCGGCGGCAGTTGCGGCGCGGCCGGTGCCGATGGCCCAGATTGGCTCATAGGCGATGGTGATCCGCGCGGCGTCACCGGCGCTCACGTTCACCAGATCGTCGCGCACCTGGCGCTCCAGCACAGCTTCAGTTTGTCCGGCTTCGTTTTCGGCCAGCGTCTCGCCGACACACAAAATGGGCTTGAGACCGGCGCCCAGGACGGCCAGGACCTTCGCGTTCACAAAAGTGTCGTTCTCGCCGAACAACTGGCGGCGCTCGGAGTGGCCGATGATGACGTAGTCCACCAGGCCGGCCAGCATAGTGACCGAAACTTCGCCGGTGAAGGCGCCCTTCGGCTCAGGATGCGCATTCTGCGCGCCCAGTTTGATGGTCGAGCCGGCCAGGGCGGCCTTCGCCGCAGCCAGCGACACAAACGGCGGGCAAACCGCAACTTCGACTGACTCGGCAGCCGGCAGCGCGCCGCGCAATTCCGCAACCAGCGCCTGGGTTTCAGAGATGGTCTTGTTCATCTTCCAGTTGCCGGCGATAAAAGGTGTTCTCATGATTTTGCTCCGTGATGGATTTGCAGGCGGCGCGGGCCGGTGTGACCCGCGCCGCCTGATTGTAGATGATAATCACGCTCGCCATGACCCGGAATACTCTGTTGCTCGGCATCGACAGCGGCGGCTCGAAGACGCGCGTCATTCTGGCGGACGCGGAGGGGCGCGAGATCGGCAGCGGCGCCGCCGGGGCGTCGAACTATCAGTACGTGGGCGAAGAACGCGCGTTGCAGGCCATGAACGAGGCGATTGGACAGGCATTCGCGCAGGCCGGGCTGGAGCGCCGGCCGGTGGATTTCGCCGGCTTCGGGTTCGGCGGGGCCGACACGCCGCAGGAAATCGCGAAGATGAGCGGGTGGGCGGCGCAACATCGCTGGGCGCGCTCGTTCGTCGTCATCAATGACGGCATGCTGCCGATCTACGCCGCGTGCCCCGATGGCGAGGGCGTCGGGGTTGTGGCCGGCACAGGCACCATTGTGTGGGCGGCCACGCGCGCGGGGCGCGTGACGCGCGCATCGGGCTGGGGCTACCTGATGGGCGACGAGGGCGGCGGCTACTGGCTGGGCCACGAGACACTGCGCCACATCGCCCGCGCAGAAGATGGGCGCGGCCCCCGCACAGCGTTGATGGCGCGCGTGCTGGAGCACTGGCAATTGCCGGACATGCACGGGCTGATCCTGCGCATGTACAGCCGGCGCTGGGAACCCTCGGAGATTGCGCCGCTGGCGCGCGTGCTGCTGACATGCGCCGAAGCGGGTGACGCCGTGGCGCTGTCCATCGCGCGCGCCGGGGCGGACGAACTGGCGCTGAGCGCGGCGACCGGCATGCGCGGGGTCGGCCTGAAACCGCCGCTGACGCTGGCCTACACCGGCAGCCTGCTGGTCAGGAACGCCTTCTATCGTTCCCTGTTCGCCGAGGCTGTGGAACGGCACATCGGCCAGGCCGATTTGCGCGCGGTCGAGTCGCCGGTGATTGGCGCGGTCGCAGCAGCCCGCCTGCTGCAAGCCGGCCTGCTGACCCCCGGCCACAGCGCCTGGCAAGCCGTCGTGGTGGATGCATCCTGATCCTTTGCCCGTCGCGCCAAGGTCGCTGAACGAGAAGACTACAATAGTCTCTTATGACCACTCGCAATCTGTCTGCTCAAACGTTGCAGGCCATCGGCGAACAGATCCGGGCCGACTTCATCGCCAAAACTGCCGCGCGCGATGCGGCAGTCACCATTTCCCGCGAATTGATCCGGCATTGCTCGTTGTCGATCCGCGCTGCGCACCGCGACGAATGGGAGGAAGCCGCGCGCCTGCTGGGCGAGGCGCGTCGTATCGCCGGCGAGCTGACAGGCAAAGTGCGGCCCTACCCCGAACTGTATTTCACCGGCTATACCCAGGACGCGCTGAAGGAACTGGCCGAAGCGCACATCACCCTGGCGCTGGCGCAGGGGCAGGATTTTCCGCGCCCGGAAGAGATCGGCGTCGAGTACGCCGCCTACCTGAACGGGCTGGCCGAGGCAGCCGGCGAACTGCGCCGGCGCGCGCTGGATAAGATTCGCAGCGGGCACAATGCGGAGAGCGAGCGCCTGCTGACAGCTATGGATGACATCTACGATCTGCTGGTAACGATGGACTTCCCCGACGCCATCACCGGCAACCTGCGCCGCAACACCGACATGGTGCGCGGCGTGCTCGAGCGCACGCGCGGCGATGTCACCGTCAGTTTCCGCGAGGCGGAGCTGAAAGCGGCTGTCGAATCTCTGCGCGAAAGTCTGTCAAAAGTCTGAGGCTCTTCGCGCTCGGCGCAATCGCCTGCGATGGGCGCGCTAATACTTCGCTAACAGCGCGGCCCTACACTGAGTGTTTCAAATCCTGATTCACGCCTGCGCATCGGATGTAACCATGTCTGCCACTTCACGTTCCATTTCTGCCGCCACGCGTGTCTCGACTGCGACCACCGGCGGCGCGGGAGATTCGTTCTACAGCCAACCCGTCGAGTCGGCGGCGCAGCGCCTCGAAGCCCATCTGGAGAGCGGCCTGAGCGATGACGAAGTCCGGCAGCGCCTGGCTGTTTATGGGCCGAACGAGCTGCCGGCGGCGTCCAGAACGCCGCTGTGGAGACTGTTCCTCGACCAGTTCAAAGACTTTGTCGTGCTCCTGTTGATCGTGGCTTCAGTTGTGTCTGCGTTATTAGGCGACACGATCGAGGCGATCGCCATCATGGCCATCGTCATTCTCAATGCGATCATCGGTCTGGTTCAGGAGCGCAAGGCCGACCAGGCGCTCGAGGCGCTGAAGAAGATGGCCGCGCCAGACGCTTTTGTGTTGCGCGACGGCAGGCGGGTGAAAGTGCCGGCGCGCGAACTGACGCCGGGCGACATCGTTTTTCTGGAGGCCGGCAACTATGTGCCGGCCGACATCCGCCTGATTGAGTCCTTCAATCTGCAAATCAACGAGTCGGCGCTGACCGGCGAAAGCGAGCCGGTGGCGAAACGCGCCGATCAGGTGATTGAACCCGGCGCGCCAATCGGCGACCGTCTGAACACCGCATTCAGCAGCACCGTCGTGACCTACGGACGCGGCAAGGGCATCGTCACCGCAACCGGCCAGCGCACCGAGATCGGCATGATCGCCAGAATGCTGGGCGAGATCGAAGAGGAGAGCACGCCGCTGCAGAAGCGCCTCAACCAGCTGGGCAAAACGCTGAGCATCATTGCGCTCGCGCTGTGCGGACTGGTGTTTGTGGCGCAAGTGACGCGCAACACCGACCTGGGGTTGATCTTCACCCAGGGCATTGCCGCTTACCTGGCCGCTTACTCGAAGGCGCTGACCGACTTCTTCATTCTGGCGGTCAGCCTGGCGGTGGCAGCGGTGCCGGAAGGGCTGGCGGCGGTGGTGACGATCAACCTGGCGCTGGGCATGCGCGAGATGGTGAAGCGCAACGCGCTGATCCGCCGGCTGTCGGCGGTCGAGACGCTGGGCAGCGCGACGGTGATCTGCACCGACAAGACCGGCACGCTGACCCAGAACGCGATGAACGTGGCGCGCATGGTTGCCGGCCGGCGCGAGTACGCGGTGACGGGCGAGCGGTATGAGCCGCAGGGCGAGATGCGCGAGATTGGCGCGCAGGAAGCGGGAGCCGGCCACACACCCGATTTGACGACGCTGCTGCGCGGGGCGCTGCTGTGCAACGACGCCGTGCTGGAGGCCAGCGGCGCGCACGACGGCCAGACCACCTGGCGCATGGTGGGCGACCCAACCGAAGGCGCGCTGGTGGTCGCAGCGGCCAGGGCCGGCCTGTGGCGGCACGACCTGGAGCAACTGCTGCCGCGCATCGCCGAAGCGCCCTTCGACGCCGACCGCAAGATGATGACCACAGTTCACCGCGACCGCAACAACGGGACACTTGTCGCGTACACCAAAGGCGCGCCCGACATTGTGTTGTCGCGCTGTAGCCACTGGCTGGTGGAGGGCCAGGCCAAACCGTTGACCGAAGCGGATCGCCAGATATGGCTGGAGAAGAACACCGCGCTGGCGGCGGATGCCCTGCGCGTGCTGGCCGTTGCCACCCGAACGGTTGGCGAAGCGGATTTGAAACAAGCGGAGGATGCAGGCGGCGGGCCGGCGCTGGCAACGATCGTCGAGCGCGACATGACCTTTGTGGGGCTGCTGGGCATGATCGACCCGCCCAGGCCGGAGGTGATCCCGGCGATTCGCCAGGCCAGAGAAGCCGGCATCCGCACCATCATGATCACCGGCGACTATGCGATGACAGCACAGGCGATCGCCCGGCAAATCGGCCTGCTGACAGATGAGGGACATCAGGCAGCGCGGGACGGCCATTCACAGCCTGCAAACGGGCACTCGGACGTTGTGACCGGCGCTGAGATTGAGGCGATGTCGGACGAGGCGCTGCGCGAGCGGGTGAAGACAGCCAGCGTGTTTGCGCGCGTGGCGCCGGAGCACAAGGTGCGCATTGTCACGGCGGTGCGCAGCAACAATCAGGTGGCGGCCATGACCGGCGACGGCGTGAACGACGCGCCGGCGCTGAAGCGGGCCGACATCGGCGTAGCCATGGGCATCACCGGCACCGACGTGAGCAAAGAGACCGCCGACATGGTGCTGACCGACGACAACTATGCCAGCATCGTCAGCGCCGTGGAGCAGGGGCGCATCATCTACTCCAACATCCGCAAGTTCGTGTTCTATCTGCTGGGCTGCAACGTGGCGGAGATCTTCATCATCCTGGGCGCGACGCTGGCCGGCCTGCGCAGCCCGCTCACGGCGATCCAGTTGTTGTGGCTGAACCTGATGACGGACGGCGCGCCGGCGCTGGCGCTGGGGCTGGAGAAAGGCGACCCCGATGTGATGAAAGTGCCGCCCCGCCCGGCCAAAGAGCCGATCATCAACCGGCGCATGGCGCTGGGCATGGCAACCCAGACCGTCGCGCTGATGGGGGCTGTGCTGGGCGTCTACGCCATCGCGTTGCAGATGTTTCCCGCGCAGGCCGAGACGATGGCGTTTGCGGCGCTGGCGTTTGCCGAATTGCCATTGGCCTACACGTCGCGCTCCGAGCGATACTCAATCGCGCGGATCGGGCTGTTCTCCAACCGCGCGATGCAATGGGCTGTCCTGGCGTCGATTGCCGGCCTGCTGGCGGTGATCTACATTCCGTTCCTGAACCCGGTGTTCGACACTGCGCCGCTGAGCGCGCAGCACTGGGCGCTGGTGCTGCCGGCCATCTTTGCGCCGGCGCTCGTGGCCGAGATTACGAAAGCGGTGGCGCGGAAGAAGGGCTGGCGCTGAGCGCGTCGCGGGGGCCGTCTGCCGGGCAAGGTAAGATACGCGGATGGCCATGACTCCTCTGACGCAGATGACATCCGTTCGCAGCAATCAGACGTTGCCCGTGACTGGACACGGCATTTGGCTGCGCTGTTGATTGCGCCGGCCCCGGCCTGCATCCAGAGCTGGCCTGTCGTGGCCGAGATCACCACCCGCGCGCGGCAAAGCTGAAAGAATAAAGATGCTGTTGCGTTTGGCCAAAAACGAGCACATCCAGGGAATCGGCGTATTGAGCGCTGTCTGCCTTTTCTTCCTGAGCTGGCCGATTCTCAACTATCAGGACCACATCTTCTCGCCGGTGGGTTTGTTGCAAAACAACACCCTGACGCGCGTCACCGCGAATCCGACCTGGGTGAATCCCTATCTGGGTGATGTGGTGTACGTGATTCAGCCGTGGCTGCTGTACAACCATGACAGTATTCACGCCGGCCGGCTTCCGCTGTGGAATCCGTATAACGGCAACGGTATGCCGCATTTGGCCAACTTCCAGTCGGCTGTCTTCTCCGTGTTCACGCTGCCATTCTACGTTTTGGACTTCAAGGCGGCAGTGCTGGTTTCATCTTTCCTGGCGCTGTTTGCGCATGGCTGCTTTGCTTTTGCTTTCCTGAAGCAGATTCGGCTGCATCAGACGGCGGCGCTGATTGGGGCCATCGCTTATATGTTTGGCGGCTACCACGTCATTTGGCTGGGCTGGCTGCCATTGATTGGCTCGGGTGTGGCGTTGCCGGCGGCGCTGTTCTTCGCGGAAGCCATTTTTAACCGCCTGAACAGCAGCCCGCCGAAGCGCATCTTCTGGTTATTGGCCGGCTTTAGCGCCAGCCTGCTGGTCGGGTTGCTGGCCGGCCATCCTGAAACTTTCTACGCCGCACTGGTATTAACCGCAGCCTACGTAGCGTTTCGGCTGTTGCGCTGGTGGAAACACCTGGGGTGGAACAGGCAATCAGCGCTGCGCGCGCTGGTTCTGGGCGGTCAATTTGTCGCTGCGGCGCTGCTGGCGCTGCTGATTGCGAGCGCGCAGTGGCTGCCTTTTCTGGAATATCTCAATCAGACTTCGCTGCGCGGCGCGCTCCAAAAGTCGGCTGTGCAATTGCCGCTGGGAATTTTGTCGCTCCTGTTCTTCCCGAGTCTGCTGGGTAATCCCTCTGCAGGTTACCGGCCAATTCTGGAAATACAAGGCCAGCTCTGGAACTTCCCGGAGAGCGTCAGTCTGTACGTCGGCAGCCTGACCTTGTTGTTGGCTGCGCTGTCGCTCTGGCTCATGCGTCGCAACTGGCACGCGCGTTTCTTCGGCCTCGCCGCTCTTGTGTGGCTGGTCTATGTCTTCAATCTTTTCTCCACGCGCGAGCTTTTCAAGCTGATTCCCGGCGTGTCACTGGTGCTGCCCATCCGCACCTATGACATCTGGTTGTTTAGCATTAGTTGTGGCGCAGCAATGTTCCTCGATCATGGCTTGAAATCTCCGAAGAGCAGTCTGAAATGGGCTGCTGTTGTCGTGCTGACAGGGGCCGCGCTGCTGGCCACAGGCTGGGGGCTGACGATTGAGTTATTGCGACGCTTCTCAGATGTTCTGTTCAGGAACCCGATGGGCTTTGTGGACGGCAGCCTGACGCACATCGCAGCGATGAGCGGCTCGCTACTGGCCGGCATTGCGCTGCTGGCTGCGCTATTTTTGACCACCGGCAAATGGGCGCGCTGGATGCTGGCCGGCGCGCTGGCAGTGGTGGTCTTTTATCAGGGCGGATATGCGTTCAAGCCTTATAACCCGATCGCGCGAGATGAACTTTTCTATCCACGGCCCGCCATCCTGCAGCGCCTGCAACAAACCGTGGGCGACGCAACAGTAGTCATACTCGGAGAAGACACGATCCCGCCCAACGTGAATATGATCTATCGGCTGCGCCTGTTAACCGGCTATGATGGGTTCTGGGGCCGTCCGCAGCGCCGGCTGTATCGCGCACTCTTTGATGCGCCGCCCGACGCGCTGAGTCCTTCCATGAAAGCCGACCCGCGCGCATTGCAACTGTTCGGCGTTGAATATGTGGCAACCATCGGCCAGGATGATCCGATAGGCGGAGGAGTGGACTTTGATCTGTTGTGGCAGGATGGCCAGGTGCGCTTATATCGCTACACAGGCAGCCTGACACGCTACTACACAGTTGATTCAGCCTGGGTCGTGGAGAGCGCGGAAGCGGCCTGGGATGCGATCCGCGCGACGGAGTTTGATCCCTCACGGGCGGTACTGCTGATCGGAAGTCCGGGAGCGACGCCAAAAGTGACCGCGCAGCCCGCGCAAGCGGCGCAAGTGCTGCGCGACGCCGGCGACACGATCACGCTGAAAGTGACGCGCGAACAGCCCGGCTATCTGGCGCTGGCGCTGACGCACGATCCAGGTTGGAGGGCTATCGTCAATGGGAGTCCGCAGGTCGTGCTGCGCGCCAACTATACTTTCAGCGCCGTGCAGATTCCAGCAGGAGAGAGTGTGATAGAGCTGTACTACGACCCCGATTCGTTCAAGATTGGCGCGGCACTGAGCAGTCTGGGATTGGCGCTGGCCGGCGTTTTGATCGTGGCAAATGGGTTGCGTCGCCGCTCGGCGAGGGCCTCATGACGGCGCGCAGTGACGCGCCCGGCCTGACTGTGCTTATAGGCTGGGCAGGCTGTCCGCCGGCGCCGGGGGACTGGTTAAGCGACCTTCACGCCGCGCTGCTCAAGCTGACCAGTTGCGCGCAGGTGATCGTTGTCGCTGCCACAGAGAATCAAGGCAGCCCGCCGAACGTGAAAGGCGTGGAACAGGTTCAAGGAGCCGGCGCATCTCATGCTGTGTTGGCGCGCATCGCGGCAGAGCGGGCCGCGCATCCGTTCGTGCTGACCTGTCTTCTCAAGACGCAGGCAGCGCCCTCATTCGACGCAATTGAATCATTGTGGCGCAATCGCCATCAGGCCGATGTGCTGATTGCGTCACGCCTGGCAAACCGGCGCGGGTTATGGCTGACAGGGCTGGGAAGCCGGGCCTTGCGACGCGCGTTGAGTTTGCCGGCCCGCGACATGTTTAGCCCGTATCGCCTGTACCGCCGCGCTGTTTTGGCGGACATGGCTGACCGGCTATCGCCGCGCGGCGACGCAACCGACGATCTGGAATTGCTGTTGCACATCACAGCAGAGGGCTACAGGACGCGCGAGATCGACGGTGGACGAGATCAGTATCGTTCAAACGCGGCCTGGAGCGCCTGGCGGCAACCAGGCCGGCTGGCTGCGCTATGGCAGTTACGCAACTCGATTCTGTCGGCGGATTATGACGACCGCGCTTACGACAGCGTCATCCCGCCGCAACGTTACTGGCAGCGTCAGCGGTTCCGCCACATCACGGCGTTGATCGCCAGGCAAGGCCCCGTGCTTGATGTAGGCTGTGGCTCCAGCCGCATCCTCAGCGCGCTGCCGAAAGGCAGCCTGGGGATCGATATCCTGTTGCGCAAATTGCGCTATGCGCGACGCTTTGGCACAGGAATGATTCAGGCATCAGGTTTTCATCTGCCCGTCGCCGATAACGCCTTTCCGTGCGTGCTGTGCTCTCAGGTCATTGAGCATGTGCCCAAATCTTCGCCGATTCTGGCGGAGTTGTGTCGCGTGCTGCGGCCCGGCGGCCGGCTGGTGCTGGGCACGCCCGACTATGGGAACTGGGAGTGGCGGGCGACCGAATGGCTGTACGCGCGGTTGGCGCCGGGGGGATATGCCGATGAGCACATCGCGCACTACACCAGGCAGGAGCTGCTGGACTACTTTGAATCGCGCGGTTTCGCGCACGAAGCCACGCGATACATTTTGCGCGGCGAATTGATCATGGCTTTTCGCAAGCAGAGCGGACAAACATGACCGAACAAAAACCAGACTACGTGGGCAAAGAAAAGAAAGCAACAAGGGCGCACTGGCTGGCAGAACTAGGGGCGGTCGCAGCGGCGCACAGCCTAATCTTTGTCATCGTCACCTGGCCATTTGCCCTCTCCCCGTTGACGCGCATCATCGGCTGGCCTGGCGACAACCTGGAACATTTGTGGAGCTTGTGGTGGGCCAAACATGCCTGGCTCGATTTGCGCCAATCTCTGGGCGATGTTTCAGCGTTGTACTACCCACTGGGCATGGATCATCCACTTGTTGGGGCAACCGTGTGGAATCAGATTACGCTACTACCGGTAACCGCGCTCTTTGGCCCCATCATCGCATACAACACCGCCGTTGTCCTGGCTTATGTGCTGACCGGTCTGACAACATACGGGCTGATTCGTTACTTGACGCGCAATCGAGCTGGTGCACTGGTGGGCAGCGTGATATTCACCTTTTGCGCCGTCCGAATGAGTCATATCTACAGCCATCTTGCCAACATCACGATGTATCTTCTTCCGCTCAGCGCACTTGCTTTGCTGTGGCTTAACGAGAGTCCGTCGTGGCGGCGTGGAGTGGCAGCCGGCATTGTGTTGTCGGCAGGCATGCTGGTGAACTTCAAGCTGATTATCACATTCCTGCTGCCGCTGAGTCTTGTGATCGGCGTATGGATGATCGCAACATCGCCATCGCCACACCAAAAAGCGCGCTGCTTGCTGGCGCTGGTCGTTGCGACCGTTATTGCAGTTG
>CALBEF010000022.1 GCA_937927775.1 uncultured Anaerolineae bacterium | reverse complement strand
CGCAAACTGACGGCTGGCTATAATGGCCGAAACGTCGCGCTGGCAGGCCGGCAGCCGCCGGCGCCAGGTTCTGATGAGGAATACAGCAATGGCTGATTTGTTCGACAAGATTGCAACCGACCCCTCGATGCAGGCTGTGCGCATGGGCAAAGAGACCGGCATCTACCCCTACTTCAAGCCGCTCTCCGAAACCGAAGGCACCGAAGTGGTCATCGATGGGCGCCGGATGATCATGATCGGCTCCAACAACTATCTGGGGCTGACCACGCATCCCAAAGTGCGCGAGGCCGCCATCGAGGCGACGCGCAAATACGGCACCTCGTGCACCGGCAGCCGCTTTCTGAACGGCACGCTCGAATTGCACAAGGAGCTGGAGCGCCGGCTGGCGCGCTTCATCGGCAAAGAGGCGGCCATCGTGTTCAGCACGGGTTACCAGAGCAACCTGGGCGCCATCACCGCGCTGCTGGAAAAGGACGACATCGCCATCTGTGACAAAGAGATCCACGCCTCGCTGGTGGATGCCGTCAAGATGGCCGGCTGCCAGATGAAGCGCTTCCGCCACAACGACATGAACGATCTGGAGCGCGTGCTGAAAGACAACAAGGACGCAGCCAAGATGGTGATCGTCGATGGCGTGTACTCGATGGGCGGCGACCTGGCCTGTGTGCCGGAGATCGCCGCGTTGTGCCGAAAGTATGGCGCGCGCTTCTTTGTGGATGACGCGCACGGCCTGGGCGTGATGGGGCCGGGCGGGCGTGGCACGCCGATGCACTTTGGCTGCGTCGATCAGGTCGATCTGATCATGGGCACGTTCAGCAAGTCGTTTGCCTCGCTGGGCGGCGTGATCGCCGGCGACCAGGATGTGATCGATTTCATCCAGCACCACGCGCGCTCGTTCATTTTCAGCGCGTCGATGCCGCCGGCCAGCGCAGCCGCCGTGCTGGCCTGCCTGGACATCATCGAGGAAGATCCCAGCTACGTCGAGCGGGTGCATACCCAGTCGGCCAAAGTGCGCAAGGCGTTGCGCGAGATGGGCTACAACTGCGGCGAGAGCGTCACGCCCATCATCCCGGTCATCATCGGCAGCGAGATGTACACCGTGGCAGCCTGGCAGTCGTTCTTCGAGCACGGCATCTACACCAACCCCGTGTTGCCGCCGGGCGTGCCGCCGAACAAGAGCCTGCTGCGCACCAGCTACATGGCCACCCACACCGACGAACAGATCGAGAAGATCATCGCCGGCTTCTATGAGGTGGGCGTGCGCATTGGCCTGATCGAGGAAAAGGAAACGGTCGCGGCATAGGACACGGCGCAGATCGCGGCCCGCATTGCAACGCAGCCAAAACCAGGCGCTGAGGCATTCGCGCTTCAGCGCCTGGTTCGTTTTTCAGATGTCGGACTTCTCCAGGAAGTCCGGCATCTCTGTGCACACAATCCACAGGGCCGGCGATCCACAGGATGTGGATGGCATCCGATGAATGAATATCCCAACCCCACATGTGCTGTCTGTGAATCCACGCGCTGCCTGTGGGATATGCCGGCGCTCACCGGGGATAAACACAGGTGAATAGCCCCTCTCCGGCGCGCAAAGCCACATGTACGACGCCGAGCCGCCGGCATCCCCGGATATGGCGAATCCACCGGCTTGTCCACACCATCCACCGCCCTACTACGGCGACGACAGAAAAATCAAGATTAAGAAGACGCAGGCAGCGGACACGCATTGGAGAGAGTAACAACCATCACTGTTTCACAGCGATCAGTCGCCAGCGCCAGCGCATCGCGCAGCGCGTCCCACACAACCTGGGGGTCGCCGGCAATGATGGTGCTCATCGCGCCCGGCCACACGCTCAGCCCGCGCTGCTGCCACAGACTGATGGCATCATTTATCGTGCTGTTGAGGTGTTCCGGGCGCAAGGGGTACAGACTGACCTGGGCGGAAATGTTGGACAAGCTCATTTCGATTTTGGATTTTGGATTTGGGATCGTGGATTTGGATGTGCGGTGGTCTATGCGTCGTGGAAGGCGATGCGCAGGCCGATGAAGCCGCCGAATGGCAGGCGCGAGATGCGCTGTTCGAGACGACCTGGCAGCAACGTCGTGGCCCATTCGACCACGGCGATAGGGCGGGCGCAGCTTTCGCGCGCCAGCCGGCTCAGATCGAAGGGCGAATAGAAGTGCGCCACCTGCCAGACCGGCAGCCCTGATCGCTTGCGCTGCCAGCCCATCACGCTCCACGCATTCAACACGCCAAGCGCCAACCCGCGCCGCGCCACACGCGCAGTTTCGCGCAGGGCGCGGGCGGGATCGGGCATGAACTCCAGCGACGTGACCAGCAGCGCCACGTCAAAGGCAGCGTCGGCAAACGGCAGGCTGGTCGCATCGGCGCGGACATAGGCCGGCCCGCCCCGGCGCGCAGCCTCGGCCAGCATCGGCGCAGCCACATCGGCGCCGGTGGCCCGCCAGCCCAGCGAAGCCAGCCAGCGCGTGAAGTGGCCGGTGCCGCAGCCGATCTCGATAGCCGTGCCGGGCGGCCCCAGGCGTTCCAACCAGCGCGCCAGCAGCCGGCGCTCGGCCTGGTCGGCGCCGGCGCCTTCGGTCTCGTACCAGCTTTCGTAGCCGCCGGCAACGGCAGCATCATCGAACGGGTTGAAGGGCATGGGCATTGGGACGTGTTGCGTATTCCGTATTGCGTATTCCGTGTTGCGTATTCCGTATTACGTATTGCGTCTTGCGTACCGCGCACTCTGTCGTCTGTGCTCTGTGCTCTGTCGTCTGTGTTCTGACCCTACGGCAGGAAGGCGTTGCTGAATGCTTTGTCAACGTCGATGTCGGCGCTCAGAATGCCGGCCTGTTTTGAGAAGTCGGCGAATGCCTGCCAGACCTCGCGCTTTTGCTCGCCCCAGCGGGCTGCCTCGGCCTGATAGCGGGACGCAAGCCAGCGCGCGCTGGCCTTGACAATATCGGCGCTGGTTTGCAGTTCCGGCACCTGCTCCAACAGGATTGCCGCTGCTTCGTCTGGATTGCGAATGGCAAAGTCGTAGCCACGCGCGGTGGCGCGCAGGAAGCGCCGCGCCAGGTCTGGATTCTCGGCAATCAGCGCCTCGCTGGTGATGATGAGCGGCGTGTAGTAATCCGGCACGCAATCCGCGTAGTCGCTGAGCATGATGATGTTGTAGGGTTCGCCGGAGACTTCAGCAGCCACGCCGTCCCAGGCGAAGAAAATCCAGGCAAAGTCGATCTCGCGGCCCAGCATGGCGCGATAGTCGCTGGTCGGGCCAAGTTGAATCGTCTGAATTGTGCCGGCGTCGGCTCCGTCGCATGTGAGCAAAGCATCCAGGAAGGGTTGCTCGAACGGCAGGCCGAAGGCACCGTATCGCTTGCCGGCCAGGTCGGCCGGTCGCTGGATGCCGGCATCTTTCACACTGGCAAAGCCCGATGTGTTGTGCTGGATGATGGCGGCAATCGAGACGATCGGCAAATCCTGGCCGCGATCGATCACGATCTGCTCCTGTGAGGATATGCCGAACAGCGCCTGGCGCTCGGCCACGACTTGATTGGGCACAACGGTAGCGCCGGGCTGTTGAATCTCCAGGTCGATGCCCTCATCGCGGTACCAGCCCTTCGCCAGCGCCACATACAAGCCGGTGTGGTTGGTGTTGGGCGTCCAGTCCAGCATGAGGGTAACCTTTTCAGGCGCGCGCGTCTGAGATGTGTCAGACGCCGGCGCAGCCGGCTGGACAGGGCGACAGGCCGCCAGCAATGCGGCGGCAAGCGTGAGTGTGAACAGTTCTCTTTTCATACATCCTCCACTTCATTAATCGGTTGAATCAGACGAAACCTGAGACTTGCGATAGTGCCAACGGGTCAGTTGCCGCTCGCAGAGCAGCACAATCCCGAACATCGCCAGGGTGAGCACAGACACGGCGATGATGCCGGCGAAGGCCTGGGCGGTCTGGCCGGCGCTGAACGAGCGCAGCATGAACACGCCCAGTCCTTTGGGCGCGGCGATCCACTCGCCCAGCACCGCGCCGATCACGCAGTAGGTGACGGCCACCTTCAGCCCGCTGAAGAAGGCCGGCAGCGCAGCCGGCAGTTTGGCTTTCTGCAACACTTGCCAGCGCGTTGCGCCGAAGATGCGCAGCATGTCGACCAGCGTCGCGCTTGTGCCGCGCAGCCCGTCGCACAGGTTGACTGTGACGGGGAAAAAGCAGACCAGCGCCACCACGATGACCTTCGGCAAAATGCCCAGGCCGAACAGGATGACCAGCAGCGGCGCGATGGCGATAGTGGGCACCGTCTGCGACACGACCAGCAGGGGGTAAACAGCGCGTTGGGCCAGCGGCCAGGCTTCCATCAGAAAGGCCAGTGCCGCGCCCACTGCGATCGCCAGCCCCAGCCCGATCAGGGCCACTTGCAGGGTTGCGCCGGCGTGGTCGGCGATCAATGGCAATTGGCGCAGGCCGACTTCAACGATGCGCGACGGGGAAGGCAACTGAATTTCGCGCAGACCGGACAGCCGCGCGCCCGCCTCCCATAGCGCAAGCAGCGCGCTGGCCAACACTGCTGCGGGTAAGGCGCGATGCACAGAGGATGCCCGCCCTATATCGCGGTAGTATGCACGCATAGCAAGCGGCCCTCTCGAATCGTCACACGGGCGCGATGGCCCAGCATGACGTTGCTCACGCCGCGCGCCGGCCCGAAGATGAGCGGCTCGTCGCGCAACGGATACTCAAGCCCCTCACTGCGCACGCCATGCGCGTCGCCGCCGAAGGGAATCAATGACACGATGTCGCCGGGCGTCCCGCGCAGGTCGGCCGGCTGATCCGGGGTGATGAGAAAAGTCTGCTCATTGCCGGCGGCAATCAACACATGCGCGGGGGCCAGCGCCGGCATGGCCAGCAGCATGACGTTGGCGATGGTCTGGTCGAGCCGGCCCCCCAGCGCGCCCAGGATGACGATCTCGCCGGGTTCGCCGGCCAGTGATGCAACGGCATGATTGAGCGCCAGCTCGAGGTCGGTCTCGTCTTTGTGAGCCGGATAGCGATGCAGCGCCGCGCCGCGCCCGGCCAGGTGTTGCAGGTCGTCCTCGCTGAGCGAATCAAAGTCGCCGATGACCACTTGCGGCATGAGACCCAGCCGTGTGGCTGCGCGCGCGCCGCCGTCGGCGCAGATCAGCCGGTCGCCGGCGCGCAACCAGCGCCGAATGTCTTCGACAGTCGGCGCGTCGCCGTTTGCAATGATGACTGTTCGCATCAAAAAACCGCCTTACGGGGTCAGCCCACGTAAGGCGGTTGTGAATGGCGACAGTAGCCGGTTCCCTACGCTGGCATGACCCAGATCAGGTTAAAAGGGTCGGCGCGGCGCGAGATTTATCCCGCCTAGCGCCCTCTCAGCCCGCTTCCGCAGACTCCCCGTCTTTGATTGTGGGCCGAATTATACGTCATCGGTGATGCGGGTCGCGTATTGCGTATTGCGTATTGCGTATTGCGTATTGCGTCGGATGTTTTCTGCTGACGCGAACGAACGGTCGATACGGATCGGCGTACACTCGGAGGTCTGAACGATATGACTATGCCAACCAGCGGATCGCGCGCGCGCCGGCGTTCGAGGATTGCCACGCTTTGGCGACAGTGGCAGGCCAGTTGGCGCGACACGGCACTGCTGTTGCGCCAGTTCGGCGCGCCGCTGGCTGCGTTTGTCTTCGTCATTGTCGGGGGCGGCCTGGCCTATTACGCTTTGTCAATTCAGGCCGGCGAGCCGGTGGATTCCGCCGTTGAAGCCATCTACCTCGCGCTGTCGCTGGTCTTTCTGCAATCCCCCGGCGAGTTTCCTCGTGTGTGGTACCTGCAAGTGTTCTACTTTGGCCTGCCCGTGCTGGGTCTGGGCACGCTGGCGCAAGGGTTGGCTGACTTTGGCGTGTCGTTGTTCAATCGGCGCGCGCGCAGCAAGGAGTGGGAAATGGCGGTTGCATCGACATACAGCCGGCATGTGGTGCTGGTCGGTCTGGGACACCTCGGATACCGCGTGATGAAGCAATTGCGCGACATGAACCAGGATGTGGTGGTGATTGAACTGAATCCCGATGCTGACATGGTGACAACGGTGCGCGGCATGGGCGTGACAGTGCTGCACGACGACGCCCGGCGCGAAGCGGCGCTGCAGGCAGCCGGCGTCCCGCGCGCGCGGACGATTGTGCTGTGTTCGCAAAACGACGCGATGAATCTTCAAATCGCGCTGAAGGCGCGCGCCATGAACCCGGCCATCCAGGTGATCGTGCGCATCTTCGATGACGATTTCGCCGACGCGCTGCAAACGCAGTTCAACTTCAGGGCGCTCAGCGCGACCAGCATGGCCGCGCCGGCCTTTGCCGCCGCAGCCGTCGGCGTCGATGTGACGCGCCCCATCATTGTCGAAGGCCAGGCGCTCAGCTTTGCCCGCATGACCCTGGGCGCAGCGTCGCCGCTGGCCGGCAAATCGATCCTTGAAGTCGAGCAACAGTACGACCTGAGCGTGGTGTTCTGGCGGCGCGCCGAGGAGTCGGACTTTCATCCGCTTCCCAGCCGGCGTCTGGCAACCCACGATGCCATTGCCGTGGTCGGCAAGCCGACGTGCATCAATCGCCTGGTGCAGGACACCTGAGGGGCGATTTTAGATTTTGGATTTTGGATTTTGGATTTTGGATCGAGATGCGACTATCCCGCTTATTCAGCCAGACATTGCGAGAGGCGCCGGCCGACGCCGAAGCGATCAGCCATCAGTTCCTGCTGCGCGCCGGCTATATGCGCCAGCTTGGGGCCGGCATCTTCAGCTATCTGCCGCTGGCCCGCCGCGCCATGAACAAGATCGAGGCCATCATGCGCGAGGAGATGGACGCCATCGGCGGCCAGGAGATCACCATGCCGGTCGTGCATCCGGCCGAGATCTGGAAGGAAACCGGGCGCTGGAGCGCCGTCGGCTCGGAGATGGGCCGCTTCAAGGACAAGGCCGACCGCGACATGGCGCTGGCCATGACGCATGAAGAAGTGGCGACCGATCTTGCGCGCGGGGAAATCCGGTCGTACCGCCAGTTGCCGCAACTGGTGTACCACATCCAGACCAAATGGCGCGACGACCCGCGCCCGCGCGCCGGCCTGATCCGCGCGCGCGAGTTCACCATGCTCGACAGCTACTCTTTTGACGCCGACTGGGACGGTCTGGATCGGCAATACGAAGCGCACTACCGCGCCTATTTCCGCATCTTCGAGCGCTGCGGCTTGCCGGTGATCGCCGTCGGTTCAGACACCGGCATGATGGGCGGAACGATGGCTCACGAATACATGTACCTGACGCCGATCGGCGAGGACACGTTGTTGCTGTGCGATGCCTGTGGATACAAGGCCAACCGGCAGGTGGCGCGCTTTCGTAAGCCATTGGCTGACACGACCGAGGCGCCGCTGCCGGTTCAGAAGGTTGCCACGCCGGGAACGACGACGATCGAGGCGCTGGCGGCGTTTTTGAACATCCCGAAGTCAAAGACGGCCAAAGCGGTGTTCATGGTGGCAGAGCCGGCCGGCGCGTTGCCAACCGGCGCGCAGCCGCTCAGGCCGGGCGCCGGCGAGTTCTTTGTGTTTGCGGTAGTGCGCGGCGACATGGACGTGAACGAGACCAAACTGGCTAACGCGGTGAAGGCCAAAGCGATGCGCCCGGCTACAGCGGATGAGATTCGCGCCATCGGCGCGGAGCCGGGCTATGGGTCGCCGGTCGGCGCGCGCGGCGCGTATGTGGTCGTCGATGACGCCATTCCCGACTCGCCCAGTCTGGTGGCCGGCGCGAATGAAGCCGGCTACCACCTGCTCAACGTGACCTGTGGCCGCGACTATCAGCCGGCGCTGGTGTGCGACATCGCCGCCGCGCAGGAGGGCGACGCCTGCCCCGAATGCGGCGCGCCCATGCGCGCCTCGCGCGGCGTGGAAGTCGCCAACATCTTCAAGCTTGGCGCGCGCTACAGCGAGGCGATGGGCGCGACTTTTCTCGACCGCGACGGCAAAGCCAGGCCGGTGATCATGGGGTCGTATGGCATCGGCGTGGGCCGGCTGCTGGCCTGCATTGCCGAAGCGCATCACGACGAGCACGGGTTGAAGTGGCCGGCCTCGGTCGCGCCGTATCACGTTCATCTGGTTGCGCTGCGCAGCGCGGATGGCAGCGTGGAACAAACTGCCGCTCAGCTCTATGACGCGCTGTGGGCAGCCGGCGTCGAGACGCTATGGGATGACCGCGATGAGCGCCCCGGCGTCAAGTTCAACGACGCGGACTTGATCGGCCTGCCGGCGCGCGTCACAGTGGGCGAACGCACCCTCAAGGCCGGCGGTGTGGAAATCAAGCAGCGCGGGCAGAAAGAAAGCCGGCTGGTCGCTCTTGATGCTGATCTGCCTGCCATCGCGCGCGAATTGATCCGGGGCGCGACGGGCTAAACGAACTCTCCCGCAGGTTCCAAACCTGTCGGAGGGTCAATCATCTTCAGAACTCAGCCACTTCTCGGGCCAGGCGAACAAAGTGCGCGTCGGAAGTTGCGCCGCGCTGCAAATCATTGAGCAGGCGCAGCAGCCGGTCGTAGTCCACCGACGCGCCCACTGACCGCAATGCCTCGACAAAGTGGTGGTCTGGCAACGACACATCCAGGCGCCAGGGCTGGGCCAGCCTGCGTTTGAGCCAGGCGTGATAACGCAACAGCGCCGCGTTGCGCTGGCCGGCTGCGCGGGACAGGCTGGCCATCGCCAGCACATACTCGCTCGGCTCGCGCCGGACGCGCAATTCCGGCATGACGAACGGCCGGCCAAAACGCCGGCCCGCTCCGACGATGTATGCGCCGATGAGCGCCAGCGCCAGCGACACTGCAAGGCCGGCCGGGGCGCTGAGCAGCCATCCCAACAGTGAAGGCGTCTGCCGGGCGCCATGATGAAACTCATCGAAGGCCACGACACTGCCCGCCGGAACAAGGCCGGCCAGGTTCAGGATCAGCCGCGCGTTGCTTTCATCGCGCAGACCTTCGTTGGTAAATGGAAACGCGCCGGCGAGCGCGATGACACGGCCGGCGCCCACCTCGCGCGACGCGATGAGCACACCCTCGTCCACCTGCGCATGGATCACCGCATCGTCGGGCGGATCGAGCGCCAGCGCATTGTCCTGGTTGTCGCGCCGCCATTGAAACTCGCCGACCGGCAGCGCCGCCAGCAGGGGCCGCGTCAGTGTCGCCGTGACCTGGCGCGTCTCGAGCAGGGCTGTGTCGAAGCCGAACGTGCCGAGGGGCGATTCATCGAGCAGCGCGTATTGAGCCGGCCCGCGCCGAGTAATCGGGTACCAGACCTCGTTTTCGATCGCCAGCGCCAACACGCCGCCGGCTTCGACCCATCGGCGCAGTGTCGTCAGTTCCTCGCGCGCAAAGGCGTATCGCGCGTTGGGCTGCAGGACGTACAACAGGCGCGCGTCTTGTGGGATGCGATAGGGCCGGCCTTCGACCAGCCTGACGCGAAAGCCCATCGCCGCGTGCCAGCGCGCCAGGGCCACGCTGCCTGTCACGCCGTAGGCGCGCGCGCTCAAAGGCGGCCCGTCCGGCGCGCCGAGTTGCAGGGTGGCGGCCACGAGTGCGCCGGCCGCCAGCACTGCGACCGCAATCAGCAGCACTTTCAGATTCGAGCGTCCCGACGCGCTTTTCGACATATGGCTATTGCTCATGGGTGGCCGGCTGGTGTCCGGCAACGGCCAGATTCAAAAGCTCGCGCACCCGCGACTCGAACGCCGCGTATCCCTGCGGCGTGATGAGGCGAAAGCCGTACCATGCGTCGTCGAATGTCTCGACCACGGGCTGCAGGGCGCTGGCAAGCGCCGGCTGGCCGGCAACCTGGCGCACGTATTCCCGATTGGTCTGCGTCCTGTCGTAGCGCAATGCGCCGCTCTCATCCAGCTTCAGCAGGCAGGCCAGGTACAACATTCTCATCGCCAGCCGGTAGTCCTGAATGGCGGAGGCCTGTTGCGCGCGCGCCACGGCTTCGGCAGAAGTCGCCGCTTCGGCGTCTGCGTCAGCGTTGCGCGACATGTTGCGCCGGCGCGCGGCAAAGAGACGGAACAGCGTCGGGCCGAGCGCCACGATCAGGGCCATCACGCCGATGCCGCCGGCGACAACCAGCGCGAAGCGAATCGCGTCGATGCCGATGCGCGGGATTTGCAGATCGGGCAGGCGCTCTGTTGGTGTTGGGCGGGGCGCGGGTGTTGCCAGCGGGCGTTGCAGATTGGGGTCGCTCAACACGTCTTTCAGCGACGCCAGCGCGTCGTCAACCGGCAGGTCTTCGCCGGCCTGCGCGGCAGCGGCCATGCGCTCTGGCAGGAAGGGCCGCGAATCGGCAGGCGCCGGGTGGGCCGATACAGCTTGCAGGCTCATGCTCGCAACGCAGGCGGCAACAAGGGCAATTACTTTTGTTTGACGCACAACGGCAGAGATTATAGTGATGTGGCTCGATGCTATAATCTGGCTTCCTCCGGGGAATGGCGCAGTCTGGTAGCGCGCACGGTTTGGGACCGTGAGGTCCCGGGTTCAAATCCCGGTTCCCCGATTGAGCAGGCGCATTCACGCATTCAAATGTTACTTGACGCGTCTGTGTGATCTGTCTATACTGTAGTCGCCGCGCCGACCTGCTTAAGAACTCCAGGATGCCACACGGTGTGCGCGCGTTCGCTATACCGATCGGGATCGATATGCGGGCGCAGGTGTGAATTGCCGGACGCGCGCAGTAATGCTCGATCATCTCGAGACCTCGTCATGGCGGACGATGTGCCCGCCAAACTCCCAACTCGACTGATGCCCGGCAGTGTTGAATGGCAATTCAGCGAGGGGTGCGGCGTATTCAAGCGCGAAATAGAGTGAAGAGCAATATCCAGATATGAGCCCGAGACGAACCAGTTCAACTACCATCGCGGCTGCCCGCCCGGAAGAAAAGCCGGCTGCCTCGGACAGCGCGCGCGAAACCGTTGAGGCAACAGCAACCGCAAACGCAAACGGCGCCGGCGCGCCTGATACGCCCCCAAACGGCGCTTCGAACGGGGCCGCCGATCATGATGCGGCGAATGGCGCAGCAGGCAGCGCCGATGCGCAAGTCCCGGCCGACAGCGGGCCGGAAGCTATAGTTGTGGAACCGGCGAAGGAGGTTGTCGCAGAAACGCAAGCCCCCGCGCCGGCGCAGACGGCTGCATTGCAGCACGCCGGTTCACCCCCCGTCAGCCCTGCCCCGCCAGCGCAGGCGCCCGTCACGCATCCGCCGCAGCAGCACGGTCAGCAGCATGGGCCGCGCTCTCGTCGCAACATGATCGACATGGCGCAGCTCGAACGAGAAACGCTGGACGACCTGCGCGATCGGGCGCGCGACATGGGCGTGTCAGGCTACAGCCGGCTCAAGAAAGACGATCTCATCATCCGCCTGTTGCAGGCGCAGGCCGAGCGGCAGGGCCTTGAACTGCGCGGCGGTGTGCTTGATGTGGTGGACGACAACATCGGCTTCCTGCGCGCAGAGCACTATCTGCCAGGCCCCGACGACATCTACGTGTCGCCTTCGCAGATCAAACGGTTTGGCCTGCGCACCGGCGACATGGTGGTGGGCCAGGTCCGCCCTCCCAAAGAAGGCGAGAAGTATTTCAGTCTGCTGCGTGTCGAAGCTGTCAACGGCCAGGACCCGGAGCAGGCCAAGAACCGCCCCTTCTTCGAGAAACTAACGCCCATCTTCCCGGACGAGATCTACAACCTGGAAGGCACGAATAAACTCAGCATGCGCCTGCTGAATCTGGTCGCGCCAATCGGCAAAGGTCAGCGCGGCCTGATCGTGGCCCCGCCCAAAGTTGGCAAAACGACCTTTCTCAAGGACATTGCCAATGCGATCAGCGCGCGCTACCGCGACACGCACCTGATGGTGGCCCTCATCGCCGAGCGGCCTGAAGAAGCCACGGACATGGACCGCTCGGTGGAAGCGGAAGTGGTGTCGAGCACGTTCGACGAGCCGGTGCAGAATCACGTGCGCGTGGCCGAGATGGTGCTGGCGCGCGCCAAGCGCCTGGTCGAGTGCGGCCGGCACGTGGTGATCCTGCTTGACTCGCTCACCCGCCTGAGCCGTGCCTACAACCTGACCGTCGCCTCGAGCGGGCGCACGTTGTCCGGCGGCGTGGACCCGGCGGCGCTCTATCCGCCCAAGGCGTTCTTCGGCGCTGCCCGCAATATCGAGGAAGGGGGCAGCCTGACCATCATCGCCACCGTGCTGGTGGACACCGGCAGCCGCATGGACGACATGATCTACGAGGAGTTCAAAGGCACCGGCAACATGGAGTTGCACCTGTCGCGCAAGCTGGCCGACCGGCGCATCTTCCCCGCCATCGACATCGAGCGCAGCGGCACGCGGCGCGACGAAATGCTGCTGGGCGAGAAGACCAGCCAGCGCACGTATCTCATGCGTCGCATGCTCTCGCAACTGACCACGCCGCAACCGCAGGGCGCCGGCTACGACCTCACCAACGCCATGGAAGCGTTCCTGCAGCGCTTTGCCCGCACCAGGAACAACGACGAGTTCCTCGCCTCGTTGACAAAGGATGGCATTTAGTAGAGACGTTGCACTGCAACGTCTCTACCAGCAACGTCTCTACCGGCGTCGTCTGTCAGGAGCGGACAGGCGGCTGGAATAATTCGACCGGGATGCCGTCCGGGTCGAGCAGGTACAACGCCCAGCCGCCTTTGTTGGCCCCGGCGTCGATCTCAATCGGCGGCGAGCGAAACTGGGCGCCCCGGGCTTTCAGCGCTTCGTAAGCCGCCGGCAGGTCGTCCACATACAGCGAGAGGTGGGCGCTGCCGGGCTGATTGACGCGCGGCACGGCCGGCTCGCCTCTCGGCGCGGCGTACTCGAACAGCTCCAGCTTGTGTGTCGAGTGGGGGATGGCCAGATGGGCGGCTTTCACCACGCAGTCCGGGATGCCCACGATGTCGCGGAAGTACTGGTTGGTGATCTCGCGCTGCCAGAGCAGGGTGAAGCCCAACAGATCGACGTAGAAGGCCAGCGATCGCTCAAGGTTCGAGACGCTGAAACTGGTGTGGTCGGCCCCGGTGATGTGCATGGGAATGGCTCCGGTTGTAAACATCGCGCGGCGCAGCTCGATGCCGCGTCAAAATAAGGTGGACTGATTCGAATCGTACGTTTCTCTTTCTTCGGCGGCGGAATGCCGCGAGATGTCAGAAGCTGACATGCCGGCCACGAATTCCTGAATGGGTATTTCCTCGATCTTCGATGACAGATAGCGGCTGATTTCATCGTCGCTCATTTCAGCAAGCTCGTGCCGGTAATTGAACTGGTTGCGCAGTCGCCTTGCCAGATCGCGCGGCCAGAAACGAAGACTCATCTGCACAATTTCGGCGCCGGCCTTTTCAGCAGCCTGGCGCGTTTTGCTGGTGTTCGGCAATCGATCCACGATGACATACGGGAAATATCTCGCCATCCAAGCGCGACTTTCTGGCCGAATCGATCTTCGACGAATCCTAATGTCATTTGCATCTCGCCGATGCTCTTTCGTGATTGCTCGGCGGCTTCGTCAATGGCAGCCTCGAAGTCGGCAACATACGCGGCAAGCGTTTGAGGGTTGCTGCGCAGGACGTTCTGGACCGATTTGCCCGTCAATCCAATCAACCATTGAGCAATCCAGACACCGGCCTTGTCACCTTTGGCTTGCGAGGTGATTTGTTCAACAGCCATGGCCGATAGTCGATCGGAGAAATCTGCAAACTGACGCCAACCCTGCGCAAACAGAGCGACCAGCGCGGCGCTCAGTTGAGTGATGCGCCGGCGCGTCAACGGCTCAGTCTGGGTGCGGAGGTTTTCCCCCATCAGCACCGCCAGGACTGCCCGTCTGGTTGCCGCAACGCCGATCCGTTCAACAAATTCCTTCCCGCCGCCGGTCAGTAATAGCCGGCCACCCTCTGGAAAAGGAACGTCCAATGGCGGTTGTTCGCTCATGTTGGGATATCCTGTGTGTAGTCTTCTCGATAATCGAACAGCCCCCTGAAGGCCGGCGCCGGCTCGCAGTTGAGCCACAAAATGTCATCGGCGGCCCGGCCCGGCCACTTGCCAACCGAGTTGCGGATGATGTCAACGTACTGCGGATTGATCTCGAAAAGAACAAATCTCCTGCCCAGTTTGGCGGCAGCGGCGCCCACAGTGCCCGATCCGGCGAACGGATCCATGACGACATCACCCTTGAATGAGTAGTAACGAATGACTTTCTCAGCCAGCTCCAGTGGAAAAGCTGCCGGATGCGGGGAATTGGTAGCCGGCTGGATGCGCCACACATTCGTGCGCTCATAGTCATCGTCTATCTTCGACGCCTGAACTGCCTGACGATCCGGGTGATTTCGAATGTGCCAGTCGATCAGCAGGTCTGTGCGCTTTCGGTACACAAGCACGTACTCTGTGACCGGAACCGCTTTGTATTGAAGCGGATTTCGATCGGCGGCAAATCGCCGCCCGCGGCCGGTAGCCCATCCCGCGCCCTCTGGTTTGACCCAGATGATGTCATCGATGAAATCAAACCCCTCTTCAATGAAGATGCGATGCAGGTCGAACGGCACGGCGATGCGTTTTGATGATTCGTTGCGGCTGGCCCTGCGCAATAGCACCGGCGCAGTGTTCATTACAAAGAACCGCCCTTCGCTCAACACGCGATGCGCGCGGCGAATGACCTGTCTCATTTTGAACAGGTAGCTTTCGTACTCCTCATATTCGCTGTACTCCGGCCGCGCATTGAAGTACGGCGGGGATGTGAATATCAGATCGACCGATTCGGATGGCATCTCGTCGAGCAAATCGACACAATCCCCCAGGCCCACTGTGTTTCGCAGAGGGGATAGCGTGTATTCTGCTTTTTGCTTTCGTTTGTCCTGCGGGGCGCCGTTTCGCTTGAGCAGGCGCGACTCAAGCATTTCGAGCGTGGTGGACTTGTCGCTCAGTATCTCGGTTGTGTATGCGTCGATGACGATCTCGCCGACTTTGTCTCCCTCTCTGCTGCGCAGCGGCACTCGCCACACGTGGTAGCGATCGTCGATTTCCGGCAGGCCCAGTGTGACTGCGTTGATCAGGTCTGCCTCGGCCATCCATTCCTGTGTAATTGATTTGGCCTCGGCAACTGTCCTGACCAGATATCTGCGCGCTTCGGAAATAAGCGGTTTTCTTTGCGCCATGTTTCCTGCAAATCAAATCGTCAAGGGTACAAATAGGGATGTTCCGGCTGCTCGGTCGGCTCGATGATATCAGGCAGGATGACAGGCAGCCGCTCGCCGGCAAATTCGCCCACGCCAAGCCGGCCGGCCACGCGCACCCAGCTATCCAGCGCCAGTGTCGATGCCTGATCGGTTTCCACCAGCAGGCCGATGGCGGCCGCGTCGGCCACGCAGCAACTGATGGTGAAGCGCGACACCCAGAACTGATCCTCGGCGTTGCGCGGGTCGCGGTACACAAAGCCGATCACATCCACCTCCTGGCCGGCAAACGCGGCCGGATCAGACTCGCGGGAAAACGCGCGCAGCCAGTCGAGGATGTTTTTTGGCCCTGTCGCGGCGCGCTGGGCCACGATTGCGTTGCCGCCGGCGCCGCCGGGCGCGCTCAGCCCGATGCCCCGGCTGGCAATCGCGCTGGCGCCCAGCGGCCGGGCCGGGACGAACAGCCCAATCAGAATCGGCAGCGACACCAGAATCACAGCCGGCCACGACAGACGATGCCCCCGCGCGGCGCTCCCCTGTTCGATGGCCGCGCGCTGCTCTATTAATCGATAGACCATCGTCAGCGCCAGCGCCGCCAGGATCAATACGCCCACGAACACCAGCCAGACAAAACGCTGGTTGATGTAGAACGCAAGCGCGCCGCTGCTGAACTTGCTGTACAGCATCAGCGCCAGGCCGGCCAACAACAGCGCCTTCAGGAATGTCTGAACGGCCGGATTTTGGATTTTAGATTTTGGATCGCGCATCGCGTGTCACGTATTGCGTATTGCGTATTCCGTCTTCTGACGACTGACGACTGACTACTGACGACTGACGACTTCCCGCCTGCCGCTCACCACGCCAGGTTGAAGTTGACGAACAAGCCCACCGCCAGGCCGGCCAGCAGCGGCAGCAGGATCAGGTACACCACCACGCGCCGGCGAAAAACGCCCAGAAACATCA
>CALBEF010000021.1 GCA_937927775.1 uncultured Anaerolineae bacterium | reverse complement strand
CAGCGACGCGCCGTCCGCCGGCCCGACCTCGCCGAGGGCGAAGGACAGGCTGCCGTCGGGGAGGGTGAGGTGAGCCGGCGCGGAGACCAGGCTGACGCCGGGGGCCAGTTTGACCGTGATCTCGGCGCTGCTCAGTTCATCCAGCGGCAGGCGGTTGACGACGGTGTAGGTGATGATGACCGTGCCGCTGAGCAGGCCGCTGGGGGTATAGGCTGACTGAGTGCGGGCCAGCACGAGCGGTTTGGCCTGCGGGGTGGGCACAGCGACCGTTGTTGCGCTGGCGAGCGCAGCAGCCGGCGCATTGGAGAATGCTTCTCGAAAGATATTCTGGGCCGCCGCGGGCAGACTCTCCAGACCACGTGCGACTAAAGGGGTGTTAAAAGAGTGTCTGGCTGCCGCCTGAGCCGGCTGGACCGATGACAGGGTAAGCGAAATCACAAGCAGTGAGACGATGGACTTGCGAAACATAGCACTCCGGTTTTCCTGTTTTCTGGCAGCGCGCAGCGCGAAATGTGCTGCGCGCCGGACAAACTGGCTTTGAACAGGGGCGCAGTATACCACGAGAGTATTAATACTAATTAAAGATTGTGCTAAAACAATGTAAAATCTAGCTTAACTACTGCCGTATCAAAAACGCAATACTATTGCGTGTTATCGAGATCTTGGAGATTAAAACAGGGGGGACAAAGCCTGTGCCGTGAAGGCTATAGGCATGGGCACAGTTGACAAGGTGTTGTGTGTCTGCCGGCCTGGTGCAATCAGCCCGAGGTCGTTCGCTGCGCCTGATACACTTTGACCCGGCAAAGTGTCCGTGGTCAGCGGTCTCGCTGGCATAACCCTGTTCTCTCATTTTGCGGCTCGCTGTTGAGATAATTGCATAGATACATCTCGTGCTCTCAGCGACTAACTTCGCCTGAGCAGAAAGATTTATGATTGTGTCCAATGGAACTCCACATCTCACGCCCATCCCGTGACCGCTATCAGATCGACGACACGCTGTTTGGCCTGACCGGCAACGTCATCTTTGCCAACCTGCGCGCCGCGCGCCTGCTGGCGCAGAAGATCAACCAGCAGCGCGACCTGGCCCGCCATCCCGAACAGGCAGTGTCTGCCGGCCAACTCAATGCCATGGGGCTGATTGACGAAATCCTGCATCTCGTCATGGCTCAGTATCGCCAGCAACGCAACCCTCGCGCAGTGGAACAGGCGCTGGCATGGCTGGAGGCGCGGCTGGGCCATGAAAAGGTTGAAGCAGCTCTGCGAACATTCGCCGACGAATTCCCGACCGTGGCGGTGTATCGCGCCGGCCTGAGCGTGGATGAATATCTACAGGGCGAGACCGAAGGCAGGCCCAATCGCCAGGTCGCCCTTGAGGAAATGCTCATGCTGTGGCTGGCCAACCTCAACCCAGCCTATGCTCCCCTCGCCGAGTTGTTCGACGATGCCCGGCTGCAGCGCGACACGGCCTACGCGCAACTGATGCCGGCGCTGCGCGATTTCTTCGACACCCAGCCACCGTTCGGGCCGGACAACCAGAACCTGATCGATCTGCTGCGCGCGCCGGCGCTGGCCCATCCGCACTCCCTGATGGAACAGTTGCAGTTCATCGCTGCGCGCTGGGCCGGACTGCTTGGCGAACAGGTGTATCGTTTGCTCAGCGGCCTCGATCTGATCCGCGAGGAAACCCGGCCGAGCTTCACCGGCCCCGGCCCGGCTCAGGCGCCCGTCTACGACTATGCCACCCTGGTGGAGATGGGCATCGGCATGCCCGGCCCCGATATCGAGCGTTACAGCCCCGATCGCGACTGGATGCCGCGCGTGGTGCTCATGGCGAAGAACTCCTACGTCTGGCTCGATCAGTTGTCGAAGCAGTATCGGCGCCAGGTGCGCCGGCTTGACCAGATCCCTGATGAAGCGTTGGATCAACTGGCGCGCTGGGGCATCACCGGCCTGTGGCTGATCGGTCTGTGGGAGCGCAGCCCGGCCTCGCAGCGCATCAAGCAACTGTGCGGCAACCCCGACGCGCTGCCCTCTGCCTACTCGCTGTACGACTATCGCATCGCCGACGACCTGGGCGGACAGGCCGCGCTGGACAACCTGCGCGCCCGCGCCGCTCAGCGCGGCATTCGCCTGGCCAGCGATATGGTGCCCAACCACATGGGCATCGATTCACCCTGGGTGATCAACCATCCCGACTGGTTCATTTCGCTGCCCTATTCGCCATTCCCCACCTACACCTTCAACGGGCCGGACCTGTCGCGCGATGAGCGGGTGGGCGTTTTCATCGAGGATCATTACTACAACCGCGCCGATGCCGCTGTTGTGTTCAAGCGCCTTGATCGTTGGACCGGCAGCGAACTGTACATCTATCACGGCAACGACGGCACCAGCATGCCGTGGAACGACACGGCCCAGTTGAACTATCTCAACCCGGCGGTGCGCGAGGCGGTGATCCAGACCATCCTGCATGTGGCGCGCCAGTTCCCCATCATCCGGTTTGACGCCGCCATGACGCTGGCGAAGCGGCACTTCCAGCGCCTGTGGTTCCCGGAGCCGGGCACGGGCGGGGCGATTGCCTCGCGCGCCGGCCTGGGTCTCACGCGCCAGCAGTTCGACGAGGCCATGCCGGAGGAGTTCTGGCGCGAGGTGGTCGATCGTGTGGCCCGCGAAGCGCCCGACACCCTGCTGCTGGCCGAGGCGTTCTGGATGATGGAGGGCTACTTCGTGCGCTCGCTCGGCATGCACCGCGTCTACAACAGCGCCTTCATGAACATGCTGCGCGACGAGGACAACGGGAAGTATCGCCACCTCATCAAAAGCACGCTGGAGTTCGACCCGCAGATTCTGAAGCGCTATGTCAACTTCATGAACAACCCCGATGAGCGCACGGCCGTCGATCAGTTTGGCAAAGGGGACAAGTACTTCGGCATCTGCACCCTGATGGCGACGCTGCCCGGCCTGCCCATGTTCGGCCACGGGCAGATCGAGGGATTTGCCGAGAAGTACGGCATGGAGTTCCGCCGGCCCATGTGGGACGAGCAGGTGGATGCCTATCTGGTCAGCCGGCACGAGCGCGAAATATTCCCGCTGCTGCATCGGCGCCACCTCTTTTCTGATGTCGAACACTTCGAGCTATATGACTTCTTCACTGCCGATGGCGCGGTGTGCGAGGACGTGTTCGCCTTCTCCAATCGCCACGCTGAAGCGCGCGCGCTTGTTATCTATCACAACAAATTCGCCGAAGTGGCCGGCTGGATTCGCGCATCAGTCGCTGCGCTGCGCCCCGCGCCAGACGGCGGCCGCGCGCTGGCGCAAACCACACTCGTCGAAGGGCTGGGGCTGGTTGTGGGAGATGACTGGTTCACGCTGTTCCGCGATCTGGTCACCGGCCTGGAATACATCCGCAACAACCGCGACCTGGCAGAGCAGGGCTTGTACGTCGAACTGGCGGCCTACAAGCGCCACGTCTTCCTCGATTTTCGCCAGGTTCAGGACAGGGATGGTCGCTACGCCCGCATCGCCGCGCATTTGAACGGGCGGGGCGCGCCCAGCGTCGAAGGCGCTATGCGCGACCTGGAATTGCAGCCCATTCTGCAACCCTTCCGCGCTTTGATCAACGCCGAGACGTTGTATCGCCTGACCGAAGCGCGCGACGCCGACAACGCGCAGATCATTCCCGGCCTGCTCGACGAAATCGCAACGCGCGCACAGGCGGCCTATGCCGCAGCGGCTGCGTTTGCGCAACAAACGCCGGCGGCAGCCGGCCCTGCCTGCGACCCTTCTGCCATCGCCGCCGAGATACGCCGCAGGGCGCAGGCTGTGCTGGCGGACTTTGTCCGCGCAGACTTTGTCCGTGAGGTCTCAGCCGCCGGCGACGCAAACGATCGCAACGCGCTGCGCGACGGTCTGCCCGCTGATGTCGCATCATGGCTGGCCGGCCTGGTCTGGCTATTCGTCAGCCGTATCGGCGCAACGCTGACCGACACAGACGAGAGCGCAGCCGGGCGCAGCCTGCTCGATGAATGGCGCCTCAGCGTGTTGATCGCGGATGCCCTGCGCCAGATCGGGCTGGACGACGGCGCAACGGCGCGCGCCCTCGCGCTGGTGAAAACGCTGATGTCGCATCAACGCTGGTTCGACGCGCTATCGACGAACACGGCCGGCGACGCGCACCTGCTGGCTCAGGCGCTGTTCTCCGACGCCGACGCGCGCGCGTATCTCGGCGTCAATCGCTACGACGGCATCCTGTGGTTCAACAAAGAATCGTTCGATGGACTGATGGGATGGCTGACGGCCCTCGCATGGCTCGACCAGGCCGATCCCGACATGCCAGAGACGCGCGCCCGGATCGAGCGGGCCGGCGAGGTCATTCAGGCGCTTCGGCGCGCCGAGCAGGCGTCCGGCTATCAGGTGGACAAACTGCTGGCCGCGCTCGATTGAGCCGGGTCTCAGGCCGGCGCGCTCATCGGCCGGCCTGCGTTTCCTCCGCCATGATCGTCCGCCATCTTTCGCTGACCAACTTCCGCCTGTATGCGCGGCTGGAGCTTGACCTGCCCGCTGGCCTGACCATCGTGCAGGGCGACAACGCGCAGGGCAAGACTTCGCTGCTCGAGGCGATCTACTTCCTGGCCACCTCGCACTCGCCCCACACCGGCGCCGACCGGCAGGTGATTCGCTGGGGCGCGGCCGAGGAGGCAGCGTACCCATTCGCCATCCTCAAGGCTGAGTTGGTCCGCCGCGATGGGCCGCGCGTGCTGGAGATCGGCATCCAGCGCGCAGACGGCAATCGCCTGAAGAAAGAGATCCGCATCAATCACACGACGCGGCGCGGGATCGATCTGGTGGGCCAGTTGGCCGTCGTGCTTTTTCTGCCCGGCGATGTGGAACTGGTGTCCGGCGCGCCGGCTCTGCGCCGCGATTATCTCGACGCGGCGCTGTCGCAGGTGGATGCGGAGTATGTGCGCGCGCTGGATCAGTACGAGCGCGCATTGACCCAGCGCAACGCGCTGTTGCGCCAGGCCCAGGAGCGCCCGGTTGATCCTGACGAGTTCAGCGTGTGGGACGACCAGCTTGTGCCGGCCGGCGTGGAGGTGGCGTTGCGCCGCCGCCGCGCCGTGGCCGAGCTGACGCAACTGGCGATGCCGGCGCACCGCCGGCTCTCGAACGGCCTCGAATATCTGGAAATCATCTATCAGCCTAATTTCGACGCGGCCGCCCCGGCTTCTTCGGCGCGCAGTTATCAGATCGGCCTCGACCCCGCCCGCCCGCCGGCCGGCTTCGATCGCGCCGACCTGGAGGCTGCTTTCCGCAGGGCGCTGATGGATCGCCGCCGCGAAGAGATCGCGCGCGGCGCAACCTTGACCGGCCCGCACCGCGACGACCTGCGCTTTCTGGCTAACGCGGTCGATCTGGGCGACTATGGCTCGCGCGGACAACAGCGCACGGCAGTGCTGTCGCTCAAGCTGGCCGAGGCCGACTGGATGCGCCGGCGCATCGGCGAGGAGCCGGTGTTGTTGCTGGATGAAGTGTTGGCCGAACTCGATCCCAACCGCCGCCGCTGTCTGCTCGACCACATCAGCGATTCCCATCAGACCATCGTCACTACCACCGATGTGGCGCGCTTTGACGAAGCGTTCGTGAAGCAGGCGACGCTGCTCAAGGTCATGCACGGCGTGGTGGCGCGCCAGTGACTTTGCCGCGCATGAACGCGCATGAACGCCAATGCGCGCTACAGAAGGCGAGCGGGGTCATTGCTCGCCGGCCACAATCTGTTGCGCGATCCTGTCTGCCAGCAGTTGCGATCCTGCCGGCGTGAGATGCACCGCGCTGTTGGTGAACTCGCCCATCGGAACCACATCCCACAGATCGAGATAGCGCCAGCCCTGCTGCCGGGCCTGTTCGGCCATGATGACGCGATACTGGTCGTAGGCCCAGCGCGGGTAGAAGAAGTTGTAGCGGATGTCGCTGTTCCGGCCATTGCTGATGAGGATTGGCTCGTTCACGATCAGGATGGGGGTGTCGCCGGCCAGGTGATGCCCGGCGCGCAACACCTCCAGCGCCAGGTCTTCGGCACGCAGGACGGGCGGTTTCAGATCGTGGAATGTCTCGTCGGCTTCCAGATCGATGGCCGCCGGCTCGTAGTCGGGGTAGTCCTGGTCGATGCCGGTCGCAGCCCACAGCGCGCCGTACACCTGCAAGCGGATCACATCGGCCATATTGCGCCGCTGGCCGATCAACGTGCGCTCGATGAAAGAGGGGTCGAGCAGGCGCGCGTCGGACGCATCGAGCGGCAGGCCGTAGTCTGCAATCAATCCGCGCACTGCGCCGGCGTTGTTCTGCGTGAGCGGATGTAACAGTTGCCGGCCGGCCGGCAGCGATTCCAGCGTCACCAGCCACACAATCAGGTCAGGCTCGTAGCGCATGGCGTGTTGCAACAGCAGCAAATCCTTCGTCACCGACATGATGGGGTAGCCGAGGTTGTAGGCGCGCAGGCGCCGGCCGTCGGGCAGCGTGCGCCCGCCGGCGTTGATACGCGCGGCCAGCGTGTCATCGGGGCGCAGCAGAAAGCCCCACACCGACGAATCGCCGATGAGCAGGACGCGATACTCGCCGCTGGGCCTGGGGCCGGCGGCGATCTCGTGCGAAGCGAACATGGCGTTCAGGTTGTACAGGCTGAGGCTGTAGGCGCGCTCTGGAAAGTCGCTGTAGGGCAGGCGGGGCCGGCCGGGGAAGATGAGGTTATACGCCGACAGCGAGCCGATAGCCGGCAGCGGGTCGGTCAGCGCGAACACCACGTTCACAACGACGAACAACAGCAGTGCCTTGATGGCAATGCGCCGGGTTGAAATGCCTCTCATGCGCTTCCCTCGCCGATGTCCTCATCCACCGAACAGGCGCGCAAATAGCGCCACTGCTTGCCCCACATCCGGCAGCACGAACCATACCCAGCCCAGCGCCACAAAGTGGAACGTCAGCGCAACGCTAAGCATGTGCGTGATGCGTGCACGCCAGGCGCTCGTTGGCGAGCCGGCTTGCCGGCTGCGCGCCCACGCCGTCCAGCGATTGTGGATAAACAAGCCGGCGGCGTGCCACGCGCCCCACAGCGCGTAGTTCCATGTCACACCGTGCCACAGGCCGATCAACAGCATCGTGCTCGTCTGGCCGATGAAGATGATGACGGATGCGTTGAGCGACGCGCCGCCGGCTGTCCTCAGCCAGCGCGTCAGCGGATTGAACCAGTATGCCCGGAACCAGTTGGCGAGCGTCATGTGCCAACTGTTCCAGAACATTGTCAGGTTGGGGCGCAGGTAGGGCCGGTCGAAGTTCTCCGGCAGGCGCGCGCCAAACAGCCGGCCCATGCCGATGGCGATATCGGTGTAGCCGCTGAAGTCGAAATACAACCGGAAGGCATAGGCGTACAACAGCACCCACGCCCAGCCCATGCTCTGAATCTGCCCGGCATTGATGGGATTGAGCGCGATCAGTGCGAGCGAGTCGGCGATGGCGAACTTCTTGAACACGCCGATCAGGATGCGGCGCAGGCCCTCGGCCACATCCTCGACGCGCGCGGCGGCGGCGTTCGGGCCGGCATCCCAGCCGCGCAGGTCTTTGACAAATCGTTCGGCGCGGTCGATCGGCCCGGCGGCCAGCGCGGGAAAGAACACCACATACGTGACGAACTCGCGCAGCGACAGCGCCGGCAGCCGGCCGCCGGCGTGATCGCGCAAGACGTGAATCAGCCGGAACGCGATATACGAGAACCCCAGCCAGCGCACATCCAGCGCCGACGCCTGACTGACCGACTGGCCGGTGAGCGCGCGCAGGAGGGCGCTCACGCCGGCTGTCAGCGGTTCCGTCTTCAGCGCCACAAACAGCGCCAGCAGCAACGCCACCAGCGCGGCGTCCAGCCACGCCCGGCCGGTTGCAAGCCGCGCCACAATCACACTCACGGCAACGCACATCAGCAATGCCATGCCTGCCGCGCCGATCTCCGGCGGGCGCGAGGGGGTCAGGCAGCACAACGCATCGACGTAGCGTGTGGAAGCGATCAGCGCCACGATACCGGCCATGACCAGGCCGGTGAGGAGTGTTGCGCGCAGGTCGGGCGTGCCGGGGCCGGCGGCGGTTTGATCGGGTCGCTTTGCGCCGGTTGCCGGACGGGGTTTGAGCGTCGCCGCCCACACCAGCCCCGTCAGCCCCAGCGTGCCGGTCGGCAGCCAGAAGTCCAGATGGCGGATCGGCGTCGAGGATTGCAGCCAGTACAGGGCTGTGACGCTGGCCGACAACATCAGCCAGGGGCGGGCGCGGCGGGTAAGCGCATTCAGCCGGCCTGTTGCGTCGCGCGCGGCCAGCGCCGCCAGCGCGCCAAACAACAGCCCGCCGGCGGTGAAGATCACAATCCAGGTCAGGCTCATTGGGGCGGGCGCGAGGCAGGCTCAGAAACCCTGGTAAATCCACTGCGGCGCGCTGTCGGCAGTCAGCACCAGAATGGCGATCAGCATCAGGCACACGGCCAGCGCGATCAGGTTTTCACGGTTGAAGAGTCGCCTTGCCATTGGGAGTGGTCAGGAGTCACGAGTCAGGAGGCAGGAGCTGCCGCGCATTACGCAACACGAAATACGCAACACGAAATACGCAACACGCGCCCATCACTCATACCCGCACATGCGCCACTGGCCGCCATCGATTGTTAGTTTGAACTTGCGCTTGTCCAGCGGCAGGGGCCGATCCTCGCCGTTGTAGTTGGCAACGATGTTGCCCTGACAGGCGACCAGCGCCGTGTCGGCGGTGACGCTGTCTACCGCGCAGGTTGCGCCTTCCAGCCGGGCCTTCACGCCGCGCAGCGAGTTGGATTCTTTGCGCGCCTCGGCCTCCCAGTCGGCGCACGACAGGTTGATCATGGCGTCGGTGTTGGCCTCGACGCGCGCCTTCAGATAGTCCTCGATGATGCGGGCGGGGTCGCCCACCACGCCGCCGGCCTGTTGATTTTGCCCGGCTGCCGGCGTGTCAACGGCCGGGGCAGCCTGCGGCGCCGGCTGGCAGCCGGTCAGACCAAGCGCCATTATCAGCGCCAGGCCGGCTGCCCACTGCTTCCATGTCGGTCTCATGCGTGCTCCTTCCGCAATCCATTTTGCTGTTGCGGCGCTGCTGGTCAGATACAATCAGACCTGCATGCGTCCACCGAAACAACTCCATTCTAACCGTCCTGCTTCACGTTCTGGCAATCAACGACAGGCTGTGTTGGGAGAGCGGTTGCGCGGGCGGGCCGGCATTGTGGTGGGTGTTGTGGCCGGGAGCGTGGCGCTGATCGGCATGGTGATTGCCATCACGCTCTCTGCGCCGCGCGCCCCCGCTCAGCCGGTAGCGTTCAGCCTGACACCGCAGGTCACGCTGCATATCACGGCCCTGCCGGCGGCTACAGAAACACCCACGCCCGATCCCTCTCCCGCACCACCTGTCGAAATGCCGACGGCGACGCCGGCGGTTACGGCATACACGGTGGTGGAGGGCGACACGCTGTGGGACATCGCCGTGCGTTTTGGCCTCAGCCTCGATGCGCTGATTGCCGCCAATCCGCAGATTAACCCGGATGTGTTGTCACTCGGCGCGGTGCTGAACATTCCGGCCCCCGGCGCGGTGTTGCCGCCCCTGCCCACCCGCGCGCCGGCGGCAGCCGCGCCGAGCGATTCGTCACCCTCGGCCCTGGTGCGCATCGACGCCGGCGGCCTGCGCCTGCGGCGCAGCCCCAGCACCGAGGCAGAGATCATCACCAGGCTGGCGCCCCAGACCCGGTTGCAGGTGCTGGCGCGCACGCCCGATGATTTCTGGCTGAAGGTGGTCACGCCGCAGGGCACGGAAGGATGGGTGATGCGCCAGTACGTCGATCTGGCCGGCGCGCTGTCGCAGATACCGCTGGCCGGCGGGGCCGTCGTTGCTTCGAGTGCGCCGGCCCCGTCATCCATCGCCGCCGTTGCAGACGATCCCAACTTGTCCAATCTGACGGGCCGGGCGCTTCAGATTTATCAGGCCGGCCAGTCGCGCGGCAATCGCGCCAACGTGTTTTCACTGGTCGGCGACAGCAACACCGCCAACATGGCGTTCTTTGCGCCGTTCGACTGGGGCGGTTACACGCTGGGTGGATACGGCTATCTGCAGGAGACGATCGATTTCTTCCGGGGATCGTTTGCGCGCGATCGCATCGCAGCGCGTGGCGGGTTCAACACCAGCAAGGCGCTCGACCCGGCCAACGCGCCCGCCGGCTGCGGGCCAGGCGAGTCGCCGCTGGCCTGCGAGGTGCGCGTCAATCGGCCCAGCGTCGCTTTCATCCTGCTCGGCACAGGCGACCAGCACACCTGGCAGGGCTTTGAGTCGCGCTATCGCCAGATCATCGAGCATCTGATCAACCAGGGGGTCATTCCGGTATGCATCACCAAAGGGGATGATCTGGAGTCCACCGACAGCCAGGCGCCGTATGGCTATATCAACGATATTGTGCGCCGGCTCAGCCGCGAATACAGCGTGCCGCTGCTCGATCTGCGCCAGGCGCTCTCGACGCTGCCGAATCGCGGCTTCGAGGCCGACGGCTTTCACATCAACAAGCCGCCCGACGGCCAGTCGGCCAACTTCACCGGCGGTTATCTGTCCTACGGCTACAACATGTACAACCTGACAGCATTGCGCGCGCTGGACGCCATTCGCCGGCAGGTGATGGGGCAGTGAGGATCAGAGCACAGAGCACAGAGTGTAGGGCAAGCCGCCAGGCTTGCCCTGCAACGGTGATGTGGCGCGTCTCTAGCGCCAGATCTGATCCAGCACCTGCAAGGTCTGGAGCAGGTGGATGTAGGAACCGCCGGGGCCGAGGTGGAAATCGGCGTTGCCTTCATCCAACAGGCCGAAGTTGGGCAGGTTGCGCGTGGCGAGGTGGAAGTCCATCACCGGCACGCCATACTCGGCGCCGATTTTGCGAATGACGTTGTTGATATGCTCCTCCGGCGCGTCGGCCTGCTCGTGCTCCAGCGCGTCGGCCTTGGTGATGAGCACCGGCAGGACGTTGCTCTTGAGGGTTGTCTCGACAACGGCGCGGTAGTTGGCCTCGAATTCCTGCCAGATGTGCGTGTCGCCCGTGCCCAGTTCGATCAGCGCAATGCTGGCTCTGGACAGGCGCAGCTCGCAGGCCAGGGGCGTCTCGCCGGCTTTGCACAAATAGCCGTCGGCCCAGGTGGGATCGAGCACAGCGGCGGTGTTGAACCCGCCTGACGCAGCGAGGCTCACCCGCGCAAAGGCGCGCGTGAAGCGCGACACAGTGGCCGGATAGGCGCGATACTGCTCGTATCCAAACAGGCCGGCGGCCAGCCGCCCGACATAGGCGGTTGGTTGCGAGTTGCAGTCGCCGATCACGGCAAACATGCCGGCGTCGCGCCCGGCGGCAACCGCTTTGCGATACAGGGCTTTCTGAGCGGCGGTGATCACGGGCGTGCCGGGCACGCTGATCGGGCCGGCGCGGCCATGTAACACGGGCGCCGGCGTCTTGTTGGCCGGCAGCGGCTTGACATCCTTCAAGTCGCCGATCACGGCGCCCAGAGACGCAATGATCCATGTTCCGCTGATCGCGTTCGGATAGGAGATCTGCACCCAGAAGTTGTCGGCGGTGCGACCGATCACCCCGAACCGATCTTCCTTGAACACCGGATAGGTGTTGGCCGAGAGCAGCGTTGGCAACTCGCGCAAGTACGCGCCGGGCGTTGTGACGACGAATTCAACTTTCCGCGCGTCTTGCGCCCGGGTCGTGACGCCTGGCAGCGCTGCGGTTGCCAGCAGGGCGCACAACAGCGCCGATAGCAGTGAAACTCGCTTGTTCAAGTGAAACCTCCTCAACATGATGATGAAACCTGCGCTACCGCGCGATTGCGCTCAGGGTTGTGAGCGTCAGCAAAATCCGCGCGTCCATGCCATAGCCATTCAGGTGGAAGCGCGATGCAGCCGCGTACACCAGACCCTGGCCGGCCACCTCTTTGCCTTCCTCGGCCAGGCCCTGGTCGGGCAGGCGGCGCGCGGCGAGAGCGAAATCCATGACCGGCAGCTGGTATTCTGCGCCCAGCCGGCGGATGATGGCGTTGATTGTCCCGCTGGGCGCGCCCCCCTGCGTTGCCTCCAGGTCGTCGGCTTTGGTGACGAGCACCGGCAATACATTTGCGGCCAGCGCGGTGTCGATAATGCGGCGATAGTTGGCCTCGAAATCCTGCCAGATGAAGGTGTCGCCGGTGCCCAGCCCGATGAACACGATGCTGGCGTTTGAGCGGCGCAGTTCGCAGGCCAGGGGACTTTCGCTCGCCTCGCAGCGCCGGCTGTCGGCAAACAGCGGATCCAGAACCGACGCGCTGTTGTGGCCGCCCTCAACGGCGACACTGCTCCAGGTGAAGGAGCGGGCAAATTTCCTTGCCGTGGCCTGCAACGCGCCAAACCCATGCGCGGACAGATCGAATCCGCCGGCGGCAAAACGCCCCAGATAGACCGGCGGCTCCGAATTGCAGTCCCCAGCCACGGTGAAAAGGGTGGCGTCGCGCCCGGCGGCAATCGCCTGTCGGTAGAGCTGGCGCGCGCGCGCCGAGATCACCGGCGTGCCGGTTGTCGTCATGCGGGTGCGGCTCGGCGACAGCCGTCCGGCTTTCTCTGTGACCGGCAGGGCCATCAAGGGCGAATTGTTGCCGTTCAGATCGCCGGGAAAACTCACCGTCGTGCGGTGCAGCCACACCAGGCTGTTGCCATAGTCGATCTGCAACCACTCGCCGTTGGGGTTGCGGCCAATTGCCCTGGCTGTCTGCCACTTCATCAACCGTCCGACCCGGCCTGCGTTCCAGTCGGGCGCGCTATAGGCAAAGACGCTGTCCACGCTGATGGTGACGGTCAGGCTCGGCGACGCCGTTTGCGCGGGGCCGGCCTGTGCGCCGGCGCGCCCCTGCGCGGGCAGTGTCGAGAGCGTTGAAAGGCATATTGCTGCCGCAATTGCCATGCCGAGCGCCGTCGCAATACGCTGCCATCGGCGGCGCAGGGGGATGGGCTTTGAGCTGGCGATGAAACGAACCTGATTTTCAGGCATTCGATCACTCCTCGTGGCTTTTCGTGTCAGAAGCCGCTGTTGCATCATGATGGGAGCGTAAAGCTGGGCCGAGTATACCCTCAACGCTCAGCCTCCAACCACGTGGGGGCATTTCTTAGCAGGGGCAATCCAGCCCGTTGCGCGGGATAAATCCACGCTACACAGGGGAACTGCGCGGGCATGACGGGTGCTGCGCTTCAACTCCCCACACACGCCCACAGACTTTGCAAAGGTCGGGCAACATGCCCCCACAGAGAAATGCCCCCGACCACACTCCGCGTCGATTCGATTGACGCCATATGATTCACACACACGCTGCCTGTCATGACAAGTATGCGTCATCGGCGCTGACAGAGCAACAGCCTGTTGTTGTTCAGGCGCGCCTGATCCAGACGTCAATCATCGCGCGCGCAGCATTCTCTCAGCCCCCTCACAGCAGAGAATGCAACGATACAATTCATATGCGCAATGGGCAGGCGCGTTGGGCAAGGGGAAGCATGGCAGAGCCGCACATCGAAATGCCGATCGGGCTGACACCACCGGTGAACGGTCGGGATCGCGCGTTCGACTTATTGACCGAGATTAACACGAGGGATTTCATCACCGCGCTCGGGCTGGATAACCTGAAGACAGGACGGCGCGCGCTGGCTGCCCTGCTGCGTCCCCTGGCGGCGCGTTTTGCCAGACAGGTGCTGACGTTTGATGAGATTGTCGGCGCGCGCGGCCTGCCGGCAGCCGGCGAATGGGTCACCCGCCAATTCGCCGCCGGCTACACGGTTTCGGGCTGGCGTGACGAATTGCGCCAGGGGCCGGTTTTGTTCGTCTCGAACCATCCCGGCCTGACCGACGCGCTGGCACTCTTTGCTGCAATCGGGCGCAATGACCTGGCCATCATCGCGCGCCACCGCGATTTTTTGCACGCCATTCCCAACATCGCGCGCTATCTGATCTATGTGTCCGACGAAGGCAGCGATCGCTCGCTGGCCATCCGCTCGGTGCGCGACCATCTGCGCGCCGGGCGCGCTGTGCTCCTGTTTCCCGCCGGCAGGATCGAGCCGGATCCGCTGGCCCTGCCTGGCGCAGCTGAGTCGCTGCGCGCCTGGTCAGGCAGTATCGGGCTGATCGCGCGGCTGGCCCCGGACGCGCTGATCGCGCCGGTCATTGTCAGCGGCGTGCTCTCGCGCGCGGCGCTGCGCAACCCTGTCACGCGCATCCGCCGGCAGAAGAAAGATCGGGAGTGGCTGGCGGCCACGCTGCAGGTCATCGTGCCGGCGTATCAAAACCTACAGCCGCATCTGTGTTTCGGCGCGCCCGCGCGCGCAGGCGACCTGGTGGCGCGTTACGGCGACTCGGCTGCCGTAACCCACGCCGTCATCGCGCGCGCGCTTGATCTGCTGCCCGCTGATGGGCCTGCCGTGACAGCCACCCCCTGAACACGCGGCTTCAGCCGGCGTTACTCTTCATGCTGGACGCTTTCCGTCAGGCAGCGCGCTGCCTGTCCGGGCGCCTCTTGTTCAAGCGCCGCCAGGGCCATGTCCCGGATGTGCTGGTTGATGAAGTAACGCGACAGGGTGTCGATGGAGAGATACCTCGCGCCGGCCACCAGCCGGATGCACTGCGCCGCGCCGCACAGGCAGATGAACGGACGATCCATCTCCCATTCCGTGGAAGGATAAAAGAAAGTCAGCTCTTCGCCGGCGGCGATGTCGCGCGCGGCGCGCACTTCCATCGCCGTTGTGTCCACGATCACGCTGGGCTGGCAGGAATGGTTCAGGTACGCCAGAACGCCGAGCTCTTCAATGTGCGCGTGGGGGCCGATCTGCACCGTCTGCCAGGTGGCCTGATCTGTCACCTTGTAATTCTGGATGCGGCACACGATCTCCCCTTGCTTACAGGGTTGATCGGTGATCAGCCGCGCGCCATACGGGCTGCCGCCGGTCTCGATTCGAAGCACGGCTATACCTCCTGTGGGTGCTGAAGGCGGTCGCGGTGTGCCGAGTCACGCCCTGCGAACGGCCAGGTGCACCCGTGTTATTGGCGCGCGATTATAGGCCTGGGGAAAGCGATGTCAAGATAAACACCGGGCCAGGTCACGGTTCGCTTGCCCCGGCCATACAGGTTCAAAACTTCCAGCGGCCCTGCGCTTTCAACAGGTCTTCGTAGCCGGCCTTGCGCAACACTTCCTGCACTTCCTCGGCAGTCGCGTGGCGCGCAGGCAGCGGGGTTGGGTCCCAGGCCAGCCGCAACAGCGCCCGCGCGGCAAAGGCGGTCGCAGAGCGCATGGCGCGCACATCCACCTTGTCCAGCGTGTCGCCGTGCGTGTGCGGCCCCGGCGACTTGCCGCCGCCCGTTGCCGCCATCAGCGCCGGCACGCCCTTCAGGTAAAACGAGAAATGGTCAGAATAAGGGATGACCATGCTGTTGCCGGTCTGGATGTCAAACAAGTGGTCGCCGGCCAGTTCTTTGAAGTAAGCCACCAGGCGATCCGTGTCGTAGCCGTTGACGCCCAGGAAGAAAGCGCCCGGGTTGCCCACGATGTCGCAGTTGAACACCAGCTTGATGCGATCCAGTTCGCCGGCATGTTTGGCGGCGTAATGGCTGGAGCCGAGCATGCCGACCTCCTCGCCGGACCACAGCGCGAAGCGGATGCCGAGGGCCGGCGCGGCCCCCTGCGCGGCAAGTGTGTCGTAGGCGACCTTCAGCGCCCTGGCGGCTTCCAGCACGGCCACCGTGCCGCTGGCGTTGTCCACTGCGCCCTGGGCGATGTCGTGGCCGTCGTAGTGGGCGCACATCACCAGCCAGTCCGGCGATTCCACGCCGGCCGGGGTCAGATCGGCGATCACGTTGTGGCCGATGGCGTCGAACAACTCGGCCTGCACGCGCAAATGGGCGGTCATGTCGCCGCGCGCGGTTGTGCGCTGGAGCGCGCGCTCGAGCCAGCACAAGGTCTCGTAGGCGATGCCGACGCCGGGGATGGGGGCCGGATTGCCGCCAAACTCCAGGCTGCCGGTGGGGGGCAGGGCATTTGGCTCGGCGCTGGAGAAGATGAAGCCGACACACCCGGCCTTCACGGCGCGGGCGTACTTCTCCAGCCGGTGCGATCCCTTGCCGCGCACAAGCGCGATTTTGCCTTTGGGCGCCTCGCCGGCTTTCTCGAAGTCGGCCGGCTCGCCATCGCCGAGGAAAATCACCGGCGCACACAGATCGCACGGCGGCGTGCCGGGCAAGCCGATGCAGGCCAGTTCGTGTCCGTTCACGGCCAGGCTGGCCGGCCCGCGCCGCCACCCGTGCAGGGGGAATTCCTCGATGTGCGCATTCGACAAGCCGTAATGCTCAAAAGACTGCCGGATGAAAGCGGCGGCGCGTTGCTCGTCGTCGCTGCCGACGAAACGGCCATTGCAGTCGTCGCACAGGACGAGCAGGGATGGCCAGAGTGTTTCCGAGGTCATGATGTCGCCGAGCAACGACCGTTCGGCGGCGTGAAGCGGGGATGGATTCATAGGGTGACGGGGTGACAGGGCGACGAGGTGATTGCACTAATGGCACAATGACTCAATGGCACAATGACTCAATCCCCTGATCACTTGTAGCGGATGCGCGGATCGATGAAGGCGTAGGAAATGTCCACCAGCATGGTCATGACGACGAAGATGATGGCGTTGAACATGATGGCGGTCTGGAGCACCGGATAATCGCGCGAGGAGATGGCGCCATAGAACCACGACCCCATGCCGGTCCACGAGAAGGCATTTTCGGTGAGGATGGCGCCGCCGAGCAGGCCGCCGATCTGCAAACCGATGACGGTAATGACGGGCAGGAGCGCGTTGCGCAGCGTGTGCTTGAAGATCACGGTTCCCTGCCGCAGCCCTTTGGCGCGGGCGGTGCGGATGTAATCGGCGCGCAGCACTTCGAGCATCGAGGCGCGGGTCAGGCGCATGATCTGCGGCATGACGGTGGTGCTGAGCACGATGGCCGGCAGGATCATGTGCCGGACGGCGCTGACGAAGTAATCGAGCCGGCCCATCAGCAGCGTGTCGATCAGGTAGAAGCCGGTGATGCGATCAACGGTGATGTCGGCGGCAATGCGCCCGCCCGGCGGCACGATCTTCAGGTTGACAGCGAAGAAGTAGATCATGATCAGCGCCAGCCAGAAGATCGGAATCGAGACGCCGGTCAGCGCGATCAGATTGGCGACTGTGTCAATGACGGTGTTGCGGTTCAGCGCCGCAACGATGCCGGTGATAACGCCAACCAGGATGCCGATCAGCAACGCGAAGAAGATCGCCTCGATGGTGGCCGGCAGCCGGTAGGCCAGTTGATCTATGACCGGCACGCGCGTGACGATGGACGTGCCGAGATTGCCCTGAAAAACCTGTTCGATGTATCGGATGTACTGCATGTAGATGGGCTGGTTCAATCCCATCTGCTCTTTGAATTTCTCGACGTCTGCCGGGCGCGCGCGCTCGCCCAGCATGACTGTGGCCGGGTCGCCGGGAATCAGCCGCACGAATGCAAACGACAGGATCGACACAGCCAGCAGGGTCGGGATGACGATCAGGATGCGGCGGATGATGTACGTTGCCATGAGCTGCGGGCCGGGGGCGCGACCAGGCGCGCCCCCGGCTTGTCAAGCGTGAAAGGGGTTACTTCTCGATGTAGAAGTTCTCGTACTGATCGCGGAACACCCACTGCTTGCGGCCCTTGACGTAGCTGCGGTCTACGGCAACAGTGGCCGGCCACGCGATTGGGATGCGCGCCACATCGTCGTGCACGATCTGCTCCGCTTCCTGATAAATCTTCTCACGCTCGGCCAGGTCGGACACAACCTGCCCCTTGCGCAGCAATTCCTGCAGTTTGGGGTTGTTGTAGCCGTCCTCGACGTTGGGGGTCTTGCCATCGTTCCAGATGAAGTGGTAGCCGATGAAGTTGTCGGGGTCGCCGTTGTCGGAACCCCAGCCCAGCGCCCACACCGGGAACTTGCCATCTTTACGGTCGGCCAGATAAGCGCCCCAATCCTGCGTTTTCAGATTCAGGCGGATGCCCACTTTGGCCAGATCGGCGGCCATGGCCTCCGAGAGCGCCTTGGAGTCCGGGAAGTAGCCGCGAATGACCGGCACGTACCAGAAGTCGGTTTCAAAGCCATCGGGCAGGCCGGCTTGCGCCAGCAGTTCCTTCGCCAGATCGGGGTTGTACTCGTAGGGCTTGATGTTGGGATTGTGACCCAGGATGGCCGGCGGCTGGAAGCACGTGGCGCGCACCGCGTACTTGCTGTAGAACGTTTCGATCAGCGCGTCCCAGTTCACTGCATGCGCCCATGCCTTGCGCACTTCCAGTTTGTCGAACGGAGGCATGGCGTGGTTGAATGCGATGTAACCCACGCTGAGCGATGGCGTGACGGTGAAGACGTAGTTCGGGTCGCCCTCGAGCGTGACCAGGTCGGTCTGAGCGATGTCGGCCTGGTCGAGCGTGCCGGCCTGGAACTCGGCGAAGCGCGTGTTGTTATCGGGGATCGAGCGCCAGATGATCTTGTTCAGCCTGGGCATCTGGGTGTAGGGCAGCGCCGCTTTGCCGCCCCACCAGTCATCGTTGCGCACCGCAGTGATTTTGTCATTCGGCACCCAGCTTTCGAACTTGAAGCGGCCGGTGCCGACCGGCGTGCCGGCCTGGGTGGCGTAGCTCTCGCCCTGCGCCTCAACTGCCTTCGGGCTGGCAATCCCGAAGTTGAACAGAGACAGCTTGGGCAGAATCAGCACCGTGGGAACCTTGAGTTTGATGCGGAAGGTGAGATCGTCGACGACTTCCGTTGAATCGACAATTTCGGACATCTCTGTGTCCCAGTATTCGTATTTCTGACTGGGATAGCGGAAGGGGTTGTCCGGGTTTTGCCAGCGGTCGAAGTTCCACTTGACGGCCTGCGCGGTGAGCGGCTCGCCATCATGGAATGTGACGCCGGCGCGCAGCTTGAAGTCCCACACGACGCTGTCTTCGGTGCTCCACGACTCGGCCAGCCAGGGCACTGGCCTGGTGCTGGCGCCTTCCAGCACCACCAGCGTGTCGTAGATGGCCGTGCACACGCGAGCCGATTCGCCGTCGGTGACGATGGCCGGGTCGAGCGCCACGCTGTCGCCGCCGCGCCCGATGATGAGCGTCTGTTCTGCGGCGGGAGCGGCCGGCGCCTCGGTTGGCGCCGTGGTCGGCTCAGGGGCGGCCGGCGCTTCGGCCGCCGGCGCTTCCGGGGCGGTAGTCGGCGCAGCAGCCGGCTGTTGGGCAGCCGGCGCGCAGGCAGCAGCCAGGCCGGCTGCCGCTGACATGCCTGCCAGAGTCAGAAACCTGCGACGGGTTACGAGCGTTTTCCTGCTGGACATAGTACCTTCTCCTCTAAACGGATTGCTGTTTGCCGTGGCCTGCAAGCCGCCGGCTCAAAACCACAAAGCGCATGCGCGCTTCACACACCGAATTACCGATAGCGTCAGCTTGTTCCACTGAGCGATGGATCGAGCGCGTCGCGCAGACCGTCACCCAGCAGGTTGAATCCCAGCACGGTAAAGACGATGGCCAGACCCGGAAACAGGATCATATGCGGCGCCTGGCGCATGAACTTGACGGCGTCCGAGACCATGACGCCCCATTCCGGCGTGGGCGGTTGCGCGCCCAGTCCCAGGAAGCCGAGAGCGGCCGCGTTCAGAATCACGCCGCCGACGCCCAGCGTCGCGCCCACGATGACATAGGACAACAGATTGGGCAGGATGTGCCGCCACAGCAGGTGCAGGTTGGATGCGCCGAGCGAGCGCGCCGCTTCCACATAGTCGCGCGTGCGTAATGTGAGTGTCATGGCGCGCGCCACGCGCATGCCGCCGGGGATGCTCACGATAGTGATGGCCAGCACGGTGTTGAACAGGCTGGGTCCGGCAATTGCCACGATGGCGATCGCCAGGGGAATGCTGGGGAAGGCCTGCATCAATTCCGCGACGCGCTGAACCAGCGTGTCGACCCAGCCGCCGAAATAGCCGGCCACCATGCCAATCGCGGTGCTCAATACGGTGCCGATCAGGATTGTGGACAACGCCACCACCAGCGAATAGCGCGCGCCGTGCATCACGCGCCGGAAGATGTCGCGCCCGATGAAGTCGTTGCCAAAGGGGTGCTCCAGCGAGGGCGGGCGTCGGGACTTGGCCGGCTCACTGTCGGTGCGTGGGTCATAGGGATCGACAATCGGTGTGACGATTGCAATCAGGGTGATGACGGTCACCAGAAAGAGGCCCACCCGGCCGTTCCAGCCTCGAATCAACCGTCGCCAGGCTGAGCCCCACAGACTGCGCGGCGCGAAGGTCTTCAACGGCTCGGCAGCCGGCAGTTCTGTGTTTGCGCTCGATGTCACTGCGCTCATAGGCTCCTTTTTTATGGACAGGTGCTTTTTCCGAAAGCGAAAAGTCACAGCCGCGCGCCCGCAACTTGAGTCCTTAATGTAAGCGAATCGAGGGAAAAAGGCAAGACGATCCGAACCGAACTGCCGAACTGCCGAACTGACGACAGACCTGCGCGGCCCCGGGTGAAACCGTGCCCGGAGCTGATCGGTGATCTCCCGTCGCGCGTAGTAGTCGATCGGAACGCGGTCGGGCTGCCGGTGCCCAAGCGGCATCATGACACGGTGTTTGGAATCCATAATGCGATTGTAAGGCGGCGGCTGGAGGGCGGCCGGCGTCATTTCGCGCCGGGGTGTAAACGAGACGAGGCCGGCAATTCATTGCCGGCCTCGTTGCCCGCGCAGGCTCCCATGCCGGGAGCGCGCCTGCTGTCACTTGGCGCTGATCTTGATCTGCTTCGGCTTGACAACCTCGGCCTTCGGCAGGCTCAGTGTCAGCACGCCGTTCTCGAACTCGGCTTTGGCCTTGTCAGCCTCGATCTCAGTCGGCAGCGTCACGCGGCGGGTGAAGGAATTCTGGCGAATCTCGCGCACATGGTACTTCGAGGCGTCATCGTTGCGCTCCGTCTCTTCTTTCACTTCGCCGCACAGGGTCAGCACGCCGTTCTCAAAGGTAATGTCCACATCCTCCGGCTTCCAGCCCGGCAGCGCAGCCTTGATGGTGTAGCCGTCGGCGTTTTCGATCACGTCAATGGCCGGCGCGTCAAATCCCGCGCTGGCGCTCAGCCACTGCGCCGGGTTGACAAAGGCGCTTTCCATCAGACGATCCATCATGTTGCGCAGAGAAACCGCCTCCGCAAACGGGTCATATCGGCGAATGATTCGAGTAGCCATTTCTGCAATCCTCCGTAGTTCAAATCTCTGGATTCTGGTTTTGTCTTCTCAACGAGAATGCCCACACTCTAGGTGGCGTGTGTTAGAGAGGATTCGGCGGGCTGTTAGAAATCTGTTGGAGCGGCCGGCTTGCCCTGCCGAAAAGCAAACGGCCAACCCTGTCGAGTTGGCCGTTTGCCGCGCCGCAGCTCCCTACAGATTCATCGTCCGGAGGGAAGCTGCGGCGCTGAGTTTATGACTACTCATGCGCACATCACCTCCGGTCAAAAGGATAGCGATGTGACCCCTGCTCCAGCCAGAAGGCCGTCACAAGATGGGCGGATTGTACATCCTTCTGCCTGCGATGCAAGGGGCGGGCCGGCTGCAACTTTTCCGCGCTACTCCACGAGCGTCTGCCCGGTGATGTAGCCGCGCTGATCGCCTAACCCGGAACTCGCGCCGGTGACGATGGCAATTCGGTTTGCAAGTGCCTGTGACATGATTCACTCTCTGTCGGGCGAGAGATTGGATTCATCCAGAGACTGGCGCGCCATTTGCGTCGTCAACCCCGTCGCCAGCATAAAGGCGAACGCAAGATCGACCAGAAAGAATGAATGATCCACCAGCCCGTGGGCGAGCATGGCGGCCATCAGCCCAAGTAGTCCAACGGCAAGCGGTCTCATGGCCGGCGGTGCGGCGCGTCGTGCGCTTTGCAGGGCCTGCCACATGCCGGCCCCAATCATCAGCGCGCCGGCTGCCAGTCCGGGCAGCCCCAGCCGGCTGGCGAAATCCAGTGCGATGTTGTGCGGGTGAGACAGATTCGGCTCCTGCCAGGCCGCCGGCAAAATGTAGAAGCCGCGATAGGCGTACAGAAAATTGTCCGGCCCGACGCCCAGCAGCGGATTCGCCTCGATCATGCGCAGCGCGCTCTGCCACAGGTTGAGGCGGAAGAAGCCGGTGCCTCGCGTCAGGTCGAGCATGTTTTCAAAGCGCGTGCCGGCTACCAGCGGCTGGGCGACGCCGCTGAGCAGCACGGCCAGCCCGATGCCCAGCGCGGCGATCAGGGCCCAGGCGACCCGGCGCCAGCGTCCGCCGGCCATGAACAGCGCCACCAGAACGGCAGCCGGCGCGCCCAGCACCAGCGCCCCCCGCGAGGCGCTCAGGATCAGCGCCAGCGTCACCGGCCCCAGGGCCAACCCGTACAACACGCGCCGCGCGGGCCGGCGCGCGCCGTCGTTTGTCCCTGCGCGCGGCGCGATCACACTGACCGCCAGCAGCACGGCGAAGGCGCGCTCCAGATACAGCGCGTCGTTGTTCGGCGATCCGAAGATGCTTCGGATGCGCGGAAAGCCAAACTCGGCGGAGAAGGTGTTGCCCTGCGCGTAGTTGATCAGGCCGATGCCGGCGATCGCCAGCCCGCCCAGCACGAAGCCGTCGGCGATGCGCCAGATCGCGTCGCGGTCGAGCCGGCTGGCGCGCAGCATCACATATACCAGCGCCGGCTCGATGATGACCACGCGCAACTCACGGAACGCCTCCACTTTGAATGCCGCCTGCGTCGCAGACAGGCTTGCCACGATCACCAGGGCCAGCACGCCGATGTCAAGCGCGCCGAGGCGGATGGACGGCAACCTCCTCTCTTCGACAATCCAACGACGCGCAGCGCGAATCGCCCACGAGACGAAACACATCAGCGTGAGCAATTCGACCATCGAAAAGGCGCGCTCGAACAGGCGCTGCGGCAGGATGTAGAACGGAATGAAAAACGCCAGCAGCATCAGGCCGAGATCGAGCCGCAGCAACACCAGCGCGAACAGGATTGCCAGGGCCAGCAGACTGATGACGAACACCGGCGACCAGAAGGCCAGCGCAGACACCAGCGCGCTGATGACGACGCTGGCCGGCGTGCCCAGATTGCGGTACGCCTGCGCGGCGTCCTGCGCCCAGGTCAGCGAGGCAGTCAGCCAGAACAACAGGCCGGCGGCAAGCGCCTGCCAGGTCAGCGGACGATCGCGCTCTGTCCATCGCCGCGCAATGGCGCGCGCGGCAGCCGGCCATCCTGCTTTTGGCGTGTGCCACATCACAAGTCCCAGCGCGCCCAGCCCGGCCAGCGCCGCCAGCCACTGGACGACCGTGTACGACTGCGCGGAAGGATCGCTCGCCCGGCTGCTCCATCCGATCAGCGCCCACTGATTCCAGCCGCGATCGATGGTCAGCTCGGCGGTGTGCGGGCCGGCGCCCAGGCCGTCGGCAACAGGGAGTGTGTCGATGGCAGGTTGCAGGTCCGGCGAGGTCATGACCAGATACGCGCCGCGCGCCTCGACCGGCAGCCGGTTGGCCGGCTGGCCGTCAATGGTCACGAAGGTATAGGCGCGGTAGTTGTCGCGCCGCACGATGAGCGCCAGGCTGTCTCCGTTGAACGTGAACGTGACACGCGCATCGGGGCGCTCTGGAATGTCGGCGCCCAGTTCGCCGAAACGCCATCCTTCTGAAAATGTGGCCAGCGGATTGGGCGCGTAATGCGCGCCGAGAGCGTCGGCAACCACGTGGACAAACGATTGCGCGCGCGGGGCAGTTTGGGCGCTCTGGAGCGCCTTAACAAATGCGGTGTAGACCGGGCGCGGCCGGCCGGCGGCATCGACCAGCGCGAATCCCCAGCGCCCGTCTTCTGGATAGGTGGCCGGCTGCAACGTCTCGATGAACATCGCGCCGGCCCACGGCCACTCGCGCGCGGCGCGTTCGACGGCGCGCGCAGTGTAGTCGGCCTGCTCGGCTGCGCTGACATTTCCCCAGATGGATGGCTCGCCCTGCCAGCCGTCCGGCAGCGCGTTCCAGCCAAACTGCGTCAGCCAGATGGCCTTGTTGCCGTCGCCCTGCGCGATCATCTCTTCGCGCAGCAGAATGACGTGCGAGAAGTTCAGCAGGCCCGGATCAACTCGCCGGTCGTCGGGCGGGTAGTCGAATCCGTAAGGCTTGGCAGCGGCTACGTCAAAGGCGTCGCGCCCGCCCAGTTCGTACAGTCGGCGCAGGTACACCTGTGGCGCCGGGTTGACGCCGCCCTGTTCGACCGTCGGCGCGAGCGCCGCCAGCACAATGCGCGCATTTGGATTGACGGCGCGTATGGCCCGGCGCGCGCCGCGCAGCATCTTCAGGTACAGCTCCGGGTTGGCCAGGCTGTTGCCCCATGCGGACAAGAGATTGGGTTCATCCCAAATCTGATAGGCTAGGATGGGCGATGGGATGTTGGCCGCCGGTTGCTTCTCGTAACGGGCGGCGAATGCGCCGGCGAATGCGGCAAAGTCGGATGGATCGGCGGGGGGTTGTGTCTCGTTGGCCGGCTGGTCTTCCGAGCCGGAGGGAAGCCTGGCCCATTCGGGCGTGGTGTGCAGCACAGCCAGCACGCGCAGCCCGTGGTGTTGCGCGGCAGCCATGATGCGATCTGCCTCTGCCCAGTCAAATTCGCCCCGGCGCGGCTCGATCTCGTTCCAGCGAAAACTCTGGCGCAGGTATTGGATGCCCTGGGCGCGCAGGTCGCGCAGGCGTTCATCCAGTGTGGCTGTGTCGTATTGCTCCAGCGCGACGTTGACGCCCAGGCGCAATGCCTCGGCGCCCTGGATCGCCGGGGGGAAGCCATCGGGCATGCCGCGCAACTGGGCGGCCTGGCCGGCTTGCGCGGCGTACAGCGCGCTTGCGGCGAGGAGCAGCAGTAGCAGGCCGGCGGCGGAGAGAATGCGATGGCGCATCATGGATCAAAGCGGACACAGTCCGCGCCGCCTCTGCAACGTCAGGCGAGGTGTTGCGGACGCAGTCCGCGCTATTCCCTGTTCTCGAAGAACTCGTCGAACGGCCCCATCGAGAATTTCAGGTCGCCGTACAGAAATTCATGCTCGGCCAGAGCTTCTTCTGCCGTGCCGGCGATCTCCGGGTCGTTCGATTGGATTGCGGTTTCAAGCGCCCGCCGGGATTCGTCACCGTCGATCTGGCCCAGTGCCCGGATGGCAGCGCGACGCACGTCGGCCACCGGGTCGTCGATGAGTTGCTTGAGGGCCGGCACGGCTTCGCGCAACTCCAGTTCGCCGGCGGCGCGCGCTGCTTCGCGGCGCATGACCGGGGTGACGCTGGTCAATTCGCCCAGCACAACGTGCTGGTAGCGGCGGTCGTTGCTGCGACCCATGCTGAAGACTGCGCTGATGCGCAATGGCAGATGCTCGGAGGCGTAGGCGTCGCGGATGCGCAGATCAACTTCGTCGTTGGACACCCAGGCCAGCGCACGGAGTGCGGCGCGGCGGGCGCGCGACTCTTCGGGCGAGCCAATCAGCGCGCCCATCAGAGCCGAGTAGACCTGATCGCGCCGGCGCTGGCTGAGCTTGTCCATGACGCCCTGATACATGAACCTGCCGAGCGCCGTGGCCGCCGCCGCGCGCACCGCGTCGGCGGGATCGCTGCGCAGCATGACGGCGAAAATGTCGATCATGTCGGGGCTTTCATCCTCGCTCAGCCCGTTCACGGCAGCCAGGCGCACGCGCGGGTCGATATCGCTCAGCATGAAGCGAAAGATTGGCGTGAAGTCGAGCCGGACATCGACTCTGGACATGGCGCGCAGTTTGGCGGCTATGTAGGCGCGACGGTCATCTTCCAGCGCCGGCCACGCAGCCTGCAATTGCTGCACGGCGCGATCACTCAACCGGTCGAGCGCCTTGAGCACGCGCGTCGCAATCGGCGCAGTGCCGGCCAGGCTCTCCAGCGCCTGGTCGAGCGTTGCCTTTTTGCTGGTCATGGCAGTTGCACGGGGTTAATCACGTCAAAGAAGATGATGATGGCCGACAGCGCCAGCAGAAAAATCATGCCGATGCTGTGCACCCATTGCTCGCGTTGCGGGTCGATGCGCCGGCCGCGAATCCACTCGATGAGCACAAACACAATACGCCCGCCGTCGAGGGCCGGGATAGGCAGCAGGTTGGTCAGGCCGATCAGCATACTCAAAATGCCGGCGAAGCGAATGAACGGGAACGCGCCCTGTTCGAGCAGCGACACGCCGATGCTGGTGATGCCGACGACGCCGACCGGCCGGGCCATTTCCGGCGCGAGCCGGCCTGTGATCAGTTCGACCGGCGCGCGGATCAGGTTGGTCGTGACCACATACAGATCGTTCGTTGCGGCGATAAATGCTTCGGGCGCGCTGTAATGCACACGCTCCGTTTTGATCACATTCAGGCCCAGGCTGACGCCGAGCGGGGCGTTCGGATTGGCGTCAGCGGGGATCGTTCCGTTGATGACGACCTCGACCGGCGCCTCGTCGCTCCCGGCGCCGGGGCGCAACACGACGATCTGAATGGGCTTGCCGATGGACGCCTGGGATTGGGATTTGAGGGTGAAGGTGTCCTGTTGCTGGTTGGGGGAGAGATGTTCGGTGGCGTCGATGCCGTTGACCGACAGCACTTCATCGCCGGGCATGAGGCCGAGCGTTTCGGCCGGGCTGCCCGGCAAGACGCCTGTGATCCGGTAGCGCGCCTCGCTGGGTTCTGTGGCGAAGAGCAGGTACGCCAGCAACAAAACGAGCACGGCGAAGATGAAGTTGAAGGCCGGCCCGGCGAACAACACCAGAAACCGCCAGCGTTTGGGTTGCGCGGCGAGGCTGCGCGGGTCGGACGGGTCTTCCTCGCCGCTCATGCGCACGAATGCGCCGATCGGCAGCCAGTTCAGTGTGTAGATCGTCTCGCCGCGCCGGAACAGCGTCAGCGCGCGCGGGGGGAAGCCCATGCCGAACTCCTCGACGCGGACGCCAGCGCGTTTCGCAAACAAGAAATGCCCTAGTTCGTGCACGAACATTAACGGCCCCAGCAGCACGATGAACACCGGGATGCCGATCAGCAGCGAGTTGAAAAGTTCCATCAGGCGATTGACGATTGACGATTGACGATTGACGATTGATTTTTGATTCTAGCAGTCGGAGATGAGCGGACGCTGATTGCCGGCCCGGGGCTGTGTTTAGCGCCGTTCGAGAATGTAGCAGGCGCGCGAGGGTGTGGCGATGAAATCCACGACGACATAGCCGCGTGAAAAGGCGTCCTCGAATTGCAGGCGTGTGCGCATGCGCCAGGCTTTGGCATGATTGAGATCGCCGCGCTTGAGGGATTGAAAGTCGGGGGGAATGTCGATTTCCAACCGATGCGCCGGCGGGCGGCGCAGGTCCGGCGGCAACGCGCGAGGTGGGGCGGCAGGGTTTATCGGGCCGGGTGGCGCGCCGTCGAGCCACCATTCCACTTCAAAGCGGTCGGTAGGCAGGCCGGCGTTCAATTTGTCGTCCATATCCCCGTAGTAGTTGCGATGGTAGACGCGGCAAATCGCGCCCAGCTTGTGGATGTTTAGCGCCGCGTTCCGCGCTTCCAGCGGATCGTAAGTCCAGGTAATCAGGTTGATGCCCTGAGCCAGCACGGCTTCGCGCTGGGCGAGCTTGAGCGCCAGACCGATGCCCCGGTTCTGCCATTCCGGCGCGACGCCGGTCATGTGCGAGTGGTGACTCAGACCGTTGGCCGCGCCGGGCAGCGCGCTGGGCGCCAGAAAGCTCAGCGCAAAGCCGACCATGCGCCCGGAGCGCCGGTCAAACGCGCCGAGGGCGATTCCGCCGTGCCGCTGGATGGCGATGGCCATGGGCGGCGAGACGGTGTTGGTGTCGCCCCACACCCGGCGCTGGAGCGCGTCGCACTGCGCATGATCTGCGACGCTGGCGAAAGGACGGATATCAATGGCAGCCGGTGTCGCCGGGGCTTTCATGTCATGACGCGGGCGCGACTGCTTGAGCGGACAGCGCGCCGGCTGATGTGTGTGGCAGATCGGTCAACGTCCCTTGCATGCTCCACGGGCCGCTCCAGGTGACGCGGACATTGACCAGCCGGCCGCGCCAGTCGTGTGAGGGGTCGGAATCCTCGAAGAAGACCAGTTTGTTCGATGGCGTGCGCCCGCGCCAGCGCCCCTTGTGCCGATCTTCGACCAGCACTTCGACGGTTTGCCCCTGATAGCGCGCGTTGATCTCGGCCGTGATGCGCTCGTGTTGATCGTTCAGCGCCTGCCAGCGGCGCTCTTTCTCTTCTTCCGGCACGTCGTCGTCCAGATTGCGCTCGGCGGTGGTGTTGGGGCGCGGCGAGTATTTGGCGATGTGGATCACGTCGAGCCGCAGCTCCTCCAGCAAATCATAGGTGCGCATGAACTGCGCCTCGGTCTCGCCGCAGAAGCCCACAATGATGTCTGTGGCGATGCCGCAGCCGGGGACTTTCTCGCGGATGCGCTGGATCAGGGCGCGGTAGTCGTCGGCGGTGTAGCCGCGCCGCATGCGCTGCAACACGTCGTCGTCGCCGGCCTGAACGGGCACTTCGATGTGCGGCATCACGTTGGGCAGTTCGCGCACCGCGTCGAGCAGTTCGTCGGTCATCCAGTTCGGGTGCGAGGTCAGGAAGCGGATGCGCGCCAGGCCGTCGATGTCGTTCAGTTTGCGCAGCAGATCGACCAGCGGCGTGTGGATGGGCAGCGTCTGCGAAGGCCGGCCCGACGCCGCGCCAGGGTTGTAGGCGCGGATGGCATAGTCGCTGCCCAGCAGGTCATAGCCATAGCGATCCACGATCTGGCCCAGCAGCGTCACTTCCCTGACGCCTTGCGCCACCAGCGAGCGCGTCTCGGCGACGATGTCGCTCATGGGCCGGCTGCGCTCCACGCCGCGCCGGAACGGGATAATGCAGAACGAACAGGCGTGCGAGCAGCCGTACACGATCGGCACATTGGCCGTCACCCGCCGGCCGCGCTCGTGTTCGGGCAGCAGCACATAGGGGGCGACGCCGGCCTGTCCAACGGAAACGTCCTCATCCTGCAAGGCAAAGCGTTCTGCGGTTTCGCGCTCGGCCAGCGCGCGCCCGTCACGTTGCAGCAGCAGGTCCACCATGGGCTGCGGGTCGCTGGGGGGCATAAACACATCCACGAAGGGCAGCTTTTTGCTCAGGGGCGCGTTTCCGCGCACGCCCACCATGCAGCCCATCACGCCGATGATGAGGTTGGGGTTATCGCGCTTGAGGGGCCTGATGGACTGAAGGTAGCTGTAGGCGCGATCCTCGGCGCTCTGTCGCACGACGCACGTGTTCACCACCAGCACGTCGGCTTCCTCGCGCTTTTCTGTCGCGCGCAGTCCGAGCTTTTCCATTTCCGATGCCAGCCGTTGTGAATCGGCTTCGTTCATCTGGCATCCAAACGTCGTTACGTGGTATTTCATGGCCGGTAGTCAGTCGTCAGTCGTCAGTCGTCAGTCGTCAGTAGCCAGTAGTCAGTCGCCAGAGGACGATGCTCAGCACTCAGCACTCTCAACCCTCGACCCTCAACCTTAACAACTTGAACAACCTTAACAACCTTAACAACCCTCAACCTGCCGCCGCTTTGCGTCCGACGATGAGCGCGAGGGGCCAGTTGAAGGTGATTGTATCGCCTTCGACGGTCACTTTCAGCCAGTCGCGCATGGCCGGCGAACTGTGCAGCAGCCGGCGGCGCAACGCTGCGGCGGTCTCGGTGTCAACATCGGCCCGACGCATATGCTCGTCGAAGTCGAGCCACAGGTCGAACGTGCTCAGGTGCGCTGCGTCGAGGCCGGCGGCGCAAAACAAGGCGCTCCAGCCGGTGACCGTCAGCAGCGCCACATGCGAGGGGTCGCGGTCGGCTTCCCAGCGGTTGATCTCGTCGGCGACAGCGCGATCGGGCGGCGCGATGCCATCGATGACGGCTGCCAGCGCGCCGGGCTTGCACACGCGCGCCATTTCGCGCACCGCCCGGCCGGGGTCGTCGAAGTGATGCGGCGCGATGCGGCAGGTTACGAGGTCGAAGGTCGCGTCAGGGTGGGGCAGCGATTCGGCGTCTGCCAGCGCGAAGTCGATGTTGGTCAGCCCATGTTCGCAGGCCAGCCGGCGAGCTGCTGCAAGCATCTGCGGCACGATGTCTGTTGCCGTGACATGGCGCGCTCGGCCGGCGCAGGCGAGGGCCGTATGCCCGCCGCCGGTGGCGACATCCAGCGTCTGCCAGTGCGGCTGCGGATCGACGACGCGCAGCAGCGCGCTCAGGTCGTCGCTCTGGGCGAACACGGGGCTGCGCGCGTATCGCTCGGCGTTGCGCGCGAACTGGGTCTCGGCGGGCTGGCGCATCAGAAGCAGGCATTCTACGCGAACTTTTGCGCCGGCGCAGAATGTTTCTCGAAGCGCGCTCGATTGCGATCTGCGGGAGGGCGAGTCTGCCGGCCGGATCAATGGCATACTTGCCACTTGTCAAGGTCGCCGGAGACACACTGAATGTTCAAGAAGATTCTGATTGCCAACCGTGGCGAGATCGCCGTGCGCATCATTCGCGCCTGCCATGAGCTGGGCGTGGGCACGGTGGCCGTTTATTCCGATGTTGACCGCACGGCGCTGCACGTGCGCTACGCCGACGAGGCGTACCACATCGGGCCGGCGCCGGCGCGGGATTCCTACCTCCGCATCGACCGGTTGCTCGATGTCGCCAGGCGTTCCGGCGCGGACGCGGTGCATCCCGGCTACGGTTTTCTGGCCGAGCGCGAGGAGTTTGCCCAGGCCTGCGCGGACGAGGGCATCACGTTCATCGGCCCGTCGCCGCACGCCATCAGCAAGATGGGCGACAAGGCGGTGGCGCGCGCCACGGCGCAGAAGGCCGGCGTGGCTGTCGTGCCCGGCACCGAGGGCGAGGCCGACTTGACCGACGAAGAACTGATCGCTGCCGCGCCGAAAATCGGTTTCCCGCTGTTGATCAAAGCCAGCGCGGGCGGTGGCGGCAAGGGCCAGCGCGAAGTGCGCAATCTCGAAGAAATGCCGGCGCTATTGGCCAGCGCCCGGCGCGAAGCCGAATCGTCTTTTGGCGATGGCGCGGTCTATCTCGAAAAGCTGGTGGAGGGCGCGCGTCACATTGAGTTTCAGTTGCTGGGCGACCATCACGGCAACATCATCCATGTCGGCGAGCGCGAATGCTCGCTGCAACGCCGGCGCCAGAAGCTGGTCGAGGAATCCCCCTCGCCGGTGGTGGATGACGCGCTGCGCGCCCGCATGGGCGAGATGGCGGTGCGCGCGGCGCAGTCCATCAACTACACCAATGCCGGCACGATCGAGTACCTGCTTGATAAGCACGGCAATTTCTACTTTCTGGAGATGAACACCCGCCTGCAGGTCGAGCATCCCATCACCGAGCGTGTGACCGGCATCGACATCGTCAAGGAGCAGATTCGCATCGCGCGCGGGCGCCGGTTGCGTTACAGCCAGGAAGACGTGAAGCAGCGCGGCTGGGCCATCGAATGCCGCATCAACGCCGAAGACCCTTTTCAAGGCTTCATGCCCAGCACCGGCGTCATCACCCGCATCAACTTTCCGACCGGGCCGGGCGTGCGGGTCGAAAGCGGCGTGTACGAGGGGTTTGAAATCACGCCCTACTACGACTCCATGATCGCCAAAGTGATCTGCTGGGGCGACACGCGGGCCGAGGCGGTGATGCGGATGCGCCGCGCCCTGAGCGAGTTCCGCGTGATGGGCGTGAAGACCAACATCCCGTTCCATCTGCAACTCATCGGCAGCCTGCGCTTTCAGGCCGGCACATTTGACACGCGCTTCGTCGAGGATCGATTTGCCATCGAGGAGCAGGCGCCGCCGCATCCCGATATTGCGGCTATCGCGGCCACACTGGTCGCGCACCAGCGCGGGCAGCAAACCACCAGCCGCATCGAGCGCCGCGAGCAATGGGGCATGTCGCGCTGGAAGTGGGGATTGCGGCATTAACACTCCCAAATCCAAAATCGCAAATCCAAAATCCAAAATCCAAAATCCAAAATCGAAAGATGCGCAGTTCTCCTCAACGCCTGGCCTGGACGGTGCTGATCGCGTCGTTCCTGGTGTGCTGCGCGATTGGCGTTGGCGTGCCGACGGCAGCCTGGTCGTTCGTCAATACGGCGACTGTGGCGCCGGTGATGAACGTCAAGCTTCAGGCCGGGCGCACCTTTGCGTTTTGCCCGCCGGCCCGCGAATCCGACGCGCGTGTGGTCGGGCAGGAGGGGCGCGCGCTGGAAGAAGGATGTTCGACCATCGTCGATGGTGACATGCAATCTCAGGCGTTGCTGACGATAGCCCCGGCCGAGACGCCCGGCGACATCATGGCCAGCGTGCAGTTGTACTCCGGCGCCCGGCTCGTTATCGAACAGGCTCGACTCCCGCGCTTCCCGGATTTGACCGCGTCGCCGGCTGTCTTCATCCTGCGCCTGGAGTCCGGCCGCATTCAGGTGCAGCATCAGCGTCCCCCGGCGCGCTCGGTGCGCCTGGTGGTGCGCACGGATCTGGCATCGACAACGCTCGATAGCGGCTCCTATTCCTTCGAGGCATCAGCGGAGCAAACGGCCATCGTCGCCCGCGATGGCGCCGCCTGGGTGGTTTCACCGGCCGAGAACAAGACCATCGTGCTCAGAAGCGATCAACGCACGGCTGTCACCCGCGCCGGCGGCTTGCAGGGCATTCTGCCGCCGGCGCGCAATCTGGTCATCAACGGCAAGTTCGAGGACCCGCTGGAAGCCGATTGGCAGGTCATCGCGGATGTCTCTCCCCGCAGTGGAACAAAAGGCACAGTGTCCATCATCGGCTCGAATGGCAACACCTCTCTGCTGCTTGACCGCTTTGGCAGCGGGCTGGGGTGGGGGCGCACCGGCGTGTGGCAACAGATCGAGGAAAGCGTGTCTGGCCGGCGCTCCCTGCAGGTGCGCCTCGAGTTCGCCATCCTGTATCAGGAGCTGCCTGTGTGCGGCGGCTATGGCAGCGAGTGCCCGCTGCTTGTCAAGATCATCTACACCGACCGAAGCGGGGCAGAACGCGAGTGGACGCAGGGGTTCTATGCCGATGGCATCCCGAATGACGCTCTGCCCGACGAAATCATCACGGCGCCGTTGCCGCGCAACAAGCACGCCGCCAAGCGACTGGGCCAGCGCGAGTTGTTCGAGTCGGAGGACTTGCTGGCGACGCTGCCGGATGTGCAGCAGATTCGCTCGATCTGGGTCTATGCGGAGGGGCACGGCGTGCGCACCCAGGTCTACTCGGTCGAATTGCTGTTGACGGATTAGAGGGGCGCATTTCTCTGCAGGGACACTGCGCGCGCAGATTTGTAGCGCAAGCCGCCGGGCTTGCCCTGTCCAGGAAGTCCGACACCTGTCGAGACAGACTCTTAATCGTCCCGCACCCAGATCAGGTCGATGGGCAATTGCGGCTGAATCTCGAGCTTGCCTTTGTAGTCGATCAATGTGCCCTGCGCCACGATCCGGTCGCCGACGGTGACAGTCTGTGAAAACGGCCAACTGAACCAGGCGTCGAACACGGCAAGGGTGGTCTCGTCGCCGGCGTCATCTTCGATGTTGAGCAAGGCCCCGCGCGCGATTTCACGGATGCGAGTCAACCTGCCCTCGGTCGCAACCCAGTGGCCGATCAGGTCGCGGTTGAAGGCGCCGATGGGACGGATGTCCAGCCGTTGCGCGGTTGTGTTGTCGTCGCCGGGCGTGATCGTGAACGCAGCGGCGGTGGCAGGGAGCACCTGCCGGCGTCCGCGATATTCGCCAACGCCCCCGGTGACGGTCAGCCAGTCCCCCACGCTGATTTCGGGTGGCGGCCCGAAGACGGCGCGCAGGCTCAGGGGAATCAGCACATCGGCCTCGGTGTCGCCCTGGCGCAATGTGATGATGTGGAGTGATTCGCCGGCGGCGCGCACACGACGCGCCTGGCCGGCCACTGTGGCGCGCGCGCCCAGCGGCAGCGCGTCGAGCGCCGCCAGATCGACAGTCCGGGCGTCATTGGCCTGCACTGTCAGCGCGTCGGCCACGTTGAGGGTGAGCGACGGCTCATCGTCGCGGACGCGCAGCGTGCCTTCCAGCGTTGCGCGATCGCCCGGCATGGGCAGCCGGCCGGCCTCGAGCAGCGCCTTCACCGTTGATCGGTAGGCCGACACGCGCATTTCGCCGCTGGTATCGCGCACTCGAAAAGACAGGTAATCCTGCTCCGGCGCAAGGCTGGGATAGTCAACCACCACTCCCTCGACGCGCACATAGGCGAAGTTCATGGAGGGGGAGACCGAGGCGATGAGCGTGAGCGGCCGGGCCGTGGCCTGCGACGCCAGCACAAGCGCAGCCGTGCCTGCGATTGCCAGCAGCAGCGTGAGACCCCTCAGCAAACGCATCCTGAAGTTCGGATTGACGATTGACGATTCACAATTGACGATTGGACTGGCGATCAGAGATACACCGCCTCAATTTACAATCGTCAATCCCACAATCGTCAATTTGCTGGCGGGGGAACCGGCAGGTCTTCGACTTTGACAGCAGCCCACTTGTCGCCCTCTTCGATGAGCATGATTGGGATGCCGTCTTTGATCGGGTATTTGCGGGGACAGGTCTGGCAGACCAGCCAGAAGTCGCGGTGCAACACTAACTGGCCGGGGTCATCGCCCGGCTGGCGCGTGGCGCCGGACACACAATAGGGGCAGCGCAGGATTTCGAGCAGTTCGGAGCTGATATTGGCCATGCTGGTGGAAACTCCTCAAACACAGATTGCGGCTGGTGGCGGCGCCCGGCCTGATGGGCGCCGACAGATTACGCCTTGCTTTTTGTGTCGCCGATCATATCACCGCTAAACGCTGTTCGATCAACTTCCGGCATTCCTGTTTACAGGGCGAGCCAGTTCTGCCAGTCCGGCCATGACATTCATCAACCGGGCTTTCCAGATTTCAGCCGGCCCGCTGCGCGCGAAGCTGAGTTGTCGCCGCCCGATGATGCCCCCCTCTCCCAGCAGCCGTTCGACCGCGCCCCGCTCCAGCTTTTCGATCACGTCGGCGCGCACGACGAAGCGATTGCCTTCGGTGGTGATCGACTGCGCGCCGAGCGCGGTGGCGTGCAGCTTCAATCGCGCCTGCCAGGTCAGGTTGAGCGCCGGCTGCGGCAGCTTGCCGAACCGGTCGGCCAGTTCATCTTCAAACTGCCGCACCTTCTCTTCGCTGTCGAGGCTGGCGATGCGCCGGTAAAGTTGCACGCGCAGCGTGGCATCGCCCACGTAGCTCTCCGGCAGGCCGACCGTCAGCGGCAGATCAATCGTCACCGGCTGCGGCTCCGGCGCGGGCGGCGGGGCGCTGTCGCGCAACGCGCGCAGCACGCTGATCTCGCGGGACAGCAGCCGGGTGTACAGATCAAGCCCGATGCTGGACACATGGCCGCTTTGCTTCGGCCCCAGGATGTCGCCCGCGCCGCGCAGTTCCAGATCGCGCATGGCGATCATGTAGCCGGCGCCCAGGCCGGCGATCTCGCGCAGTGTGTTCAGCCGCTCGCGCGCCTCGGGGGTCATGCGCGATTTGCGATCGTACAGGAAGTAGCCATAGGCCTGCGTGGTCGAGCGCCCGACGCGCCCGCGCAACTGATACAACTCGGCCAGACCAAAATGGTCGGCGCGATCGACGATGATGGTGTTGGCGTTGGGGATGTCCAGCCCGTTCTCGATGATGTTGGTGCAGAGCAGGATGTCGATCCTGCCGTCGGCAAAGTCGGTCATGACGCGCGCAAGCCGCTTCTCATCCATCTGGCCGTGCGCAATGGCCAGTGTCGCGTCGGGGATCAGCCGGCGCAGTTTCTGCTCGACCAGATAGATGGAGTTGATGCGGTTGTGGACGAAAAACACCTGCCCGTCGCGGTCGAGTTCGCGCTGAATGGCCTGCCGCACAATGGTGTCGTCGAACGGGCCGATGTAGCTGATGATGGGCAGCCGCTCGGCCGGCGGCGTCTCGATCCGGCTGATGCTGCGAATGCCGCTCAGGCTGAAGTACAGCGTGCGCGGGATGGGCGTGGCGGTCAACGTGATCACATCGACGCTGGCGCGGAGCTGCTTGAGCTTTTCCTTGGCCCTGACGCCGAATCGCTGCTCTTCATCGATGATGAGCAGGCCAAGCTGCCTGAAGCGCACGCGGTTGCTGAGCAGCGCGTGCGTGCCGATGACGATATCGACGCTGCCTTCCTCCAGTTTCTCCAGCACCTCTCGCTTTTCAGCCGGCGAGCGAAAGCGCGACAACACTTCGATGGTCACGGGGTACGACGCCATGCGTCGCAGGAATGTCACCCAGTGTTGCTGCGCCAGAACGGTCGTTGGAACCAGCACGGCGACCTGCGCGCCGTCCTGCACAGCCTTGAACGCGGCGCGCAAGGCCACTTCGGTTTTGCCGTAGCCCACATCGCCGCAGATCAGCCGGTCCATTGGCCGGGCGCGCTCCATGTCGGCTTTGACCTCGGCAATGGCGCGCATCTGGTCTTCGGTCTCGACATAGGGGAAGCTGGCTTCCAGTTCAGCCTGCCAGGGCGTGTCCGGGCTGAAAGCGCGCCCGCTTGCCAGTTCGCGCTGCGCGTACAGCGCCAGCATTTCTCTGGCCACTTCGGCGGCTGCGCCGCGCGCGCGGTGTTTGGTCTGCGCCCAGTCCGGCGCGCCCAGTCTGTTCAGCGCCGGCCGCAAATCATCGCCGCCCACATAGCGCGCGATGCGGTCGAGTTGATGCAGCGGCACGTACAGCCGGTCGCCCTCGGCGTATTCGAGCAGCAGGTATTCGCGCTCGCCTTCCGCCGGCGCCTGTGGCGTGCCGGTGTTGACGGTGAGCTTGACCAGGCCGCGATAGATGCCGATGCCGTAGTCTTCATGAACGACCGCGTCGCCGGGTTGCCAGTCGGAGAAGGCGCGCTCGGGGGCCAGCCGGCTTCTGCGCGGCGCGATCCACGGCTCCGGGCGGACATGCCCGAAGATTTCGGCGTCGGTCAACAGGACAAAATTCCTGGCTGTGTCTTCTCCTTTGAAGATGAAGCCGGCGGGCAGCGCGCCGGTCACGAACGTGGGCGAGCCTTCGGGCGGGGCGCTCAATGTGTCTGTGGCGGCGATCGGCGCGTGTCGTTCCGACCACACTTCGGCCAGTCGCCTGGCCTGGCGCGAGACGATGATGAGCGCGCCGGATGGGTCAGAAGGGGCTGCGCATGTGCGCGCGTAATCGAGCAGTGGCGTCAACTGGCCCGCGAAGTGCGGCGCCGGCATAAACATCGACGCCAGGGGCGAAGCCGTCAGCCTTGCGCGCGCGTCGATGCCCTGGCCCAGAATCAGCGTCGCGCGTGCCCGGCGCTGCGCAGCCTGAAAATCGTCCCAGGTGAGGTAGCCCGGCGTGGTGATCAACGCGGGGTCGCCGATGGTGTCGCGTTCACGTCGCGCGCGCGCTTCCAGCTCCAGCCACGCCTCGCGCAATTCTTCTTCGTCGTCGACGACGAGCAGGCCGCTCTCGCCCAGGTAATCGATCAGAGACGCCAGCGCCGGCGGGGTGTCGGTGGATGCGTTGCCGGTGCCGGTTTCCAGCGGCGTGATCACGATGCGCTGGATGCGCTCCTGGCTGCGCTGTGTGCCGGGGTCGAACAGGCGTATCGAGTCGATCTGGTTGCCGAACAGCTCGATGCGGGCCGGCAATGGCAGGCCGGGCGGCCACACATCGATGATGCCCCCGCGCCGGCTGAACGCGCCGATCTGCTCCACCACAGATTGGTTGTCGTAGCCGATGCTGACCCAGTGGGCCAGCATGGATTCGAGGGCCAGTGTCTGGTCCTGCTGGATGACGCGCGTGGCGGCCTTGAAGCGCGCCACCGGCAGGGTGGGGTGCATCAGCGCGCGCGGGCTGGTGACGATCAGCGGCGGCGCGGTGTCACCGACCGGCGCAGCGAGACATGCCAGCACTGCGCTGCGCTGGGCCGTGATGTCGGCTACGGGCGGCACGGTGTCATAGAAGGCGGTGTTCGGCTCCGCAAAGCGTCGCACGGCGCCGGCGTTGCGGTCTGCGCCCGGGGCTGCCAGCGACCGCAGCGCGTCGGCGTTTGTGCGCGCGGCGTCTACTGACGAGGCGACATAGAGGATGGGCCGGCCCAGGGCGTATTGGAGCGCCGAGACAATGAAAGGCCGCGCGGCGCGCGGCAACCCAAGTGGCGGCTGTGATGCGCCGCTGGTTGCTCGAATGGACTCGGTCAACGCGCGCACTTCGGGGGTTGCCGACACCAGTTGGGTAATGCCGAAGAGAGACACAGCCCGATCATTTTAAGCCGATTCGGAAATGCGATAGGATTGCCCCATTGATGGAGCATCATCTGCGCGCGCTTCGTTTGCCCCACGGCGAGCTTCAGTTGCCGGCTTTCCTGCCCGACGCGACGCACGGTGTCGTCCGGTCGGTTGATAGCGCCGATCTGGAGAGTGTGGGCACCCAGGCAGTGGTCATGAATACTTTCCACCTTATGCAACGCCCCGGCTCCTCTACGGTGCAGGCGCTGGGCGGGCTGCACCGCATGAGTGGCTGGCCGTGGCCGATTATGACGGACTCGGGCGGGTTTCAGGCCTACTCGCTGATCCGCCAGAACCCCAGGCAGGGCAAGTTGACCAGCCAGGGGATCGTCTTCCAGCCGGAGGGGGCCGGGCGCAAGTTCCAGATGACGCCGGAGAAGACGGTGCAATTGCAGGTGGCGTATGGCAGCGATATTGTGGTCTGTCTGGATGACTGCACACATCCTGACGACTCGCTGGAGGCGCAGCAGGAATCTGTGCGGCGCACCATTGCCTGGGCGAAGCGCTGTCGCAGAGAGTTCGACCGGCTGATGCTGGAGAAGCGGTTGCAGCCTGACCGCCGGCCGCTGCTGTTTGGTGTGGTGCAGGGAGGCCGGTCGCGTGAGCTGCGCCGACAGTGCGCCGAGGCCCTGCTCGAGATCGGGTTCGATGGGTATGGCTATGGCGGCTGGCCGCTCGACAGCGAGGGCAGTCTGCTGGGGGATATGCTGGCCTATACCCGCGAACTGATCCCCGCGCAGTTCCCGTTGCACGCGCTGGGCGTGGGACATCCAAACAGCGTGATCGAATGCGCGCGCATGGGCTATCAGATGTTCGACAGCGCGCTGCCGACCCGCGACGCGCGCCGGGGCCGGCTGTATCGATCAGCCGAAGGGGGCGAGCCGGATCAGGCATTCGCTTTCCTGTACATCGAGGACGACAAGCACATCAAGACGGATCAGCCTATCGACACCGCTTGCGATTGTCTGTGCTGTCGGCGGTACTCGATCGGCTTTCTGCATCATTTGTTCCGGGTAAAAGATAGCGCCTGCCTGCGCCTGGCCACCCTGCATAATCTGCGTTTTATGAATCGCCTCATGGCTCGGTTGAGCCGGGGGCAGTGACATGGAACCGACCGAGCTGGATGCTTTGGTGGCGACGGTGCGCGCAAGCGCCGGGTATCGATCTGTCAATGCAGACCTCATCCGGCGCATCGGCGCGCGCGAGCTGGCTGCCCGGCGCAGCCTGAAAGAGGCGGTCAAGGCTGCGAAAAACAAACTACACCAGGTGGCCGGCGCTTACCTGGAGCACACGCCGCGCTATGACCGTTGGCTGGAGGCGCTGCGGGCGGCGCCGGACGGCGACGCATTGCGCCGGGTGTGCGCCGACCTGATGCGCCGGCACGCCTCGACCCAGGAGCGTCTGCCAATCCTGGATGCGTTCTACCGCGCCATTTTTGCCGTCGTTCCGGCGCCCCGGCGTGTGGCAGACCTGGCCTGCGGCCTGAACCCGCTGGCGATTCCCTGGATGGGGTTGCCGGCCGGCGTCGAGTATTATGCTGCCGACATCTACGACGATATGATGGCCTTCACCCAGGCATTCTTTTCAATCGCCGGGGTGAAAGGTGTCGCGGAGTCGCGCGATGTGCTGGCTGCGCCGCCGCCGGGCCATTTTGATGTTGCCTTTGTGTTGAAAGCGCTGCCCTGTCTGGAGCAGGTGGACAAACAGGCCGGACGCCGCATCCTGGATGGGGTGGATGCCGATTATCTGGTCATCTCCTACCCGGCGCATAGTCTGGGTGGGCGAGCGAGGGGGATGCCGGCCCATTACGAGAGCCAGTTTCAGCAACTGGTGGCCGGTTCGCCGTGGGCCTGGCAGAAGCTCGTATTTCAGACCGAGATCGTGTTTATCGTGGCTAAAAACCGGCTATAATTCTTGTTAAGGTCTGATGAAGTGTCGTGCGGAACTCCGAATGACGGTGCTTGCAGCAGATTTGGGCCAGGAGATTTCACCCGGCGTATGCGCCGGATGTATCGTGAGAGCGCCAACGTGCGCCAGTGTAATCGTGTGTGGCAGTCGGCGTCAGTGGATTCTTTTGCGGGTGTGAACCGGGCGTTCACAGGTGTTCTGCTTGTGGCGCCAGTCAGGGTCAACTTTGCGAATCATCGTGATGACTGGCGAGAGGGAAGCGAAACGAATCGATTGCTGATTCCTGCGTTTTCCGAACCGACGTAGCTATAGGCGCATCGGTCGCCAAACACAATCTGATTGGCCTGAACAGCGGCTGTTAAGGATCGTCTGCCGGCGCGCAGCAAGCGCCGGGGGAGTCCTGGACAGGCGCTGTTTGTTTTATGGCAGGGACGATCACCGCCCTAAAAGCGCAGAAGAACTCGCGCGATCGAGTGAATGTTTACCTCGATGGCGAGTTTGCGTTTGGGCTGGCGCTCATCCATGCGTTATGGTTGCGCGTGGGTCAAACCCTGACGGACCAGGAAATCGAGTCTCTCAAAGCGTCGGACACGCTCGAGAAGGCCCGGCAACGCGCGGTGGAATTCATCGCCTACCGTCCGAGAAGCGAGCAGGAAGTCCGCCGGCGGTTGCAGCGCGCCGGCGCGGCTGAGGATGTGATAGACGAGATCGTTGTCAGTTTGCGGGCCGCTGCGTTGCTGGACGATGCGTCTTTCAGCCGGTCGTGGGTGGACAGCCGGATGCGGAATGGGCCGCGCAGCCGGCGGATGCTCGCCTGGGAGTTGCGACACAAGGGTGTCGATCCGGCGACGATCGACGCGGCGCTGGAAACCGTGAGCGACGCGGAGGCGGCCTATCAGGCGGCTCTGCGGCGATGGCCCAGGGTGGCCGACGCGCAGCCCGACTGGCAACGCCGGCGCAAGCTGAGCGCGTATCTGGCCCGCAACGGATTCGGTTACGACACCATCGAGGAGGCCATTGACCGCGTGGAGCGCGAAATGGCAGCCGGGCGGGAGACCGACCAGGAACCGCCGCCGGAATCATTCTGAAACCAGGAAATTCAACATGTCAGATATCGTCAGAATCATCGTAGAGGCGCTGATCATCATCGTTGTGGCGGTGGGGTGCAGCGTCATCTTCTATCGAATCGGGCGCAAGCAGTCGCATGACGAAGGCGCTGTGCTGCGCGCAGAGGCTGAGCGCACGCTGGCCGAAACTCAGGCCAGGGCGCGCGAACTGCTGGTGCAGGCCAAAGACGAAGTCATCAGGCAGCGCGATGCAGCCGAGCGGGAAACAAAAGAGCGCCGGCTCGAACTCCAGCGCGAGGAAGAGCGGCTGGCCCGCCGGCGGGCGGAGCTGGATGCGCAGCGCGATCGTTTGGAGCAGCGCGAGAAGAAAGCTAATCAGCGCCAGGCGCAACTGGACAAGCAGGCAACCGATCTGGAGAAGCTCCAGAAGGAGCGCGTGACGGCGCTCGAACAGATTGCGGCCATGACGCGCGAGCAGGCGCGCGAAGAACTGCTGAACGCCGTGCGCGACGACGTGCGCAACGACATGGCGCGGGTTATTCGCGAAACCGAAGCTCAGGTGCGCGAAACCGCCGATCAGCGGGCGCGGGAAATCGTGATCCAGGTCATGCAGCGGGTGGCGACGGACACGGTGGCCGAGAAGACTGTTGCGGCGGTTGAGCTGCCCGGCGAAGAAGTCAAGGGGCGCATTATTGGCCGGAATGGCCGCAATATTCAGGCGTTCGAGCAGGCTGCCGGCGTGGATGTGATCGTTGACGACACGCCCGACACAGTGACTGTCTCATGCTTCGATCCGGTGCGGCGTGAGATTGCCCGGCGCGCGCTCGAGACGCTGGTGCGCGACGGTCGCATTCACCCCCAGCGCATCGAGAAGACTTTGGAGGATGCCCGGCGCGAAGTGGAGCGCATCATGTGGGAGGAGGGCGAGCGGGCAACCGTGGAAGCCGGCGTGACGAACCTGCCAACCGAGATCATCAAGACACTGGGCCGGCTGAAGTATCGCACCAGCTACGGCCAGAACCAGTTGTTCCATGCCGTTGAGGCGGCGCGCCTGGCCGGCCTTCTGGCGTCTGAACTGAAGGCGGATGTGAAAGTGTGCAAGGCCGGCGCGCTGCTGCACGATCTGGGCAAGGCGCTGGATCGTGAGAACGAAGGCACCCACGTGCAGCTTGGCGTGGAGATGTTGCGCCGGTTCAACATCAATCCGAAGATCATCCATTGTGTGGAGTCGCACCACCACGACGTGCCGCAGGAAACAGTGGAAGCGGTGATCGTCGAGATCGCCGACGCCATCAGCGGCTCGCGGCCCGGCGCGCGCCGCGAGACGCTGGAGAACTACGTCAAGCGCGTGCGGCAACTCGAAGACACGGCCCGGGCGTTCTCCGGCGTGTCCGAAGCGTATGCCATCCAGGCGGGGCGCGAAGTGCGCATCATCGTCAAGCCGGAGCAGATGGATGACCTGGCCTGCATCCAGCTCAGCCGCGACGTGGCGCGCAAGATCGAGGAGACGATGGAGTACCCCGGCCAGATCAAGGTCACGGTTGTGCGCGAGACGCGCTCGGTCGAGTACGCCAAGTAAACCCTGCGCGACCCAACACGCAATACGAAACACGAAATACGTGTTGCGTATTGCGTATTGCGTATTGCGCTTACTCCTCTTTGCGCAGATGCGGGAACAGCAATACCTCGCGGATGGAGTCGTTGTTGGTGAGGAGCATGGTCAGGCGGTCGATGCCCATGCCGAAGCCGCCATTGGGCGGCATTCCGTAGCGCATGGCGCGCAGGTAGTCTTCGTCCATCGGCTGCGCCTCGTCATCGCCGCCGCGCATCTCTTCCAGGAATCGCTGCTCCTGATCCAGCGGATCGTTGAGTTCGCTGAACGCGTTGCACAGCTCGATCCCGCCGACGAATCCCTCGAACCGCTCGACCGTGGCCGGGTCGCCGGCTTTGCTCTTGGCCAGCGGCGAAATGTCGCGCGGATAGTCGTACAGAAATGTCGGCTGAATCAGGTTCTTCTCGACAAAGTCGCCCAGCAGGCCGTCGATGAGTTTGCCACGCGTTTTGCCTGTGACGACTTCGGGAGGCATCAGTTTCTGCGCGATGATCGCCGCCGCCAGAGAGTCGCGGTCTGGAAACTCGGCATAGTCGATCTCAGCGTGCTGCAGGATGGCGTCGCGCAGCTTGATGCGCTGCCAGGGCTGCGTCAGGTCGATCTCATGCCCGCGAAAGCGGGTTTTGCCGCCGGTGGCTGCGAGCACTTCACGCGCCACAGTCTGCATCATCTCCTCTGTGAGGTCCATGACGCTGAACACATCCATGTACGCCGCGTAGAACTCGAGCTGGGTGAACTCGGGATTGTGCTTGAAGCTGACGCCTTCGTTGCGGAAATCGCGCCCGATTTCGTACACGCGCTCGATGCCGCCGACCAGCAATCGCTTGAGATACAACTCGAACGAAATGCGCAGATACAGGTCCTGGTCGAGCTGGTTGTGATGCGTGATGAATGGCCGGGCTGCGGCGCCGCCGTAGATCGGCTGAAGAATGGGCGTCTCGACCTCCAGAAATCCACGGCTATCCAGGAATTCGCGGAGCGCCCTGATGATTCTGGCGCGCATCCTGAAGATTTCGCGCACTTCGGGGTTGACGGCCAGATCGGCGTATCGCTGCCGGTAGCGCGATTCGGGGTCTGTGAACGCGCTATAGCGTTTGACGCTGCCGTCGGGTTGCTTCTCTTCCTTGGCGATCGGGAGCGGGCTGATGGATTTGCTGAGCAGCGACCAGTCGGCGACGCGCAGCGTTGGCTCGCCGGTTTTGGTGATGAACAGGTTGCCTTTGGCTTCGATGAAATCGCCCAGATCGAGGTCCCTGAAGCGTTCAAATGACGCGGCGTCCACTGAATCCGGCCCGACCCGCGCGTAGAGTTGCAGGCGTCCGCTGCCATCTTCGATCGACACAAAGCTGGCTTTGCCCATGACACGCCGGGCGACAATGCGCCCCATCACGGCGCAGACAGATGAATCGCCCGTGTGCAGCGTCGTGGCGCGTTCCTGGTCAGCCTGCTCTGGCAGCGTGGCCTGCCATGCCAGAATGCGACGCGAGGCTTCGGCTGCCATCAGACGCAAATCGCCGAATCGCGTGCGCGGCGGGTAAGGATCGATCCCGGCTGCTTTGATCCTGTCGAGCTTGGCGAGTCGATCGCGTTCGACTTCGGTGTACTGATGGCTCATGTGTCTTGTGTGGGCGCCCTATGGCAAGGCAGGGAGCGCCAGAACGGCGCTCCCTGCCTGATCGAGTTGTTCCAGCCTGAGCGTTTCGGAGAAACGATACACGAAGGTGAGTGAGGCGGCGCCACGCCTGGATATGGGGCCATGGCGCTGCTGTGTCGCCTGGAGTAACGTCCTTATTTCCGGCGCTGAGATTGAAGCTGCTGCAATGTGCGCGCCAGGATTTCGTCCTGCTGGCTCAGCTTGCGCTCGGTGCGGCTTTGCGCCGGGATCGAGTCGCGCCGGCCGCGCTGCGCGCGCTGGAAGGCGGCCGCCATCGGGCTGAGCACCTCGTCCGGCCCGGAAGACAACTCGAAGTCCTCAGGGTTGATGCCTTCGATGGCAAGGTCGAGCTGCTTTTTGGCCGGATCGACTTTGACAACCCGCACCGAGACCTGCTCGTTCAGCGTCACGAAGTCGCTGACGTTGACGAAGCCTGAGCCAAATGAGGAGGATCGAATCAGGCCCTCGCGCTCGGCGCCGACATCAACGAACGCGCCTTTGCGCTCGATGCGTGTCACAGTGCCCTTCAGCATGTCGCCGCGACGGATCTTCTCCCAGGGCAGGGCCGGCGGTTCGACCATCGTCAGGCCGATGCGGCGCTTCTCCTCGCTGGCTTCGATGACCCACACGGCGTCGAGCACGTCGCCGATTTTGGGTCGCTTGCCTTTCGGCATCAGATTAAAGGGCACCAGGCCGTGCTTTGGGCCGTCGATATCGACGAAGGCGCCGAAGCTCTCCAAAGCCACGACACGAGCGTTTGTAATCTTCAGGCCGATGTCGAGATCGGCCCAGTCGAACTTCGGCGGCCTGGTCATCGTCAGGTTGATGCGCCTGGTCTGAGGGTTGACCGAGGCCACGTACACCTGTATCTCGTCGCCGACCTTGAGCACATCTGCCACGCGCGTGACGGGCGTTTCGGCGTTGATCTGCGAGATGTGGATATAGGCCTCAACGCCGACGCCGATATCCACGAACGCGCCGCCGAGGTCGACGCGCGTCACTTTGCCCTGGTACGCCTGGCGCGGCCTGACTGCCGCGACCTCTGGCGAGGCCACAGGCTCCCCTGCGCTTCTTTCAGGCGCAGGGGCAACATCTGGAGCACTCAAAACTTCTTCACTCACCGGGATCACTCCTGAAAACGTATTGGCTGGGCGCAGCCGACCTACAATTCTAGCCGACGCCTGAGCGCGTGTCAAAAACGCCGGGGTCGCCGCGCGTTTTCTGCCTCCAACTGGGCAAGCCGTTGTGTCGGATCAATAATGCCGCACTCTACCACTTCGCCCTGTTTTACCCCACTTCTGAACTCTTACCGGGGTCGATGGGTCGATCAGAAATGCACTCTACCACGATGCGTCTGCATGTGCCCTTCATGAACTCCTGCCGAAGCGGCGCGCGGCGCAGTTGTGACCCAGAGCTACAATGGCATGGCAAAATGCGACATCCACATCCCACCTCGCCGGCAGTGATCCTTAAATCCGGGCGAGACAAGTCTGTGCGTGGGCGTCACCCGCGTTTGTTTTCAGGCAGCATCAAAAGCGTCGAGGGCCGGCCCAGGGATGGCGACGTGGTGGACGTTCGCGCGAATACCGGCGAATGGCTGGCGCGCGGCGTCATCAACCAGCAGGCTCAGATCGCGGTGCGCCTGCTCACGTGGGACGAGTCTGAAGACATTGATGATGATTTCTGGCGCAGGCGTGTGAAGCAGGCTGTCGAGCGGCGCGCGCGAGACCCGCTGCTGGCCGATACATCTGCCCGCCGGCTCATCTTCGGCGAGAGCGATGGATTGCCGGGCGTCATTGTGGACGACTATGCGGGTTATCTGGTTGCGCAGATCTCTACGCTGGCTGCCTCGCGGGCGAAACAGATTCTGGTTGAATCGCTGGCGGCTCTGCTCTCGCCGCGCTGCATTCTGGAGCGGAGTGACGACGAGCGATTGAAACACGAGCGGGTCGCTGCGGCGCGCGGCGTGTTGTTTGGCGATCCGCCGGCCGGCCCCGTCGATGTGTTTGAAAATGGCATGCGATTCAAGGTGGATGTGCAGGCCGGCCAGAAAACCGGCTTCTATCTGGATCAGCGCGAGAATCGCGCCCGCGTGGCGCGCTATTGCGACGGCGCGGATGTGCTCAATATGTTTGCGTACACCGGGGCATTCGCTGTGTGCGCGGCAGCGCGTGGCGCCCGATCGGTCGTCAATGTCGATTCGTCGCAGGAGGCCCTGCGGATGGCCGAGGTAAACATGGCTTTGCAGCCGGCGCCGGCCTGCGCTGTGACATACCAGGTGGCGGACGCCTTTGAGTATCTGCGCGCATGTCGCGCTCAGGGCATGCAGTTCGATGTTGTGATTCTGGACCCGCCCAAATTCGCCCACGCCCCGTCGCAGATCGATCGCGCTGCGCGCGCGTACAAGGATCTGAATCGCGTCGGTTTTGGCCTGGTGCGTCCCGGCGGCATTCTGGCGACGTTTTCCTGTTCCGGCGTCATCGACGCGGCGCTCTTTCAGAAGATCATTTTCAGCGCGGCCCTCGAAAGCGCGCGGGACGCTCAGGTGATCGAGCGCCTGACGCAGGCCAGCGATCACCCGGTGCTGCTCAGTTTCCCCGAGTCAGAATACCTGAAGGGGCTGGTGTGTCGCGTGCTGTGAGCGCGCTGCGGATTGTGGTGACGCAGGATGTGGCTGGCCGATGCCAACCCCTGTCGCTCCGGTTGTCCACAGTGGATAAGTGACATGAAATCTCCGTCGCTGCTGGCTTCATTCCGGTTTGCCTGGGAGGGCGTCGTCTATGCCTTCCGCACTCAGCGCAACTTCAGGATTCATTGCGCGATCTCGTTAGCCGTGGTTGTCGCTGGCGCGCTGACAGGTCTCACAGTGGAGCAATGGGCGATCCTGGCGGCTGTAACGGGTTTGGTGTTCCAGGCTGAATTGATCAACACAGCCATCGAGGCCATCACGGATCGCGCGTCTCCGGATATTCACCCCCTGGCAAAGGTGGCAAAGGACTGCGCGGCGGCGGGCGTGCTGGTGTCGGCTGTCGCTGCTGTCGTTGTGGGCGCGCTGATTTTTCTGCCCGAACTGGCAGCCCTGGCTGGCTATGCGGCGGCGCCCTGATGTGCGCCCTCCGCGCTGACGATCCGGCTTCTCTACGGGCGAACTGTTTGTGCCAGGGTGCTTTCGTTTCCGGCGAAGTCGCGCGCGACGATGCGGATGGCCCGGTCAGCAGGTGTGGCAACCTCGCCGGCAAATCGACCGTCGGAACCAACGAGGAGGTCAACCCCGTTGGCTGTGACTACCGCCCCCGGCTCGGTCTGTCCCTGGATTCGGATGCGCGCGCCATCGGCGCTGGTCTGAGGCATGTCAATGGCCAGGTTTGGCGCCGTCCTGTCCACAATGACATTGAGTTGGCCGCTCCTCGACCGGCCATCTGGCGCCTGAATGGTCAGGGTAAATGGATGCGTGCCCTCAATAGATGGCAACGTGACGGGCACGGTGAACCTGCCCTGTGGGTCGACGGTGGTCGTTAGCAGCAGGCCGGGTCGATCAATTGTGAGAACTCCGCCGGGGTAGGCGCTGCCTGCGAGTCTGACCTCTGGCTGGCGTGTGCCGGCGCCGTCGGGAATGGTTCTTCCCCCAGGCTCGATTGCGCGCGCCAGGGGCGCGTGCAACTGGACTACCGGCGGCGCTGTGGCCTCGTCGAGCAGGCTGACTTCCTCGCCCGCCCGGATTTCGGCGTTGAATGTGGCGCCGGCTGGTGTGCGCTGGTTCGTTTCCACCGTTCCTTGCAGTGTCGTGACCGTGTCGCCGTCGTCAGTGCTGCGGACGCTGAATTGGGTGCCTTTGACCACAATCCGGGCGCGGCGTGTCTCTATGGTGAATCGCGGTTCAGCGTGGGCCATGCTGGCGGGTTGCGTTGCCGGTTGCACCGCCACGTCAACCTGACCAAATCGCAATTGCAAACCGGGCTGCGCGACGAGCACTGCGACCTCCGTGTCCGGCTGAATGAGTCCGACGGATTGGTCGGCGAAAGTTACCGTGACAACCTGGGTGGCGTAAAGAATGTCACCCTCGGCAACCACGGTCGATGTATTCGGCTGGATGGTGCGATCCGTGTGCCAGACGATGCCGAGCGGCGCCATGCGCCTGTGGAGCAGGGTGAATGCAGCGGTGGACTCGGCTTCGGCGATGGGGTTGCCCGTCGCGCCGCCGGCAAGGACATAGGCGGCAAACGCGATCAACAGCATCGACGCGAAGGCCAGTCCGGCCGGGAGCAAGCGCGGCCAGAGTAAGGATCCGAGTCCGCGAGGGTGTCGAGCGCGCCGGCGTGTGCGCTCCTGGGCCGCCACGATCATCGCTGCCCGAATCCGACTGCGTTGGGCATGGCTGAGTTGACGCTCGTTTCCGATCTCACGGAGCGCCTCCTCAATCCGATGGTCCAGTTGGTCCGTTCTATTCATCTCGCACCAGGGGCAGCAGAATGTCGCGGATATGCGCGCGAGCCTGGGTGAGGATTTTCTGCGTCACCCGCTCAGACTTGCCGATGATTTGCGCGATTTCGTCGGTGCCCATTCCAACCATGTAGCGCAGACTGATCACCTCTGCTTCCTGAGGCGGAAGCCGGTTCACGGCCTGGCGCACCTGTTCTTTGAATTCCTTATCCAGAATTTCTTCTTCGACGCGGCCGTCGTGCGCCGGATCCCAGTGCTCCGGCATACGACTAAACGTGACCTCGCGCCGGCTGCGGGAATGCTTCTGGCGCAGCAGGTCATATAGCTTATAACGAGCCATGCTGAACACCCAGGTCTGCAAGCTGCTCTTGCCTTTGTAAGCCTCGATGTTCGCAGTTGCAGCCGTCATGGTGATTTGCACGACCTCTTCGATGTCCTGATTGCTCAGGTCACGCGCCAGCGATCCCACATAACGATATACGTTGTCGGCATACCTCTCGCAGAATATATTTATAGCGTCGATGTTCCCATCGGCTACCATCCGCGCAAGTTTTACATCTTCGATGTGCGAACGATTTTCACTCTCTACCGGCAGATTAGTCGTAGTTGGCGCAGGGGTTTGCACCGCTCCATCCACTGGGAAGGAAGGGGACGTTTCATGTGTTGGAGGCAGGGGCCTGCGTCTAAAGAAACTCATCGGGCAGAAAAAATGCCTAAATACGACTAACTGATGTGTGAACAGGGATTCGTTTGGTCGTGCGCGACGCCATTATAGGCTGAATGTGATGCGCTCTGACCCGATATTGCGGACAGGATCGCCGAAGTCCGCGGGGCGCTGTGCGACGACCGGCTCAAACGAGTTCTTAGCTTTCGTCTCGAGAGGAACTTATGATGACAACAACTAAAGCAATCTATTTGATGGCAGGCCCGGCGGCGGATCCGGCGGTGCTGAATGGACTGCGAGGGGCAGGGTGTTCAGTGATCCAGACGCAATCCATAGCGCAAACGATCAGCGCCGTCACCTCGGCGCAGCAGGAGCACGTGGTTCTTGTGGCTGATGTTCAGGCTGATGCGATTGCCTGTCTGATCCTGTTGCGCGAATATATGGGCCGGCTTCCGGCTACACTGCTGATCGATCAGGCTGGTGACAACATCACCTATCCGATCAAAGCAATGCAACTGGGTGTCGCCGAGTACATACTGGCGTCTGATTCGGACACCCACCGCGAGTTGAGCGCCCGATTGCTGGTCGAGAGAAGCCACGCCATTCCCGGGCGTGCGCAGCCGCCTGTTATACGCCAGCAAATTGCGCCTGCTGAAACCGGGTTGCCGTTTGAATGGGACCCGGTCGCATATGTGATCTCCTGCGAGGGACGGCGTATCCGGCTCAGTCCGGCAGAGGGCCGGCTGTTCAACCTGCTCATGGCCAACCGCGGTCGCACGGTTGGCGTGCGCGATCTCATGCGTTATGCGCTGCGCAACCCCGATGTGGAACTGAGCCTTGGCCTGCGCCAGTTGCGCCCGCACATGATGCGCCTGCGCCGCAAGCTCAGCGCAACCTCAGATCTGACCCTGCGCATTGTCAGCACGCGCGGCATGGGTTACATGCTCGTATAGCCGGCCCGCGCCGCAATGGCGCGGGCCTCATCGCTTCAGCAGCGCAATGGCTCGTTCCAGTTGAACATCGTTGTCTGAAGTAATTTCCTCCCATGAAAGCCCGGTGTCCTCGTCTGGAGCGAGCCCTGCCCGGTGCAGGGCTCGCCCTTTGACTCCCCGGTATTCGACCGCAGGGATTGCAAGTTGCAGGCCCGTTTCTCGCAGGTTCAGGATGACTGGCTCCGCCACGGCCGGCGATGTCTTTGCGCCGACCAGTCTTGCCCGGCCCAGATCCTGCAACATGGCGGCAAATGAGATCGCCGGCCCCTGTGTCTGATCTCCGATCAGAATCACCAGCGGCAGGTCCTGTGAACCGTCGATTTGCCTGCCCCTGACCTCGATCCGCTGCTGGCCGCTGCGAGAATGCCGGGTTCCTGCTGCGCCGTTTGCGAAAAGGCTGAGCATGGAGATGATGGGGAATGACGGTTCCTGCACAGTGCGCAGGTCCAGAATGATGCCGTCTGGCGTCTTGTCGCTGGCAAGGTCGCGCAGTCCGCGCGCCAGCTCAATTGGCAAATCTTCGGCGCTGCCCTGCCCCGGCGCCAGATAGCCAATGTTGGTTCCCGGCACGCGCTCGATCAGCGATTGTCTGTTGGGTGTGATGGGCCCTCGTCGCGCGACCACCTCGCGCGCAACCTCTCCCGGCGACCGCACGGTTAGTGTGACCGTAGTCCCGGCCGGCCCTCGAATGCGGCCGATTGTCGTTTGCCAGTCGTCACTGTTGACCGGCTCTCCACCCACGGCCAGAATGACATCGTGCGGCCTGATGCCGGCCTTTTCCGCCGGCGAACCCGCGTACACCGTCAGCACCACCAGCCTGTCTTTGCCCGCCTGCGGCGCGCCGACCACCACGCCGATGCCGGTGAATGACGCGCTTGCAGGCCCGTCATTCGATGGCAGCGGGCGCAGCGCGATGGCCGGATCGCCCAGCTTTGCCAGCAGGCGTTGGAAGCCGGCCAGATAGGCGTCGTTTTCGATGCCATCGATGATGCTGCGGCGAAACGCAGCCGCCTCGGCCAGCCATGCGTCGTCAACAATGCGAGGGTCGATGTGCCTTTCGCGCAGATCCTTGACTGCCAGGTCGAAGTCCCGCAATCTTGCCTGGGTGGCGCTGGGCAGATCGAGGGGCACAGGCGAGGTGGGCTGCGCGCTGCGCCCCGGCAAGGGCAGGGCAGAACACGCCGTCACTGCCAGCAACACAGCAACATGCCCGGCAGTCCGCCATACAGATTGCGCAATCCGCGCCACTGAGTCACGACCGCCCCGATAGTGATCCATCGTCGCTACTCGTCTCCTGCCCACTTGCCGATCAGACTCAGCGCCAGCCAGATAACCAGAATCGCGCCGGCCCCTGCCAGCAGGCAGGCGATCCCCAGCATGGCCGCCGGCCCGCCGTACAACAACGCGATCAATCCCCCGCCTACGGCCACCAGCACGAACAATACCAACACCAACAGCCGCCGGTTCGTGTCGCGCCGCAGCCGACGCAGATCGGTCGGTGGGCGCTCTGAACCCTTTGACTCGCGCGGCGATCTCACACTTCAACCCTCAACCTTGCCAACCTTCAACCCTCAACCTGCCGGGCCATTATAATGACCATGAACTCATGTTTTGCCAGAAATGCGGTTCGCCCATGCAACAGTCCCAACTGGACGGGCGGATGCGTTGGCAGTGCCCATCCTGCGGTTACGTCCAGTACGAGAACCCGGTGCCTGGTGTCGGCATCCTGATCGAACACGAGGGCGGACTGGTGCTGGTTCAGCGCGGCCATCCGCCGGGGGTGGGGGAATGGGCGTTGCCTTCAGGATTCATCGAGGCTGACGAGACGGTTGAGCAGGCGGCGCTGCGTGAGGCGCTCGAAGAAACCGGCCTGCGCGTGGATTTGCTGGAGCTGTTCGGCGTCTATTCCTTTCCCGAAGGGCCGCTGCGCAGCGGCCTGATCATTTTCTACCGCGCCCGGCCGCACGACATCACGACCCTGCGCGCCGGCGATGACGCGCAGGACGCGCGGGTCTTCCGCCCCGACGACTTCCCGCCCCTGTGCTTCCGCACACACCGCGAAGTTGTGGCGCGCTGGCAGAGCGTGCTGGGGTTGCCCGTCGGCAACTTGAACGACACGGCCCACAAGTGGCTGAATTTCCGGCGCGCGCAGCCGGCTGATTTTGGGACGATTGTTCAACTCATGCGTCTGATTCCAGCCGAGGCAAATATGGACGACCGCAAGCAGGCCAGCGTGATGGAGCAACTGCGCAGCAACAGCAACCTGGAAGTGTGGGTGGCCGAGGCCGTTGACGCCGATCACCCAGATCGGCCGGTGATTGCCTTCTTTGCGCTGTCGTTTGCCAGAACCCTCACCGACAGTCACGCCTGGCTCGATGCGCTGGTCGTCGATCCCGGCTTTCGCCGGCGCGGCGTGGGCTATGCCATGTTCGAGGTGGCGATGCGCCGGGCGCGCGAGCGCGGGGCGTCGCAATTGCTTGTGGATGCCAAGCGCGGCAGCGAGCGGGCGCAGGAATTTTATCGCGCCTGTGGATTCGGCTCGGATGAAGTGCAGTTGATCCGCATCTTTTGAGGCCGGCGCCACTGCTCACCCGCCAATCGTCAATCGGCAATCGACTATAATTCCACTCACAACTGAATCATGCAACGACGACGAACAAGAGGAGTAGGCGGCGCGCGCGCTCAGAGCGCTGGCAGCGCGCAGCGCCAACAGGGAGCGCGGATCGACAGACTGAGAGTCCGCGCGGGAGAGCAGCCGCCGAAGGTCGCCTGGGAGTTGATCGGGTGAAGCGCGGCTCAACCGTGTTAGCTCGATCCGGGTAAGCCCGTTATCGCGTCAGAGTGTGCGTTCAGCGCGCCGCAGCCGGCTGCGTCTGAGCGCAAAGTTCGGTGGCACCGCGCGAAGCGCGACTGGAAACACAGCGCCCTTCTCGTCCGAAATAAGGATGAGCAGGGCGCTTTTATTTTGGATTTCTGATTTTGGATTGCAGATGGGCCTCGTCGGAGGTGTTCTTCAATCCAAAATCCAAAATCCCAAATCCAAAATCCAAAATCGAAAAGATGGCGACACAACTACCCAAATCATACGACCCGCAGTCTGTGGAAGACCGCCTGTACCGATGGTGGGAGGAGAACGGCTATTTCAAGCCGGAGTCCCAGCTTTACCTGCGCGATGACGAGCCGAAGTTCGTCATCACCATCCCGCCGCCCAACGTCACCGGCACGCTGCACATGGGCCACGCGCTTACCTCAGCCATTGAAGACCTGATGACGCGCTATTACCGCATGAAAGGCGCCCGCACGCTCTACGTGCCCGGCACCGATCACGCCGGCATCGCCACGCAGAGCGTGGTTGAAAAGAAACTGGCCAGAGAAGGCCGGCGTCGCCAGGACATGTCACGCAGCGAATTCCTGCAGGAAGTGTGGGATTGGAAGGACTATTCGCACCAGATCATCACGCGCCAGCAGAAGAAGCTGGGCATCTCTGCAGACTGGAGCCGCGAGCGCTTCACGCTCGACGAGGGACTGAGCCGGGCGGTGCTGACCGCCTTCAAACATCTGTACGACAAGGGTTTGATCTACCGCGACACGCGCATAATCAACTGGGATCCGGCGCAGCTCACCAGCGTGTCTGATCTGGAAGTGGAGTTCGAGGACGAAGGGGAGCCTGGCTTCCTGTGGACGATCCGCTATCCGCTGCAAACCAATCGCTGGGAGGGGCCGCAACACGAGTGGGGCAGTGGCCGATGGGCCGAGGGGGCGACCGAGTGGATCACAGTGGCGACGACGCGCCCCGAGACGCTGTTGGGCGACACGGCGGTGGCGGTCAACCCGGAGGATGATCGCTATCAATACAAACTGGGCTGCCAGGCAGTGCTGCCGGCGATTGGCCGGGTCATTCCAGTCATCGCCGACGCGGCGGTTGATATGGCCTTCGGCACCGGCGCGGTGAAGATCACGCCGGCCCACGACTTCGCCGACTACGAGATGGGCAAGCGCCATCATCTGCCGTTTGTCGAAGTGATGGACCCGACTGCGCGCATGAACGAGAACGCCGGCCCCTATCACGGCCTGGATCGCTTCGAGTGCCGCAAGCGCATTGTGGAGGATCTGAAGAAGGAGGGGCTGCTGGTCAAAGTGGAGGACTATCGCGTGCGGCTGGGACGTGGTCAGCGCAGCGGCGCCGTTATCGAGCCGCGCATCTCCATGCAGTGGTTCTGCAACATGAAAGACATGGCCGCCATGGCCGCCGACGCCGTGCGCAACGGGCGCGTGCGCATCGTGCCGGAGCGATTCGAGAAGACCTGGTTCCACTGGCTTGACAACATCCGCGACTGGTGCATCAGCCGGCAGTTGTGGTGGGGGCATCAGATTCCGATCTGGTACGTGGATGCTGAGAGCGTTCGCCGCGTCACGGAAGACCGGCAGCGCGACGGCAACTCGGACATCGTCCGCGATGCCGAATTGCCAACCCAGTTCTGCGCGATCAACGAGCAGGATGCCTATGAGCAGGCGCGCGCCGTGTACGGGCTGGATGTGAAGCTGGTCCAGGACTCCGACGTGCTGGACACCTGGTTCTCGTCCGGCCTGTGGCCATTCAGCGTGCTGGGCTGGCCGGATGACACGCCAGACATGCGCGCCTACTATCCGACCACCATGCTCGAAACCGGCTACGACATCCTCTTCTTCTGGGTGGCGCGCATGGTGATGCTGGGCCTCGAACTCACCGGCCAGCCTCCCTTCAACGTGGTCTATTTGCACGGCCTGATTCGCACCGCCGACGGCCAGAAGATGTCCAAGTCCAGGCCGGACAAGCTGGTCGACCCGCTCGACATGATCGAGACCTACGGCACGGACGCGCTGCGGTTTTATCTGGTGACAGCCGGCGCGCCGGGCGGCGATATCAGGATGGATGTCAAGATTGTGGACGGCAGGAAGCGCGTCGAGCGCATCGAGGGCGCGCGCAACTTCGCCAACAAGCTGTGGAACGCGACGCGCTATGTCATCGGGCGCGTGGACTCGTTCGCTGACAACAGACGACAGACAACAGGCGACAGACGACAGACAGCAGATGACAGACGACAGACGATAGATGACAGAGCGCAGGGCGCGGAAACACGGAACATCTCGTCAATTGACAATCAACAATCGTCAATTGCTCAATCGTCAATTGCTCAATCGTCAATCGTCAATCCGCAATCGTCAATGATCAATGCATGGATTCGCGCGCGCGCGAAACGGGTGATCGCCGAGACGCGCCGGCTGATGGACGACTATCAATACGGCGAAGCCGGCAAGTTACTGTACGAGTTCGTGTGGAGCGACTTCTGCGACTGGTATATCGAGTTGTCCAAGCTGAACAAGTCGCCTGAGACGGTTGCTACGCTGGCCTGGGCAACCGATGTCATCCTGCGCCTGCTGCATCCGTTCATGCCGTTTGTGACCGAGGAACTGTGGCAGCATCTCAAGCAGGCGACGCCGGCCGACATGCCCGGCGCGCCCGATCTGTCGTGGCCGGCGCTCATGCTGGCGCCGTATCCACAGGCCGCGCCGACAGACCATCATCCTGATGAAGATGAGGCGCTGCGGGTTGTGCCGGCCCTGCAGGACGCGATCCGCGCCATTCGCAACGCGCGCGCAGAACACAACGTCGATGTAGGCAGGCGCATCCCGGCGGTCATCAGCGCCGGCGAGCTGGCCGGCGCGTTCGAGGCGCAGCGCGAAGCCATCGTGACCCTCGCGCGCGTCGACCCCGCCGCGCTGACCATCGCCGAGTATGCACCGGCGCCGGACGACAAGGCCATCACCTACGCGCTGGGCGAAGTGACGGTGTACCTGCCCCTGTCCGGCCTGATCGACCTCGATCAGGAGCGCAGGCGGCTGGCCGGCGAACTGGCCGAGATCGACAAAGCCATTGCCCGCAGCGAGGAACTGCTGAACGGCGACTTTGCGCGGCGCGCGCCGGCGGGCCTGGTTGAGAAAGAGCGCGCCAAACTCGCCGAGGCCAGCCTGAAGCGCGACCAGCTCCGGGAACGGCTGACGCAACTGGGATAGCGCGGCCTGGGCGAACTCAGCTCTGTTCGATCGCCTTGCGCGCGATGCCATCCGCCTGCCGCAACCGCGCCCGCGCCTGCTCTGGCGTCAGCCCTGCCAGGTGAGACACGATGGCAGTTTTCACCTCGCTGTCGCACTCCGCCAACAGGCGCGCGGCTGTTTCGAGCGAAACATTGCACGCCTGGGCCACAATGCGCTGCGCCCGCGCGCGCAGTTTGTTGTTCGTCGCTTGTAAATCGACCATCAGGTTGCCAAAGGTCTTGCCCAGCCTGACCATCACGCCGGTGCTGAGTGTATTCAGCGCGAGTTTGGTGGCCGTGCCGGCTTTCATGCGCGTGGAGCCGCTGATGACCTCCGGTCCGACGACCGGCGCGATGATAATGTCGGCGGCGCGGTGCAGCGGCGTGTCTGCGTTGCACGTCAGGCCCAGGGTGAGCGCGCCGCGCGCCCTGGCTTCGGCCAGCGCGCCCAGCACATAGGGCGTGTGGCCGCTGGCAGCGATGCCCATCACGCAATCGCGCGCGCTTACCTCGACGGCGGCGATATCGGCGCGTCCCTGTTCGGCGTCGTCTTCTGCGCCTTCTATAGCCTGGGTCAGCGCTGCCGGCCCGCCGGCGATCAGCCCGATGACTTGCCCCGGCGCGGCGTTGTAGGTCGGCGGCATTTCGCTGGCATCCAGAACCCCCAGCCGGCCCGACGTGCCGGCGCCGATGTAGATCAGCCGGCCGCCCCGACGCATTCGCTCGGCGACGGCGTCAATCGCCCGGGCCAGCGCCTCGCGCTGTGTGGCGACCGCCTCGGCCACGCGCCGATCTTCCTTGTTAATGACATCCACGATGTCCAGCGCGCTCAAGCGATCAATTTCGCGCGAGTTGGGGTTGACCGCTTCCGTAACCTGCTGAGCAGGCTCGCTGCGCGTCATGATGTTGCGCGCGCCGGGTGTGATGTGGCCCAATACGACAGCGTGGCGCGCGCCGGTTGCAGCCGGCAGGTTGCCCGGCCGGCCGTGCCATGTCTCGTAAGCCAGCACAGCAAAGGCCACCGCTTCTTTTGCTTCTGCCGGCATGCCGAGTTCGTCCGATAGGCGCACGCGCGCCGGCGCAAGCGCCTGAGACAGGAAGCGCACTAACGTCGCGTTGCGCGCGCCGCCGCCGGAAACGATTACCTCGTCGGGGAGACAGGGCAAGAAGGCGCGATGGGCCTGAGCGATCGAGGTCGCTGTGAACAGGGTCAGTGTGGCAACGATGTCTTCTCCGCTCAGGCCAAACGCCCTGCCACGCGCCCAGACCTGCGCGCCAAATTGCGCGCCGAACACCTCGCGCCCGGTGGTCTTCGGAGGGCGCTGTGCCAGGTAGGGGTGCGCCATCAGTTCGGCCAGCAGGCCATCATGCGCCTGGCCGCGTGCGGCAATCGCTCCATCCCGGTCATAGCTTTGCGCGCCGTCGGTCAGGCGCCGCACGGCGTCGTCAATCAGCATGTTGCCGGGGCCGGTGTCGAAGGCGAATGGCTCGACTGCGTCCCTCATGCCCGGCGCGCTTGTGTCTGATGCGCCACGGGCCGGCAGGTAAGTGAAGTTGGCGATGCCGCCGATGTTGAGCGCCGTGCGCGTGAGGGCAGCATCGCTGAACAGCAGCGTGTCCACGCAGGCGACGAGCGGGGCGCCCTGTCCGCCGGCAGCCATGTCGCGCGCGCGAAAGTTGCTGATGACGGGGATGCCAGTGGCTTCGGCGATGACGGCCGCTTCGCCCAGTTGCAACGTCGAAGCGCGCGCGCCGGCGGGGATATGCCACAGGGTTTGACCATGGCTGCCGATCAGATCGACATCGCTCGGTCGCAGGCCGGCGGCGCGGATGCACGCCTGCGCAGCGTCTGCGAAGGCGCGACCCAGCGCAACATTCAGCGCGCATAACCGATCCACCGCGCCGGTTTCCGGGCGAAAGCAGGCAAACAGTTCGGCGCGCAGATCGGCGGGGTAGGGCATTGAGGTTAGATGAAGCAATCGCCAACGCAGGCGCGGCGGCGCGCCGCGCAGCTCAACCAGCGCGGCGTCCACGCCGTCCGCCGACGTGCCAGACATGAGACCAAGCACCAGCATGAGCGCGATTGTAAAGCTTCACAAGCGGGGTTATAAGTGCGGCACTATGGTGATCACCGGTTTGCATTCGCTTCTCAAAGAAAAGGCCGCCGCCCTGCGTGGCCGGCGCGTTGGCCTGGTCACGCACGCCGCAGCGGTCACGCCGGATCTACACGCTGCGCCTGATGCGCTGGTTCAGGCTGGAGTCGCGCTCAGGGCGCTCTTCGCCCCAGAGCACGGCCTGGAGAGCGCAGCAGCCGATGCTGACCCGATCGCTCACAGCGTCCATCCGCGCCTGGGCATCCCGATCCACAGCCTGTACGGGGAGACGCACAGCCCGACGCCGGCCATGCTGGCCGACCTGGATGTATTGGTGTTCGATATGCAGGATGTGGGGGCGCGTTTCTACACCTATGTCAGCACACTGTTCCACACGTTGCGCGCCGCCGGTCAGTTTGGGATGCCGGTTGTCGTGTTGGACCGCCCCAACCCGATCAACGGTGTGGCAGTTGAAGGCCCGCTGCTGGAGCCGGGCTTTCAGTCGTTCGTTGGCATTGCCTCGTTGCCGGTGCGCCACGGCATGACAATGGGCGAGCTGGCGCGCTGGCTGAACGCGGAGCACAACCTGCAAGCCGATTTAACCGTGATACCGATGCGGGGTTGGCGGCGCGCCATGTGGTTCGACGAGACCGGCCTGCCATGGGCGCCTCCATCGCCGGCGATGCCGCATATTACGACCGCCGTCCTGTACCCCGGCCTGTGCCTGATTGAGGGCACGAATCTCTCGGAGGGGCGCGGCACGGCGCTGCCGTTTGAGGTGGCCGGCGCGCCGTGGCTGGACGCGCACAAGCTGGCGCAGGCCCTGAACGCGCCGGGTTTGCCGGGGATTCGTTTTCGGCCCGCGCATTTCATTCCCAGCGCCGGCAAACACGCCGGCCAGCGCTGCCAGGGTGCGCAGGCGCACGTGTTGGCGCGCGACGCGCTTCAGCCGGTGCGCATGGGCGCGTATTTCGTCGCAGCCTGTCGCGCTGCGCAGCCGGATCAATTTGCCTTCCTGACCTCGAGCTGGGAGGGGCGCGCGCCGCATTTTGATTTGCTGATCGGCAACGCCGCAGTGCGCGCGGGGATCGAGGCCGGCGCGCCGGTTGCGACGCTCATCGCGGACTGGCCGGCGGCGGAAGACGACTTTCGCCGCCGGCGCGAAGCCTGTCTGCTGTATGCGTAAATCCAGTCATCGCCGGATGGGTTGACGCCTGATCGCCTGATCGCGTGGGGTTGACTTTGCGCCAACTTCCCCTTACAATGCCAACTGGTCATGACATCATGAGCACCTGGCAAACATCTCCTGTGTTGGACAAGCAGCATCCGACGCCGTTGTATTGCCAGTTGAAGGAGGTGATTCTGTCGCGCATAGAGTCCGGCCAGTGGCAGCCAGGCATGCAACTGCCCTCGGAGCGCGAATTGTGCGAGCAGTTCCGCATCAGCCGCATCACCGTGCGCCAGGCGTTGGCAGAGTTGGAGATGGAGGGCCGATTGGTGCGTGACCAGGGGCGTGGCACCTTCATTGCGCCGCCCCGCATTGCGCAGCACCTGACGCGCCTCACCGGTTTCACACAGGACATGCAGGCGCGCGGCCAGAAGCCCGGCTCGGTTGTATTGCGTCTGGCGCTGACGCGGGCAACAGCGCCGGTGGCGCATCGCCTCCGGCTGGATGCTCAGCATCGCAACGTGATTGTGTTGCAGCGACTGCGCATGGCCAGCGGCGAGCCGGTGGCCGTCGAGACCGCGCACCTGAGCGAAAAGCTATGTCGCGGTATCCTGAACGAGGACTTGTCCAACCAGTCGCTGTACCAGTTGTTGGCGCAGAAATACCACGTGACGCCAACGCGAGCCGAGCAGCAGCTTGAGGCAGTTCCGTGTCCGACAGGTGAGGCTAAGCTGCTGGGGATTGCGAAAGGCAGGCCGGTCTTGCGCTTGTATCGCACCACATACTCCCAAAATGACGATCCGTTTGAAACTGTCGAGTCTTACTATCGAGGTGACAAGTATGTGTTCTACGCCGAGCTTAGCGTTGAATTGCCATCGCGCCGTCAATCAACGCTGAGCCAGTCAAAAGCTGGTTTGTTTGAGGACAAAGCGGCATCATCGCAAAGAGGAATGTTCAAGAGTTGAGAGAAAAGGAGTGCAGATCAATGAGCAAGCGCGCATCCATCATGAGCCTGACAGCCGTGGTCGCTTTGCTGGCAGGGGCGTGCGCTGCGCCACCTGCGGCGCCGCCTCAGGCCCCGGCGCAGCCGGCAGCGACCGACACCCCTGCGCCTGCGCCGATTCCGGCTGCCAGCCCCAAAGGCGGCCTGCGCAAGAGCGCCAGCGGCTACAAGGGAACATTAAACCTGTGGGTGCTGGGCTACACGCCCGGCAACCAGTTCGCCAATCCATTCGACCTGGCAATTGCCCAGTTTGAGGCCGATAACCCTGATATTAATGTTGAGATCACCGGCTATCCGCCCAACGACGAAGGGTTCACCAAGCTCACCACTGCCCTGCAGAGCGGCCAGGGCATCGACGTGCTGCGCTTGCCTTCCGACCGGCTGCCTGCGTTTGTGAAGGATGACCTGATCGCGCCGATTGACGACTACCTCACCGACGCCGACAAGGCCGACATTCTGCCCAATACGCTGGATGCTGTGCGACTCAAGGATGGCAAAGCGTATGCCTGGCCGTTGTGGGTCGTGCCGATGGGCATCTACCTGAATCTGGATGTTTTCCAGGAGGCGGGCGTGGACCTGCCGTCGAAGGACTGGACGTGGGATCAGTTTGTTGAAACGGCCAGCAAGCTCACCTTCCAGCGCGCCAACGGCGAGCAGGTGTATGGCTTCAGCGGCTTTATCGACCCCGGCGTGATCAACACCTGGGGGCTGTGGATGAACGAAGACCCGGCTGCGCGCCCGATCGTGGACGGCAAGTTCGGCTTCGACAACGAGAAAGCGGCTGCCGGCCTGAAGCGTTTCGCCAACCTGGCGCTGACGCACAAGGTCACACCGCCGGACTTTGGCTCGCAGAAGGATTCGGACGTGAAGGGCGGCTTCAAGAACAAGCAATACGGCATGATCGTGGACGCCACCGGCTTCAGCCCGCAGCTCAAGGCGGACAAAATCAACTTTGCCATCTATCCGCTGCCCAGCGTCAACGGCAACCGCCTGACCGTGGGCGCTATCGGCGTGATCGCCGTGGCCGCTACCAGCGACAAAGTGAAAGAACAGGCCGCGATGGACCTGGCGCGTTATCTGACCAGCGCCGAAGTGCAGGAAGACGTGCCGCCCAGTGAGACGGCAGCCACCGGCTTCTATCTGGCGCCGGCGGCGCGCCGGTCGGTCAACGTTGCGCCGCCGTTGGATCAGTTCGTGCCGATGCTGGACTACATGTGGATTACCCCGCTGACGCCGGCCTGGCCGAAGCTCACTCGCCTGTTCCACCCGGAGTATCAGAACATCATCTTCGGAAAAGCGGATCCGGCCGAAGCGATGAAGAAGATTGCGCCAGAGGCTAACGCGCTCATTGCAGAGCAGTAACACATGAAGGATTGAGAATTGAGAAAAGGCGATCGCCGCGCCTTTCTCAATTCTCGATTTGAGATGCGCCGATTCATCCGCAGGCACGGTTGGAGTTACGCCTTCATCCTGCCCAGTCTGCTCACCTTCGCGGTGTTTGTGCTGGCGCCGGTGGTATGGGCGCTCGTCATTTCCTTTCAGGAATACAGCCTCGTGCGCGGCGGCGCCTGGGTGACGCCGTTTTACAAGAACTATGTGACGGCATTCACCCAGTTCAGCGGCGTGTTTGTCAGCGCCATCCGCAACACGCTGATCTATACGTTGTTCACCGTCACGGCCAACATTCTGGTTGGGCTGATCCTGGCCAGCCTGATCCAGCCGCTGAGTAACCGGCTGCGCACATTTTTTCGAGCGGCGTACTACCTGCCGGCTGTCACCAGCGCGCTGATCATCGGCCTGACCTGGGCCTATATCTTCAACGCGCAGTGGGGCTTTGCCAATTATCTCTTGCGCCTGGTGGGCCTCGCGCCGGTGCGCTGGCTGTCTGACCCCGACATTGCGCTGGGCAGCGTCACGCTATCGGCGGTGCTCACCGTGCCGGCAACGGCAGTGGTGCTGTTCAGCGCGGCCATCGGCAGCATCCCGCGCGAGTACTACGAAGCCGCCGAACTGGATGGCGCCGGCCCCTTTCATCGCTGGCGGCACATCACGGTGCCGCTCATCAAGTCCACCACCCTGTATCTGGTCGTGATTTACACCATCGCCAGCTTCGAGGTGTTCGAGCGCATCTACGTGATGGTGCCGAGCGGCGTGGGCAACAGCACGCAGACCATCGTCACGCAGATTTACAACAACGGCTTCAAGGACTTGAACTTCGGCGTGGCCTCGGCGCAGGCGTTCGTCTTGTTTGTGATGATCGCAGCAGTCGCTGTTTTGCAGTTTCGTGTGTTGCGCAGCGATGTGGAGTATTAAACAGGCCGGCGCGCGCGTCCGGCAGGTGAAGCGCCAATGGAACAGGCAGTCACCTCTATCCCACTGAGCCGGCGCAGGGCAGCCCTGCGCATCCGCTGGGGCAAAGTTGGCGCAATGGTTGTGTTGATCGTCACCGCCGTCATCGCGCTGTTCCCCATGTACTGGCTCTTCGCCAACGCCTTTACGCCGATCTCAGGCACACCGCCGCTCACGCCGATTCTTGTGCCGGCGTTCCGGTTGGATAACTTTCAGCGGCTGCTCGGCGGCACAAAATACTACGCCAACTGGATGCTCAACAGTCTGATCGTCGCGCTGACAGTGACGGCGTGGCATGTGGTCTTTGACACCATGGCCGGCTATGCTTTTGCCAAGCGTCGCTTCCCCGGTCGAAATGTCTTGTTCTGGATTCTGCTCAGCACGCTGATGATCCCGATCCACGTCACGCTCGTTCCGTTGTACATCATCACGCGGCGTATCGGGCTGATCGACACACTGGGTGGTGTGATCCTGCCCGGCACGGCTGTGGTTTTCGGCATCTTTCTGATGCGCCAGTACATCCAGACGCTGCCCTCTGAACTGGAAGAGGCGGCCCGCGTGGACGGCGCGGGAGAGTTGCGCATCTTCCGGGAGATCATCCTGCCCCTGTGCAAGCCGGCTGTGGCTGCGCTGGCGATCTTCACGTTTGTTCGCTCCTGGAACGATTTTCTGTGGCCGCTGATTGCGCTGAACAAGGCGCAGAACTACACGCTCACTGTCGGGGTTGCCAACCTGCAGGGCGAGTTTATGACCGACTGGGGCGTTATCTTCTCCGGCGCCGCGTTGGCTGCGCTGCCGATGATCGCGTTCTTTCTCGCGTTTCAGAAGTATTTTCTCGAAGGCGTGCGCATGGGCGCGATCAAGGGGTAGTGCAACCGGCGTATTGGTCAATCGGTGGCAGCCAGCCGGATCGTTGCCGGACAGCCGCACGCTCGAAGCGCAATCAGCGCAGCCCCAAGCGCCGGCGGCAATTGAGCATCGACGATGTTGGCTTGCGGGTTCATCGCGCGCAGCGCGCTTGCGAATCCCGCCCGCAGACCATGCACGTGCTCATACGCGCCGCCTACCGGCGCAATGGGCGCATCCGCCGGCAGCGCCAGCCGGCGTTGCACAGCCATCACCTGCGCGGCCAGGTCCTGGGCCGCCTGCGCCAAAATGTTTTGCGCGATGGTGTCGCCCTGCTGCGCCGCCTGTGACACCAGGGGCGCCAGGGCGGCAAAGCCTCTGGCGCCAAAATCCGCTTCGTACACGCGCCGCTTGACATCATGCGGCCCCTGTGCCTTGAAGTGCTCGATCATCATAGTCTGGAGCAGCGTCGCTTCGGCAGTCCCGTCGAATGCGTGAAGGGCAGCCATCAGCCCGCTGCGCCCGATCCACAGGGCGCTGCCCTCGTCGCCCAGCAGCCAGCCCCAGCCGCCGGCGCGCGCCAGTTCGCCTGCCGCGTTCATCCCGAGCGCGTGCGAGCCGCTGCCGCTGATGGCGATGATGCCCGGCCGGCCGCCGTGCGCGCCGATGAGCGCAGCATAGGCGTCGCTGCGCACGACGATGGCGCGTGTCTCAACCAGTCCGGCGACAATCTGGCGCGCCAACTCTGCTTCAGGTGAATCGCTCTCCACGCCGCTTAGTCCCAGGCCCACTGCTGCAAGCGGCTGTGGCTCAAGCCCGGCTGCTGCCCAGGCCGACTCGAACGCCTCACGCAAGGCTGACGTGTGGCGTGCCCGTCCATCGGCTGTAGTCAGGTGTAGCAGGCCACTTCCCCGCCCGTAGGCCAGCACACGACCGTCGCAGGCGACCAGCGCGCACCTGGTGCTGGTCTGCCCGCCATCCACCCCGATGACCAGTTCGAGCGCCATGTGGAAGGGTTAGCGCGCCGAGTTGGCCTGCTCCAGCGCGTTCAGCAGGCGCTCCGGCGTCACCGGCAACTCGTTGATCCACACGCCGGTGGCGTCGTGAATGGCGGCCACAACTGCCGGCGCGACCACCAGCAACGGCATCTCGGCCATGCCGCGAATCCCCATTGCCCCGTGCGGGTCGGGATTTTCCACTACCACCGACTCGACCACATCCGGGATATCCATGACCGATGGGATCAGATAGGTGCTGAGGTGTTCGGTCAACACATGGCCGTCGCGCTGCACGAAGTTCTCCAGCGCCGTCCAGCCCAGGCCCATGACGACGCCGCCCTCGATTTGACCGACGACCTGCTGCGGATTGACTGCCCTGCCCACGTCATCGGCGCACACCAGGCGCAGCACGCGCACCTGGCCGGTCTCTGTGTCCACTTCGACTTCGGCGCCTTGCGCCACGTAGCCATAGCTGACCGTGGGATCGGCTGCGCCGGTGTCAGGGTCCATGGCGGTGGTGGGCGGGGGACGATAGATGTAGTGCGCGCGCGCCGGGCGCTCCTCATCCTTCCACTTTTCCAGCGCCGCGTGCGCTGCCCCAAAGATGGCGTGCGAGGCCATGAACGTCATGCGCGAAGCTGAGGCCGAGCCGCTGTTGCCGCTGCTGGCTGTGTCGCTGGCGACAAGTTCGATCTTCTCCACCGGCAGCCCCAACGCATGAGCCGCAATCTGAACAAACGCGGTGTGCGCGCCTTGCCCGCAATCGGCGCCGGCGTGATACACCACCGCGCGCTCGATTTCTCTGCCGCCGTGTAATTCGACCGCAGCCTCGCAGCTCTCCGGCGCGCCGAATGAGAAGCCCACGTTCTTGTGCCCGCAGGCAAAGCCGCGCCCGATCTTCGATTTTGGATTTTCGATTTTGGATTTGGGATTGGATTGAGCGCGCGCGGCGCACTGTTGAATCACATCGCGGATTGTGCAGCCGGGTCGAATGGGCGTGTTGTTTACGGTCAGACTGCCGTCGCGCAGCGCGTTCTTCAAGCGCAGTTCGACCGGGTCCATCTTCAGCGCGGCGGCCAACTTGTTCATCTGCGTCTCGGCCACAAAGAGCGACTGCGGCGCGCCGAAGCCGCGAAAAGCGCCGGTGGGCAGATTGTTGGTGACCACCGTCTGCGCGTCGATCGCCACGTTTGGGATGTCATAGGGGCCGACGGCCATCACCGTTGCATTGCCCAGCACTTTCGCGCTGGTGTAGGCATAGGGGCCGGCGTCGGATATCAATTCCACCTGCGCCGCGACCAGCGTGCCGTCGCGCTTCGCGCCGAGCCTGGCGTGGAACCACATCGGATGGCGCTTGTGATGGCCGATGATGCTTTCCTCGCGCGACCAGATGATCTTCACCGGCCGGCGCAACCTCCACGCCGCCAGCGCCAGGATGACCTGCACGCTCATGTCCTCGCGCCCGCCAAACGCGCCGCCGATGGCCGGGTAGATCACGCGCACCTGATCAACCGGCAAATCGAGCGCATGGGCGATCTGCTGTTGATCCTCGTGCGTCCACTGGCCGGCCACCATCACTGTCACCCGGCCCTGCTCGTCGATGTAGCCCAGCCCGGCCTCTGGTTGCAGGTAGGCGTGTTCCTGCGCGCCGGTGAAGTAGGTGTCCTCGATGATGACATCGGCCTGCGCGAAGCCGGCCTCCACATCCCCTTTGCGCACGCGGTATTTTTTGATCACGTTGCCCGAATAGTGCGGATGCACCTGCGGCGCGCCCGGCTCAATCGCCTCGCGCATCGAGGTGACAGCCGGCAGGTCTTCGTATTCCACGCGGATCAGGTCGCGCGCCTGCGCTGCGATCTGTTCTGTCTCAGCTACTATCAGCGCCACCTTCTCCCCCACATGCCGCACAACCCCGTCGAACGATTTTGAATTTTGGGATTTGGGATTTTGGATTGTGGAATTGACGATTGAGTGATTGACGATTGACGACTGCGCGGCGCTTTGCGCTGTAATCTCTGCTTCCGGGCTTCTGACTTCTGAAAGCCGATATCTGAACTCTGGCCGAATCAATACCGGCGCGTCGAACGCGATCAAGCCGTACTCGTTGACCGGCACATCGTCGCCGGTGAAGATCGCCAGCACGCCGGGCACAGCCTCGGCGGCGCGGGTGTCGATGACGCGCACCCGCGCGTGCGGGCGTTTGGCCCATAACACTTTGGCGTATGCCTGGCCGGGCAGGTTGATGTCGCCGGGGTACAGCGCCTCGCCGGTGACTTTCGCGCGCGCATCAATGCGCGGGAGTGAGATGCCGATTGACGATTGAGCCATTGCCGATTGAGCCATTGCCGATTGACCGATTGACGATTGACGATTGACGCCCTTCTCTAATCTGACGACTGACGACTGACTACTGACTACTGACTACTGACGACTGACGACTGACTACTGACGACTGACTACTGACTACTGACGACTCTTCATCATCGCCACAAACAGCAGCAGGATCATGCTTGCTGCGACCTCGGCGTATAAGCTGATTCTAAAGCGCAAGGTTGCCCGTTCTGCCTGAAGTTGGCCGGCTTTAAATTGCCACAGGCGCAGGCGGGGCGCAATCACCTGTTGATGCAGCGCGCCGAATCCAACCAGCGCAACGGCAACCACCAGTTTAGCCGAGAGCGCCCGGCCATAGTCCGTTTCGATCAGCGCGCTCAGGTCGCGCACGAATGCGCCGGCCTGAATGACGCCGCTGATGCCCAGCCCGAGCACACAGAACATCGCCAGCGGCGAGAAGCGATCCACAACGTGTGAAAACGCCCCCAGCAGGGCCGGCCTCTGCGCGACCGCCGGGATCACAACGAACGCCAGCAGAGCGACACCGCCCAGCCACAGCGCCGTCAGGGTCATGTGGAACCAGTCGTTTAACGTGTGTCCGATCCAATCGGGCAGGGCTGCGCTGCGGCTCAGCAGGCTCTGCGTGAGCAGCAGCCCCAGAGCCGGCGCAACGATCCATGCGCCCGTTTCCCTGCGTCGCCAGACAGCCCATGCCATTGCGCTCAACAAGGCCAGCCGCGCAGCCAGCAGCCAGCCGGCGCGGGCATCTTCAAACACAGCCGGCGCAGTCAGCCAGGCCAGCGCGCTGGCAACCGCGCCGGCCAGCAGCCAGCCGGCCAGCCAGCGCCGCCGCGCCGCAGCAACCGCTTCGACGAGTGGCCGGGCCGCCGCCGACCGCATCACGATCAGCGAAACGATTATGCCGCCGGCCAGCGCCGTGAACGCGATCAGCGCCAGCCAGTGCGCAGCTACTTGTATTGCCATGTCGGCCAGAGTATAGAATGCCAGCAGATGATGAACATCCCACGCAGCGTCTGGCTGGTGCGGCACGGCCAGACCGACTGGAATCTGGCCGGCCGGTACCAAAGTCATACCGACCGTCCGCTGACCGACTATGGCCGGCGGCAGGCGCGCGCGCTGGCCTCATATTTCGCCGGCCGCAAAGTGGACGCCGTCATTCACAGCGGATTGAGCCGCGCCGAATCCGTCGCGCGCGCGATTGTTGGCGCGCGCAAGCTGCCCTGCCTCGCCAACGAGGACTGGCGCGAGGGGTCGCATGGCCTGTGGGAGGGTTTGACGTATGCCGAGGTGATGCAACGTTACCCACAGGACGCCGCCAACCGCTTCGCCGACGCGCTCAACCATGCGCCGGCGCAGGGCGAGTCGCTGGCCGACATGGCCGAGCGGGTGATGACTGCCTGGCGCCGGCTGGGATATGCGCATCCCAGGCAGCGCGTGATCGTGGTCACGCACGCCACGCCCATTCAGGTTGTGCTGTGTATGCTCACCGGCGTGCCGCTGCGCGATCATTGGCGCTGGCGCATCGACCTGGGCAGTGTCACCGCCATCGATTGCTACCCCGGCGCGACTATCCTGCGCGCGGTCAATGTTGTTCCCCGCTGAAGGCGAGGGGGCGTGTCTCGTATTGCGTATTGCGTATTGCGTATTTCGTATTGCGTATTGCGTATTGCGCATTTCGTAGCGCCTGGAGCAAACCCAGTCGGGCGCACGGAGCCCGGATACGCAACACTCAATACGCAGCACGTGATACGCAACGCGCTTTACGCGCCGCTTGTTTGATTCAGCGCGCGCATGATTTTGTCCCACCGTTGATGCATTTCGTCGTCGCCCGGCTCGATGGCCGGCGCGAAACCCAGACGCAGGTAGGCTTTGATCGCCGGCAGGCGGAAGTCATCTGTTTCCAGAACGGCGTGGCTGAAACCGTGCTGCTTGAACCAGTGCAATGTGGCCAGTGTCGTCAGGTAGCCCAGGTTGTGTCCGCGATGCTCTGGCAGCACGCACACCATGTGCACGTAGCCCTGCCGGGTTTCGGTTGCCGGCACGCGCCAGGCTGTGGCCGTGCCAACCGGCTGGCCGTCGCGCGTGGCGAAGAACACTGCGTCGGGCGTGAACTGGGGCAGGGTCGAAAACTTCTCCCGCACCAGATCGACCGTCCAGCCCTCGCCGATGCCGGTGTTTATGATATCGGCCCAGGCTTGTTCGTCGCCCGGCAGCCAGGTGCGCAGGACGTAGCCGGGGCTGATAGCGAGCGCCGGCAGGTCGAGCAGATCGGGCCGGCGCATCTTGAGTTGTCGTTTGGGCGCGCTCATCATCCTCCTTAGTTTCAGTGCGCCCATTGTGGATCAGAACCACTCTTTCGTTCGGCGCTTGCGTTGCCTGAGCCTGTTGAACGCGCCGGTCAGGCGATGTCTGTGCCATACGGCTCAGGCAGATCGAAGGGCAGGCGCGGCGGTGTTTGAAAGCGAATGGCGCGCGCGACGATCTCGCGGCGCGGCAGGTCATAGCAAGTGGTCATAGGTTGCTCTCAACAGGGGATAATAGCATTCAACGATGGGTAAGCTGATTGCGTTTGGCTGGTATGGAGGCAAGTTCAGTCATCTGGACTGGCTGTTGCCGTTGCTGCCTGAGACCACTCACTATTGTGAGCCATTCGGTGGGTCGGCGGCAGTGCTGCTGAACCGGAAGCCGTCGCCGGTGGAAACCTACAACGACGTGTACGGCGATGTCGTGTTGTTCTTTCGGGTGTTGCGCGAGCAGCCGGATGAGTTGATACGCGCAATCGGGCTGACGCCGTTTTCGCGCGAGGAGCTCGAGATTGCGTGCTCTGAACCATCCCCTGACCTGAGTGACATTGAGCGCGCCCGGCGATTCTTCGTGCGCGCGCGCCAGGTGCGCACGGGCCTGGCTCAGACTGCCTCGGTCGGGCGCTGGGCGCATTGTGTGTTGACCTCACGCGCCGGCATGGCGGGGGCTGTGTCGCGCTGGCTGGGCAGTGTTGAAGACCTGCCTGCCATCGCTCAACGCCTGCTGCGCGTGCAGATCGAACACGCGCCGGCGGCAGAAGTCATTCAACGCTATGACTCGCCGGACACGCTTTTCTATTGCGACCCGCCTTATCCGCACGATTCGCGCGCAGATGTGAAGGCCTACGCTTGCGAGATGTCCGACCAGGCGCATCGAGACCTGGCGGCGATTCTGCGTCGCGCGCGAGGGAAGGTCGCCTTGTCCGGCTATGATTCGCCGCTGTTCAACGAGTTGTACGCAGACTGGCATCGCACCGAGGCGCCCGTCAAGCCCATTCACTCATCCAAAGCGATGCGTCAGGAGGTTTTGTGGACGAATTACGACCCGCTGACATTCCTCAGGAAAACGCTCCCGCTGCAATACTCGAACGCGCGCGAGAGCGCGCAGCCGTGTCTTCTGGAGAAAGCCTCGTCTCAGATATGGAGATGAATCCGGGCAGCGCCGAGCTGCCGGCTGAAGCGATTGTCAAGCCGGGGTTGAACATCATTTGCGCATGCCCGGCGCCAGTAGACTGCTTGTCTTGATTGTCGCAGCCGAGCAAGGCCGCCCGGTAGTATGCTGCGCTGAGAACGGCGCTACACAATCACTGCCCCGTGCGCCGGCGCCATGCGCGCGCTGAAGTGGCGCAGCGTCGCCGGCGCCTCCACCATCCGCACCCCGCGCACGCGATCCTTGATGCTGTTCACATACAGCAGCACTTCGGCCAGGTAGTCCACATGGCTTTGCGTGTACACCCGGCGCGGGAACGCCAGCCGCACCAGTTCCATCGCCGCCGGCTGCTCGCTGCCGTCGGGCTGCCGGCCAAACATCACCGAGCCAATCTCCACCGAGCGCACGCCGCCCTCCAGATACAGCGCCAGCGACAGCGCCCAGGCCGGGTACTCGGACTGCGGGATGTGCGGCAACATCGCTTTGGCGTCCAGGTAGATCGCGTGTCCGCCCGGCGGCTGCACGATCGGGATGCCGGCGGCGGTCAGCTTTTCGCCCAGGTACTCCACCGAGCGGATGCGATAGCGCAGGTAATCCTCGTCCAGCGCCTCCTTCAACCCGACTGCAATGGCTTCCAGGTCATAGCCGGCCAGTCCGCCATAGGTGGGGAAACCCTCGGTCAGGATGAGCATGTTGCGGCAGCGTTGGGCCAGATCGTCATCGTTGAGCGCCAGAAATCCGCCGATGTTCGCCAGGCCGTCTTTCTTGGCGCTCATGGTGCAGCCGTCGGCGCAGCGGAACATTTCCTGCGCGATCTCCAGCGGCGACTTGCCGGCATAGCCCGGCTCGCGCATCTTGATGAACCAGGCGTTCTCCGCGAAGCGGCAGGCGTCGATGAAAAATGGCACGCCATGCTTGTGACAGATGTCGCTGGCGGCACGGATGTTGGCCATGCTTACGGGTTGGCCGCCGCCAGAGTTGTTGGTGACGGTGATCATCGCCAGCGGCACGCGCCCCGGATTGTCGGTGATGGCGCGCTCCAGCGCCGGCAGGTCGATGTTGCCTTTGAAGGGGTGAATGAGCGCCGGCTGGCGTCCCTCGGCCACGGGGATGTCGAGCGCCGTCGCGCCGCGATATTCGACGTTGGCGCGTGTGGTGTCGAAGTGCGTGTTATTGGGCACGATGTCGCCCGGCTTCAGCATGGAGCCAAACAGGATGCGCTCGGCGGCGCGGCCCTGGTGGGTAGGGATGACGTGCCTGAAGCCGGTGATCTCGCGCACGGCGGCCTCGAAACGGTAGAACGACTTCGCGCCGGCGTAGGATTCATCGCCCTGCATCATGCCGCCCCATTGCGCCGACGACATGGCGCCGGTGCCGGAGTCGGTGAGCAGGTCGATCAGCACATCTTCCGCCTTCAGCAGAAACAGGTTGTAGCCGGCGGCTTTCAGCGCTGCCTCGCGCTCATCGCGTGTGGCGCGCCGGATCGGCTCGACGGTTTTGATGCGAAACGGCTCGATGACGGTGTGCGGGTGGAATGACATGTGAATCTCCTGGCGCGTTTGCGCCTTTGTCTGAGATGCCGGCGCCCAGGATGATGGCGTCAGGCGGTGTCTTTTGGCGCCATGCCGGTCACTGATGGATTGTATCCCTCCGACCGATCGCGCTCGCTGCCATCTGTAATCTGTGCTCTGTTCTCTGTGCTCTGTCATCTCAGCTATAACATCGCCAGAGGAATTCGTTGACCAACCACCCGCTGATCTCGACGCTCAAAAGCCTGCGCGGCAATGTGCGCGGCTGCGTGCTGACCGAGCCCCTGTGGGGCATCCCGTTCAATCTCTACGCGCCCTATGTGTCGGTCTATATGCTGTCGCTCGGCCTGGCCGACAGCCAGATCGGCCTGTTGACCAGCATCGGCCTGCTGCTGCAAGTGTTCTGGACCGCCGTCAGCGGCGCCATCACCGACAAGTTCGGGCGCAAGCGCACAACGCTCGTGTCCGACCTCATCTCGTGGAGCATCCCGTGCCTGATCTGGGCTGCCGCGCAGGACTTCAATTATTTCCTGGTGGCCGCCATCTTCAACAGCATCTGGCGCGTGTCGGCCAACTCGTGGACGTGCCTGCTGGTCGAAGACACCGACCCAAAGCTGCTCATCGATGTGTACTCGCTCATCTACATCGCCGGCCTGGTCGCGGCGTTTGTCTCGCCTGTCACCGGCGTGCTGATCGACCGGTTCTCGCTCGTGCCGACCATGCGCGGCCTGTACCTGCTCTCCTTTGTGATGATGACCGCCAAGTTTCTCATCATGAACAACATGGTGACCGAGACGCAGCGCGGCGTGGCGCGCATGGCGGAGACCCGGCATCAACCGTGGCTGGGCATGTTGCGCGAGTATCCCGAAGTGCTGCGGCAAATCCTGCGCATGCCGGCCACGGTCTTCGCCGCTGTGTTGATGATTCTGCTCAACATCGTCTGGACGGTGAAGGGAACGTTCTGGTCCATCCTCGTCACCGAGACGCTGCTGATCCCGGCCGAGCACCTGGTGATCTTCACCTTTGCGCGGTCGATCGTCATGCTGGTGTTCTACTTCACGGTCATGCCCCGGCTCAACAGGATGGATGTGCGCGCGCCGCTGATCTGGGGCATGCTGGGGCTGACGGTGAGCCAGGTGTTTCTGATTGCCGCGCCGCCGGGCGATTACGCGATCCTGCTCGCTGTCACTGCGCTGGAAGCGTTCGCCACACCGGCGGCGACGACGCTGGTCGACAAGCTGGTTATCACGGCCATCGACCCGAAAGAGCGCGCCCGCATTCTGGCCATTCTGTACGTGGTGATGATCGTGCTCACCTCGCCGTTCGGATGGATTGCCGGCCAGTTGTCGGAGTGGAATCGTATACTGCCTTTCCTGCTCATGATTGCTTTGTTGTGCGCGGGCGTGGCGCTCCTGTTCTTGTCCAACCGGCTGGTGAAAGGCGGGCTGGAGTATCCGGCTGAGCCGGCGCAAGACGCGGCGCAAGACGCGGCGCAAGACGCGGCGCAAGCATAGGCCGGCGCCCGGCGAGAGCCAGGGGATATCCTTGATGCCAAATCGCAGAAGACTGGGTGCGTGTTGCGGTCGCAACTGCTGCGGGCTTGGGCGCCCTGGCGTTGCCAGGCACACTGAAGCTGGCGCTGCGCGGCTGCCTGCGCGTGTCGGTTGATGGCATCACCACCATCGACGATGCCGTGGCAGCCTGTCGGCGCAGCGGCCTGGCGGGCTGGGATCTCGTTGCATTTGCCCAGCGCCTCGTCGCGCGCCAGTTTGGCGTCTACTCGACCCGCAACTGGTGGGATACGCCGGCGCGCGCCTTCGAGCACGGCATGGGCTATTGCACGCAATACAGTCTCGCTCTCGAGCAGGTGCTCGACCGGCCTGGTTTCGACACTCAGGCGGTTCACTCATTGAAAGTGCGCGTGGATCGCAGACCCGACTGGACGATGGGCCACACCTGGCTGCGCATGCGCATCGCCGACGAGACCCGCGATGTGTGCGCCGGCCACGAAGAGAACGCGCCGGGCCGGGTTGGGTTCACGCCCATATTGCCAGTCTGGCCCGGTAATCGGCTCGTGTTCTTTCTCACTCACCTCGGCATGATCCCGTTCTGCGGCTTTGTCGAGTGGCGGGCGTTGTTGTCTGGCAAAGGTGATTCCGTTTGGACGTTTGTTGAGTGAGGCGCTCCCACTGAGCGCGAGCTCAGGCGACGTCAGTGCCTGGAGGAGTAGAGATGACACAATTTCATCCCCGCCGCGCGCTGGGGCGCACCGGCTTCATCGCCACACAACTCGGCATCGGCGATCTGGCCGACCGCGCCCTGCCGCTCGACACGCTGGTGGCGACCGCCCGCCGCGCCATCGACGCCGGCCTCAACCTGATCGACACCGCCCCCGGCTACGAGCAGGGCTACTCAGAAGAGATTGTGGGTCGCGCCGTGCAAGGCGCGCGCGACCGCATGTTTGTCATCTCTAAGATCGACGACCTGGAAGCGCCGGTTGCGCCGCAGATCGAGGCGTCGCTGAACCGGCTGCAACTGGACTATACCGACGCCTTCGTGTTCCACGGCCTGTCGTCGCTGGAGACGTTCAGCCGGCTAACGCAGTCCGGCGCCGGCTTCGATCAACTGAAAGACTGCATCCGCGCCGGCAAGACGCGCTTCGGCGGTATTTCGTCGCATCATCCCGACGTGCTGCGCGCAGCCATCGAGGCCGGCCTGTGCGACCTCGTCATGTTCCCCGTCGGCCCGTTTGTGGATGCGCGCTACATCACCGACATCCTGCCACTGGCCAAAGCGCGCGGGGTGGGGACGGTGTGCTTCAAGACGTTTGGCGCCGGCAAGTTGCTGGGCGACACAGCCGGCTATAACCAGCCCCTGCAACGCCGGCCGCGCGGCAAGCTGTCATCCGGCGGGGCCGACGCGCTCGAAGCGGCGCTGCCCCGGCTCAGCGTCAGTGAGTGCTTGCACTACACTCTGACGCTCGATCCCGATGTGGCGCTGCTGGGCTTGAGCTTCCCCAACGAGCAGGATGCCGCCTTTGCGGCGGCTGCATCCTTCGCCCCCCTGTCCCCGGCGCAGATGGAGGACATTCGGCGCCGGGCGGTGGATGCGCGCCGCGACAAGGGGCCGTGCTGGTGGAACCCCGACCCCGAAGCATGAGCCGGCCTGCGTGTCGGTATTTCGGCGGAACCCGCGTCGTTCCCGCGACCCATGCCGGCGCGGTGATCGCGGCTAAAATCTGATTGTGCCTCGCGCAGGTTGTTGAACCTGCGGGAGGATAATGACAACGCGCACGCAGGTTCGCCAGCAACAGGAGAAACACACATGGATCAGGCCGTACTGGATTTCGTGGGCGGCAAGCGCATTGCCGTGGTCGGTGTGTCGCGCAGTGGCAGGAAGTTTGGCAACATGGCGTACACCGAGCTGGAAGCGCGCGGGTATCAGGTGTTCGCGGTGCATCCCGAAGCGCAGGAGATCTCGGGCGCGCCGTGCTATCCAAACCTGGCTGCGCTGAAAGGCAAAGTCGATGGCGTGCTGGTGACTGTTCCGCCTCAAAAGGCCGCGCCGGTGCTGCGCGACGCGGCTGCCGCCGGCATCAGGAATGTGTGGCTGCAACAGGGCGCTGAGTCGGCGGATACGCTTGCCGCCGGGCGCGAACTGGGCTTGAATCTTGTCACCGGCAAGTGCATCCTGATGTACGCCCAGCCGGTGCGCGGATTCCATGCCTTGCATCGCGGCTTTGTCAGGCTATTCGGCAAGCTGTAATCGCAATCCCGCGTCATCTCACCGCTTTGGCTGAAGGCCCGCGTCCGCGCGCGGGCTTTTATGCGCCCTGTGGCGCGGGCGCTGCAAACTCTCTGTTCCCCTGAGATTGAGTAGACTTGCGCCGGAGGCATATGCTGTGAAAACGTATCGCATTCCGCGCGCCAACCTGGAAGTGACCCGCGTTGCGTATGGCTGCATGAAGATTGGCGGCCGGTGGGAGCGCAATCCCATCACGAGCGATGAGCGCGCCCGCGCCACTCGCGCCGTGATGGCTGCGGTCGAGCAGGGGATCACCCTCCATCATCGGCGCGGTCGAGCCAGCGCGCATCGCCGCCTTCTGCGCCGCCGACGCGCTGACCTTGAGCCGCGAAGCGTGGTGCGATCTGTTTGTCACGGCGCGCGGCGCGCCATTGCCTTGAGGCCGGCCGTTTCCTAAAACAGAATCCAGAGAACCCCGGAGTCTGAAAGACTCCGGGATTCTCCGGGAAGGATGACCCATGTCAGCGAAACCAGCGCGTAAGGTGAAAGTGGGCGTCGTGGGGTGCGGTGTCGTCGCCACCGCGTACTACCTGCCCTGCCTGATGAGTATGGCGGAGGCCGATCTGGCAGCCGTGTGCGATGTGAACCCGGCCCGCACGGCGGCCTGCGTCCGTCTGTTCGGCGCCCGCGAGCAGTACCAGGACTATTACGAGATGATCCGCCGCGCGGACATCGAAGCGGTGTTGATCCTCACTGGCCCCGGCACGCATGTTGCATTCACGCTGGCCGCTGCCGAAGCCGGCAAGCACGTCCTGTTGCAGAAGCCCATGGCCCTGACGATGGCCGACACCAACGCCATCGTCGATGCGGTTCGCAAGGCCGGCGTCAAGGCGCTGATCGAGCCGAGCGCCAGCTCACCTTTGCAGCCGGAATACCGCGAACTGCGCGCTCTGTTGGACAAAGGCGCGCTGGGCGACCCGTACTGGTTCACGTATATCCCCGGCTCGATGGATCACTACCATCCCTCGCTGGGCGGCAACCCGTATGGCCTGGGCGCGTTCTTCAGCGCCGACAGCGGCGGGATGTTGTTCGATTTCCCCTACGCGCCCAGCGAGATTGTTACCCTGCTCGGCCCGTGCAAGTCGGTGACGGGGATGGCGAAGATCTCCGTGCCCGATCGCTGGATCGTTCCAGAAACGGAGTACGACCGCTTTCTCGCCCAGGCGACTGACCCGACCCAGACGAATTACTGGGACGTGGTGCTCAATCTGCCCCGTACCGAGCGCGTGACGATGGGCGCGCCGGACAATGTGTTCAGCCTGTACGAGATGGACAGCGGCGCGCTCGGCGTCTTCCATGTCGGACGGCCTTTTCATCCTGTGCCGAAGGGCTTTATGGGCGGCTTGCACGTGTATGGCACGGCGGGCAATCTGTTCATGGGGCAGGGCGGATTTGCCGCCATCATCTCCAGCCGGCGCGAGCTGTTGCCGCATGTCGATGCGGACGGCTGGTATCGCATACCGGCGCGCGGCGATTTCAGCAGGGCCAAATGGCCTCAGCCGGTTCCGGGCGGCTTCAACTATTATCACGAATCCACGCGCCACTGGATCGACTGCATTTTGCGCGACCGCGACCCGCTGCTGAATGTGGAGTGGGGCCGGCATATCAACGAGATGCTGTGCGGAGCCATCGAGTCGGCGCGCACAGGCCGGCGCTACGACATGACGACTACGCCGGCGGGTTTGAGATGAAAATAGATTCCCGGAGTCTGAAAGACGCCGGGAATCTATTTCCACCTTCAGGGTGTCGGATGCCTGTTTTACCGGCCCGGCAACAATCCCTTCGGCAGTTTGCACACCATCGTGTAGGCCGGGTCGTACATATTGCCCAGGTCGTAGCGCACACACTGGCCCAGCAGTGTGCTCGCCCCGATCAGGTCCAGGCCATAGTCGCTTATCAGCCAGCGCAGCATTTCGGTGGTCGCGTGTTGCGCGGCCTGATCGAGCGGGCGGGCGTTGCCAACGGTGAAGATGAAGGCGTCGTCCTCGCCGCGCGGCCAGTTGATGGACCAGCCTTTCACCACCCGCACCGTGAAGCGCACATCGAACGAGGTCTCGATGCCCGTGCCGACGATCTCGCCATCGCCCTGCACGGCGTGGCCGTCGCCGACGAACACCAGCGCGCCCGGCACCGCCACCGGCAGATAAGCCGTCACGCCGGCGCGAAAACCGCGATAGTCCATGTTGCCGCCGTGCCGGCCCGGCGTCGAGGTGTGGATGGCCTCGCCATTCGCCGGCGCGACGCCGAAGCAACCCAACATGGGCGCCAGCGGCAGCGTGAACGCGCCCAGCCGGGTGTCGGGCTTCACCAGCGTCGCTGTGCCCCGCTCCCGGTCGATGCGCCATTCGGCCCGCTCGCGGGGCGGCAGCTCGCGCGCAAAGTCTGGATCGACCACGTTGGCGGCGATCATCGTGCTGGTGTAGCCGTGGTCGCGGTTGGGCCACAGGTGATCGAAGGTGAGCGCCAGCGTGTCGCCCGGCTCTGCGCCTTCGACGTAGAACGGCCCGGTTTGGGGGTTGCCGGGCGGCCCGGCTTGTTCCCCGCGCTCATTACAGCCAGCGGCGTCGAGGGTAGTGGTCACGACTGAATCGCCGTCGGCGATGCGCAACACCGGCTCGTGCGCGCCGAGTGTTGTGTGGTAATGCGCGGGTTTGAAGTGGTGTGTGGTCACTGTTCAGGCTCCTGACTTCCTCAAAACTTCCTTCGCGGGAATGACGGGCTGAACCTGCGCCATCCCCTGCGATCTCTTTAGAATCTTCACCTCGCCATGCCCGTGAACTCCCTGTCAAAGGATTGTCCCACACGTGCCGCAGTCACACGCCGCAGTGTGATGTTCTGCCGTGCGCCCGGTGCTATCATCCTGCGCACGCGGGCCGCTGGACACGTGTTTTTATAGCACCGTCCTTAGATCAGCAAAGGAGAGTCGAACATGGCTGCGAGCAGGATCCGGCTGGGGTTTGTTGGGCTGGGCTACATCACCGGCGCGCACTTGCGCGGGCTGAAGATATTGCGCGAGCGCGGTGTGGACACGTTCGAGGTGACGGCGCTCTGTTCGCGCAACCGCGAGAATGCTGAGCGTTGGATTGAGCGCGGCAAGGGGCCGGCCCCGTTGCCGGCGGTGTCGGCCTGGCCGGACGACCCGCTCAACGCGCGGGATGTGTGGGTGCGCGACTTTCAGCCGGCTGCGCCGAAGGTGTACACCGATCACCGCGACATGCTGGCCGATCGCGCAGTCGATGCCGTGGTCATTCTGTCGGCCGTGTCAGCGCATCACACGGTGGCCGGCGATGCGCTCGACGCCGGCGTTCACGCCTTCATCGAAAAGCCGTTCACGCTCACGGCGCGCGCCGCGCTGCGGCTGATCGAAAAGGCCGAGGCGAGGCGCCTGACGCTGGGCGTGGCCGAGAACCTGCGCTACTTCGAGAGCACGCGCGCCGGCGGTTGGGCCATTCACACCGGGCTGCTCGGCGCGATTCAAATGGTGGTGTCCGGCGGGGTGGGCAACGTGTGGTCGCCCGATCTGATCGTGGCGCGCACCCCCTGGCGGCATGTGAAGGACGAGGCCGGCGGCGGTGGCGCGATGGACATCGGCGCGCACCTGTTCGACCTGCTGCGCTATCAGTGCGGCGAGATCGACGAGGTGATGGCGCTGGCGCGCACGATCGAGCCGCTGCGGGTCACGCGGGATGACGCGGGCCGGATCGTCGATCAGGTTCACTGCGACGCCGATGACACGTTCTTTGCGCTGTTGCAGTTCGCGTCGGGCGCGGTTGGCAACATCGTGTTCTCGTGGGCCGGCCACGGCGAGCAAACACATTTCGAGGGCGGCGGCGCGATCTACGGCAGCCGGGGTTGTTTGAAAGCAGGCCGGCTGATTCTGGATGGACAGGCGCCGGTTGAGGCAGTGGCGCGCTTCCGTGAAGAAGCAGATGCCGCTGACCGCGCGCGCTTCTTCCCGCATGGCGTCACCGATGCGTTCGCGCTTGAGTTGCTGGAGTTCATCTCCGCTGTGGAGCAGGGGCGCCAGCCGGAAACCAGCGGCGTCGAGGGGTTGAAGGATATCGCGCCGGGGCTGGCTATTCTCGAATCATCGGCGCTGGGCCGGCCGGTGAAAGTGGCCGATGTCGAGGCCGGGCGCGTTGAGGACTACCAGCGCAGCATCAACGCGCGCTGGGGGATTCAGTAGCGGATAAAGAATCCCGGAGTCTCAAAGGCTCTGGGATTCTTCGCTGGATTTTTCGCTGGATTCTTCGCTAAGTCTCAGCGCGTCCAGTCGAGCAGGAACGTCAATCCCTGCTCCGGTCGCCCTCGCAATTGTTCGTAGGCATGTTGCGCGTCGCGGGGTGAGATGCTTTCGGCCAGCCCATCCACACGCACACGGCCCTCGGCCAGCCAGCGCATGGCGCCGGCGATGTTGCCATAGATGCTGTTGGGGCGAAAGTCGGTCGGCAGCAGCGGCACTTCCCATTCCCACCCGCTTCGCACCACCACGTAGCGGTTGAAGATGGCGTGCAGCACATCGTAGGCGTAGAGGTCGGTCTTGCGTTGCCACATCGCCGCCACCAGCACGACCTCGCCGCGCTTTTGCGCGACTCTGCATGCGTCGAAGATGGCCTGCTCGTGGCCGGAGCACTCGACCACCAGCGCCACATGGCCGGCCACGCGCGGATCGTCGAGCGGGATGGCCGGCAGGACTGTCCTGATGCCGGCGCGGGCCGCGATGTCGCGCCGGGCAGCCACGGGATCGACGGCGATCACGTCGTAGCCGCAGGCGTCGAAGATCTGCGCGCCCAGGTGCCCCACGATGCCGAGGCCGGTGACCATGACGGTTGCCGGCGGGCGGGCTGTGGTGGTGGTGAGCGTGCTCATGGTGACGCACATCAACCGGGCAAATGGCGCGCTGTCGGGTGACAGGCCGGCCGGCAGCGGCACGACATGCTCGCGCCCGGCGCGCTGCATCGATTGGTGACCGCCCATGCAGAAGGCCAGATCGCCCGGCTTCAGATCGTCCACTTCCACGCCGACCGCGCTGACTTCAAAGATGGCGGCGTAGCCCGGCACAGCCGGGTACTGTGTGCCGCCCGGCCACTGGCCCAGCAGGCCGGCGATCTCTGTGCCGGGGCTGATCAGCGAGCGCACCGTGCGTCCGATGACCTCGCGCGGGCCGGGCGGGCGTGTGTCGAACGCGCGGGGCAGGAATTCGACCTGGCCCGGCGCGGTGAAGGTGACGGCATACGTGTCGCTCATGCGAGGGTCACTCCCACTTGTTCGGCCACCGAGCGGATGTAGCCGGCGGCGAGATCGTAGTCTTCAGGGTTCGACAGATGCTCCAGCATCAGCGGCGCGTCCGGCGCGCGGGTGTCCAGTTCGTGTAAGAACGTAACGTAGTCCAGGCTGCCCAGACCGGGGCGCGTTTCGTCGAGATGCACGGTCAACTTGTTGCTCAGCGTGATGTCCTTGGCGTGGCAGCTCTTGATGTGCGGGCCGAGCTTCTGGAAGCACTCGCGTATCAGCGCAGCGTTGGCGAAATAGCGTTGCGGGCTGCACACCAGATTGACCGGGTCGAGATGCGCGGCGAAATGTTTGCGGTCGATGTCGTGAATCAGCTTGAGGTAAGCGTCGGCGGAGTCGGGATATATCCAGGGCATGGTCTCCAGCGTGTAGAACGCGCGGGTGGGTTTGACGGCGTCGATGATGGCGCGCACCGTCTCGACGATCAGGTCGAATGTGTCGGGCGTGAGGTTGTCGGGGTGCGGCCCGTCCCACTGCTTGTCGCGCGAGCCGGCGATGTTGACGCAGCACAGCGCGCCGATGCGGTCGGCCAGATCGAGTTGCGCCTGGCAGTGGGCGATTGCCTTGCGCCGGATGTCGTCGTCCGGGCTGATGGGATTGCTCCATGCGCCGACCTCGGCGATGACGATGCCGGCGGCCTCGGCAACGGCGGCATAGGCGCGCGCAAGCTCAGCCGGCGCCGAAGCGTCGATGGGACAGTACGCGGCGGTGTAGCCCTTGCTCAGGTGCGCCTTCACCCAGGCGTCGGGGTCGGCGGTTGACGTGAAAACCGGTCCTCCAAGTCTCATAACCCATCCTCCGTGGCTTTTCTGAAGCGCCACTATAGCCTGAAGCGGGCAGGTTTGTAATGCGGGTAAAGTTTTTAAGGTTTTTAAAGCTGGTCAGGGTTGGCTGTGTCACGAGCGGCCGCACAGGCGCTTGACCTCGCCGGCCGGTTCGCGCGCCTGCCGCATGTCCTCGGCGCCGAGGCTGAAGAAGAAGCGCGTGTTTGGGCGGGCCAGCCGCACGCGATCGTCGCCGATTTCTTCCAGGCAGCGCAGGTCGTGTTCCAGAACGCGCCTGCCCATCCGGGCGCGATCTTCGATGTTGCCATGCCGCAGCACGGCCTGATCGTACACACCCGGCGGCGACACGCGCATGCCGTGGCCGGGGAAGGGCCGGTCGAGCGAAAACAGATCGATGAAGAATTGTTTCATACCGATGAGGCGCGCCGGCCCGGTTGTATGCCGTGAGCGGGCGGATGTCAGATGAATGCGGCAGTCCTCATGCCGGCCGGGCGCAGGTCAACCAGAACGGGTCAGATCCAGCGCAATGGGCAGGCACTTAACGGCGCGGCCATCTCCAGGCGCAGCCGGCGGCGCGATTTCCCCGCGCGCGCACAGATCGAGAAAGACCTGCGCGACGCGCGGATCAAAGGCCGAGCCTGCGCCGGCGCGGATGAGGTCGAGGACTTGATGCGCCGGCCACGCGGGGCGATACGGGCGGTGTGACAGCAGCGCGTCCCACACGTCCACCACCGCGAAGATGCGCGCCGCCAGCGGGATTTCCTCGCCGCGCAGTCCGCGTGGATAGCCGCTGCCATCCCAGCGTTCGTGATGGCAGTAAGGGATGTCGAGCGCCGGGCGCAGATAGGGGATGTGCCACAGAATGTCGCGGGCGTAGTCCACATGCCGGCGCATGATGTTCATCTCCTGTTCATCGAGCGGCCCCGGCTTCATCAATATGGCGTCGGGCACGCCCATCTTGCCGATGTCGTGCAGCAAAGCCCCGCGACGAATGTGAATCAACTGATCCTCCGGCACGTTCATGGCCTGCGCCAGGCGCACGGTCAATTCGCTGACGCGCTGGCTGTGTCCCTCGGTGGATTTGTCGCGCAGGTCAAGCGCGCGCATCCAGCCTTCGAGTGTGGATTGATAGGCCTGCGCCAGTTCCTGATTGGCTGTTTGCAGGGCGGTCTCGGCCTCGATTGTGGCTGTGATGTCGCGGGCGCCAACGATCAGGCCGATGATTTCATCTCGCTCGTCGAGCAGCGTCCTGGCGATGGCTTCCATCCAGATCCAGCGACCGTCGGCGTGGCGAATGCGCAACCGCCGGCTGGCCGGCTGGCGCTCCGCGAACAATTCTGTCAGATCGGCCAGGATGTCCGGCGTTTCTTCGGGATGCAGAAAATCAGCAACGGATCTGCCGAGTATGTCTTCTGGCGCGTAGCCCAGAGCCGCCTGATGGGAAGGACTGGCATACTGCACAACCCAGCGCCGGTCGAGCTGTGTGACAAGGTCGATCATGTTATCGGTAATCATGCGCAGGCGCTGTTCGCTGCGCCGCAACTGTTCCTCCATGTGTTTGCGCTGGGTGATATCGACCGACACGCCGAGGATCTGGCGCGCGTTGCCCTCGGCGTCCAGGATGGGCCGTTTCACCGTGTAGAACCAGGCCGGCTGTCCGAAGCGGTCCAGACACATCTCTTCGCCAATGATCTTGTCTCGCCGGGCGTCCAACACCTCACGGTCGTCGCTGCTGCGCCGGTCGGCATCGCACAGCGCAGGATTGAGATCGGATTCGGTTTTGCCCAGCATCTCTGTCACGTCGTAGCCGCGCGCCTCGGCCAGCGCGCGATTCACCAGGGTGAAGCGGCCCCCGGCGTCCCTGGCGAAGATGTGATTCGGGTTGAGGTCGATGACTTGTTGCAGGAATGCGCGTTGTTCCTCGACCCTGGCCTGCGCCTGGCGGCGTTCGTCGATCTCCCGCTTCAGAGCGTCGTTGACCTGGCGAATCTCTGCGGTGCGCTGTTCAACGCGTTGCTCAAGCTCGTCCTTCAGCAGGCGCAATGCTTCAGCGTTCTGCTGATGGCGCTCTGCGATCAGCGCCATTTCGACCGAAAGCTGATAGTTGTCGCGGAGCGTGATCCCGACGCGCAGCAGGGTCAGGCCGATGATGATCGCCACGGCTACGGACAAGGCCATGAAAGTGTCGGTTTCGGCGGCCAGGCCGGCGCGTGACACATACACAATGGGCATCAGAAAGGCGATCTCCGCGCAGATGAGGGGCAGGTAGCGCGTCCAGTGGACGCGGGGCGCTGGCTGTTCCGCCTGCGCGCCGGCTGGTTCGCCCGTCGCCGGGCGCAGACGGCGCGCGACCGCGACGAACGCGAATCCAAACAGGCTGATTGCAACGAGCAGCTCGCCGATCGCCCCCAGACCTGCGCCGGGAGCGAGAACGTCCGCTTTCCAGACTGCATTGCCGGCTGCCATCAACGCGACGCTGGCAGCCAGAGTCTGAAGCGCGGCGGGATCGGCGGCAGACTCTCGCGCGAGCGAGGTCAGGGCAATCCAGAGCAGGAAAAGGTCGGCAAGCGATGCGGCCAGCAAATGACCGCGCGCCAATGGGCCAGGCACAGGGGTGAGGGTGGCAAGCGGCTCGATCAGCAGCGCGAAGAACACGAGCGCGCTTGCCAGAATGATGTTCAGGCTGTCCAGGAAGCCGAGGAGCCGGCTTTTTCCCTTTAAGGGGCTGGCCGGCATTCTCAGCAGGCTTGCGGCGATCAGCGCGTAGCAGATGACGAGCGATGGCAGGTCGCCAGCCGGTGTCTGCGCCTGCGGGTGGCGCGCTGCCACGGCGCCGGCGACGATGTCCCATGCGGACCTGATGGCGAGTATTGCGATCGCAGCGCCCAACAGCATCCACGCATGTCGGGTGTGATGGCGCGCGCGTCGCGCAACATCAAATACCAGGGCAGCCGCCAGGCCTTGTCCGCAGAAGGCAGCCACAGCCCACGCAAGATGGCTTTGCTCATGTGCGCCGGCAGATGGAAGGACAGCCACAGACCGGACGATAATTGTGACTGCGATCGCTCCCAGTGCCATGAGTGCGATGATCTGGCGAGTGGGCGCATGATCATCCATGATGGCTCCTACAGCGTATGGTTCATGTCTGTTTCAAGATGCGAGGCCGCATTATATGGCAATGGGTGTATTTCTCTGTGGGGGTGTGGGGGCATGTCGCCCGGCGGTCTGCCCGGTAGAGACGTTGCATTGCAACGTCTCTACGCAACGGTTGCGCACAGATTTATCCGCCGCGCACATCGGTGGATTGCCCCTGATCGGAAATGTGGACCGCATTTTCCTGTGTGCCAGTTGGCCTGCAAAGCAGGGCAGGCCCGGCGGCTTGCCCTACAGGCATACCCGCTGCGCGCAGCACTCTCTGCCGGGAAATGCGCCCCGATGCGCCACGCAAATGGTGGTATACTGTGTGTGTTGCCCCAATGGCGCAGTGGATAGCGCGTTTGGTTGCGGACCAAAAGGTCGGGAGTTCGAGTCTCTCTTGGGGCACCTCTGAAGGATGAAGCCGGAAGGATGAAGGATGAAGCCGTTCATCTTCTTCTCTCCGCCTTCATCCTTGATTGTTTTTCAGCCATGGCGCATCAAATCGAAGTAGAGCGGCTGTCCAAGCATTATCAGGTGCATGAAAAGGAGCCGGGCCTGGCCGGCAGCCTGCGCGCGTTTTTCGCCCGCAAGTATCGCGTGGTGAAGGCTGTGGAAGCGGTGTCCTTCAACATCGACGCCGGCGAGATGGTGGGGTTTCTCGGCCCGAACGGCGCCGGCAAGACGACCACGCTCAAGGTGTTATCCGGCTTGTTGTATCCCACCAGCGGCCGGGCGAATGTCCTGGGTTTCACGCCGCACAGGCGCCAGAATGAATATCTGAAGCAGTTTACGCTGGTGATGGGCCAGAAGCAGCAACTCATGTGGGACTTGCCGCCCATGGAGACTTTTCTGGTCAATCAGGCGATCTATGAAGTGCCCAGGGCTGATTTTCAGGCCATTCTGAAAGAACTGGATGACCTGCTCGAGTTGGGGCCTCTGCTGAAGAAGCAGGTGCGCAAACTGTCGCTGGGCGAACGCATGAAGTGCGAGCTGGCGGCGGCGCTGCTGCACCGGCCCAAAGTGCTCTTCCTTGACGAGCCAACCATCGGCCTGGACGTGACGATGCAGGCGCGCATCCGCGACTTTATCGCCGAGTACAACCGCCGGCATGGCGCGACTGTCATTCTCACCAGCCACTACATGGCCGATGTGACGGCGTTGTGCGACCGCATCATCGTCATCGACAAGGGGCGTCTGCTCTACGACGGCAACTTCCGCGCGCTGATCGAACGGGTCGCGCCCTACAAGGTGCTGAAGTTGCAATTCGAGCAGCAGCCGGATCTGTCGGCGCTGGCTCAGTTTGGCGCGGTGGCCCGCGCCGATGGCCTGACAGCGGTGCTGCACGTGCCGCGCGCGCACGCCGCCGACACCGCCGCTCGCCTGCTCTCGCAGATCGAGGTGGATGACATCAACTTTGAGGAGCCGGCGGTCGAGGATATCGTCCGCCAGGTGTTTGCCGGCAAGGTCGATGGCCTGTCGCCAGAAGTGGAGTCGGCGTAGCGCATGTTGCGTAGTGCGTGTTGGGTATTACCGGGGTGTGGGGATGGCGCGCAAGTATCTGGCATTGATGCGGTTAAGCTGGGGGCTGTCGCTGGAGTATCGCGCCGAGGGCTTCATCTGGCTGATGACGAACCTGTTCAACGTCATCATGCTGCTGGTGTGGCTGAGCATCAGCCAGGCCGGCCCGGTGAATGGTTTCTCGTCCGCCGATTTTGTGGCCTATTACATGATTGGCCTGATCGTGCGCCAGTTGACTGCCGCGTGGTCGTCATGGGAATTGTCGTTTGCCATCAGCGAGGGCCGGCTGTCGCCGCAACTGCTGCGGCCCATCCATCCCATTCATCAGGAGATCACGGTCAACTGGTCCGAAAAGGTGTTGCGCATGATCCTCCTGCTGCCGATTGTGGTTGCTGTCTTGATTCTCACGCCCGGCGTCAGTCTGCATGTCACGCCGGCGTCGTTGCTTGCGTTTGCGATATCTGTGGCCGGGGCGTGGGCGATCTATTTCCTGGCCGATTACTGCGTTGGCATCCTGGCGTTCTGGACAACACAGGCCACCGCGTTCAGCAACGTGTTGTATGGCCTGAAGATCGTGCTGGGCGGCATTCTGGCCCCGATCCAGATGTTTCCGCCGGCGATCCAGTCTCTTCTCGAATGGCTGCCCTTCAAGTACATGCTGGCCTTCAGCAGCGAGATCGCGCTTGGCCAGGCGACGGGAGAACGCCTGTTGTTTGGTCTGGCCGCGCAGTGGGCGTGGGTGCTGGCGCTCTGGCTGTTGATGCGGGGGTTGTGGCGGCTGGGCATTCGCAGCTATGGCGCGGTGGGAGCGTAGGCGCAGAATGCGGTATGTCAGACTGTTTGCGCTGTTTTTGAAGGCCAGCTTTCTGGTGGAGTTGGAGTATCGCGCCAACTTCGCCGCGCGGGCGATGGTGTCGGTGTTCTGGGCCGGCGTCACGCTGGTGGGGGCCGGCGTGTTCTTCTCGCACACCGAGACGATCGGCGGCTGGACGTTCAATGAGGCGCTGGTCATCATTGGCCTGTTCACCTTCATGGGCGGTTTCATCCAGACCTTTCTGCAGCCCAACGTGCAGCGCATTATTGAAATGATCCGGCTTGGCACGCTCGACTTCGTGCTGACCAGGCCGATCAACAGCCAGTTCATGGCGTCGCTGCGCTACTCGCAGATGTTCAGCATGGTGGACATGCTGCTGGGGGCCGGCATTGTGGTGTGGGCGTGCATTCGGTTGGGCTATGCGCCGGCGCCTGTGACCCTGGCCCAGTTTGCCATCATGCTCAGCATGGCTGTGCTCATCGTTTACAGCATCTGGATGGTGATCGCCACGCTGGCATTCTGGCTGGTGAAAGTCAACAATATGGCCGAGTTGTTCAATTCGGTGTACGACACCGGCCGTTTCCCGGTGACAACGTTTCAGGGCCTGATCCGGCTGGCGCTGACCTTCATCATTCCCATTGCCTTTATCACCACGTTTCCGGCTCAAAGCGTGCTGGGCCGGCTCGACGCGACGACCCTGCTGGCGGCTGTGGCGATGGGGGTGGGGCTGTTCACAGTCAGCGCGCTCTTCTGGCGGCACGCTGTGCGCAGTTACAGCAGCGCCAGCTCGTAGTTACTCTGGCTGGGGCGCGCTTCGTCGCGGCGGGCCAAAGCGCGCCACGATCAGTTCGCGGACGGCTGCGCTGAGCCAGTGGCCCGTGATCTTCATCTGCACACTCCAGGGGGCCGGCTCGATGTGCTTGGCCAGGTAGCTGTCGAAAGTCAGCCGCTGCACATCCGGGTCCTGGCACATGGCGGCGAAGATCTCGCGCTGAATGTCGCCGTTGTAGGAGATGCGCTGCAAGAGCTGCAGAAACGTGTAGGTGGGGCGATAGCGTTTCCACCATTGGGCGTCGTAATCGCGGCGCAGGGCAGCGGCAGAAGGATTGGCAATGTGCGCGGCAATGGCGCGCGCGGCCATCTCGCCGGATTTCATTGCCCAGTAGATGCCCTCGCCGGAGGTGGCCTGCACCAGGCCGGCTGCGTCGCCGATCAGCGCGACGCGATCATACGACAGATGCTTGCGCGGGTGCATGGGCAGATGGTGCGCTTCGAACAGGATGGATTCGCCCGCGCCCAGTTGATCTTTCAGCCGGCTTTTCAGGTTGTTGAGCAACGCGCGGGCGCGCTGCGTTTTGCCGGCGCCGGCCCCGATGCCCGCTGCCACATGGTCGTACTTCGGGAAGACCCAGGCGTACAGATCCGGGCTGACTTCATCGCCCAGGTACAGCGCCGCGCGGGTCTCCCAGTAGCGCATGGCGTCGTCGGGCAAATGGATGCGCTCCTGATAGGCGACGGCCATGGGCAGCCGCTCCAGGCCGAGCGCTTTGGCGACGGCCGAGTAAGCGCCGTCTGCGCCGATGACGGCGCTGACTTCCAGGACATGCGCGCGCCGGCTTTTGTCCTCGCAGGTTGCGCGCACGCCCTGTGAGCTGATCTCCATGCCGATGAACTTGCCCTCGATCAGCGTCGCGCCCTGATCGACTGCGCGCTGCCGGATGTAGCGGTCGAACTTCTCGCGCCGCACCATGGCGATGAAGTCGCGGTCAGAGGGGTGGCTGCTGGCAACGGGGAACTCGGCCATATGGCGCGAGGACGCCACCACAGCCGTCGTCACTTTGCGATCAATCAGGTCTTCCGGCAGATCATATTCGTTGAACACCAGCGGCGGCACAGCGCCCCCGCACGGCTTGATGTAGTTCAGGTCGCGCTCCAGCAGAATGACATCGACGCCCAGCGCGCGCAGCGTGCAGGCGGCGATGCTGCCGCCGACCGACGCTCCCACAACCAATACCGGCTTCATCTCCTGCCACTCCCGTGTCACACGCCCTGCTTCAGGTCACAACACGCCAAGTCCAATTGCCGCCGCCAGCATACCCCACACGTAAAGCGGGATGGCCACGATGTTGTACTTCACGGCCATGGCGTTCACCGGATTTTTGATGAGCTGAATCTGCGACGGCCACTGGCCGAGCGTGAACAGGGCTACAGCGCCGGCGGCAATTGGGCTGCCCCAGATCAGCAGCAGGACAATAGCGACGATCTGAGCGGCGTTGATGGTGATGACGGCCAGCCACGCCGCCATCTGCTCACCGTACAACACGGGGATCGAGAGAATGTCCATCTGTCGGTCGCCGCTCACGCTTTTGAAGTCGTTGATGGTCATGATGCCGTGCGCGCCCAGCGAATAGATGATCGCCAGGGCCAGGCTGGGGCCGGTGATGGGAACCTGAAAAGTCAAATGGCCGGCGATCCAGGCCAGCCCTTCGTAGGCGATGGCGACGGTCAGATTGCCGACCCAGCCGTTGCGCTTGAAGCGCAGCGGATGCACGGAGTAGGAGATGGCCAGGCCCAGCCCGATCGCGCACATCAGCATGACCGGGGGGCCGAGAAAAAGTCCGACCAGCAATGCTGCAATTGCCAGCGCGAAGATGGTGATGTACACCTGTGCATTGCTCACCTTGCCGGAGGGAATCAGCCGGTCGGGCTGGTTGATGGCATCCACATCGCGGTCGCAGTAATCGTTGAGCACCTGCGAGAAGCCGGTGAGCAGCGGGCCGGCCATGCCTATGCCGATGGCAAGCTTGCCGATGTTGAGCACGCTGAGCCAGATGTCACCTTCAGCCGACAGGTTGAAATAGATGCTGTGGCTCGCAACCGCGCCGACCATAAACGCCCAGGCCGGGGCGAACCAGGTGTGCGGCTTCATCAACGTCAGGCTCTTGTTCAGCGCTGCTCTGGCGCTGGCCGTCCGCGATACCGATATAGGGGCGTCTTTGAGCATGAAGGGTCCTCCGTATTTCGCCGATCGACCGACAAGCATATGCCAGTCGGCTGGCCGGAATCATACAACGGGACGGTCGAATGTGCGAACCTGCTTGCTTTGGGCAAACATTCAACAGATGATGATTTGTCATGCGAGCAAGCGGCGCGGGAAGTGATATTCCGCCGACCGCTGGTGTCAATTTGACTATGAGTAAGCGAAATTTCCGGAAAACCCGGGCGGACTGGTTTTCATGACCTCCCGACCTCCCCAGACGGAGCTGTCCTTGACACGCGCTTCAGGCAGGCTACAATTCCGTCCACAGTCGAATATGTGAACGTCTTGATCGGGACACGCGCGCGCCGACAGCGGTATCAGAGAGCAGCACACGCCAGCGCATCAGAATGCATCGTGAGCGACGGCACGGTGAGAGTGCGGCAACCGGCGCGGCGAGCGCACCCCCCGTGAACGCGCGGCGAGAAAGTGCGGCCACACAAGCCCACGCAAGCGCGCCGGGATTCGCCCGTTAGCGCGAACAATGAGATGCGGCGCGTCCGTGTCACACACACAGACAAATCGCAACCTGGGTGGAACCGCGAAGTCAAAAGTCCTTCGCCCCAATCATGGGCGAAGGACTTTTCGTTTGTCACACCTGCCCCATTTCCACGAAGCGGGGCGGATGATCCAGAGGAGGCAGCGCAATGCCAAAACAACAGACTATGCCGGAACAGCTTTTTAAGATTCGGCACTCGCTGGCGCACATCATGGCCCAGGCGGTCACCGAACGCTATCCCGACGCCCGGCCCACCATCGGCCCGCCCATCGAGAATGGCTTCTATTACGATTTCGCCGTGCCCCAGCCCTTCACACCGGAGGACCTCGAAGCCTTTGAGCGGCGCATGAAGGAAATCATTCAGAAAGGCGTCTCGTTCGAGCGCAGAGAGGTCAGCGCAGAGGAAGCGCGCCGGCTGTTTGCGAGCAATCCGTTCAAGCTCGAACTCATTGAGGGGCTGGTCTCCGGCGCCGGCGACGACATGGGTGAAAGCGAGGAAGAAGCGCCCGCCGAACAATCGGCAATTTCCATCTACACGCAAGACACATTCACCGATCTGTGCCGGGGGCCGCACGTGGCCTCTGCCAGAGAGATCAACCCGCAGGCGTTCAAGCTGACCACATCCTCCGGCGCGTACTGGCGCGGCAACGAGCGCAACCCGATGTTGCAGCGCATCTATGGCGTCGCCTTCGAGACGCAGGAGGAACTGGACGCCTATCTGAAGATGCTGGAGGAAGCCGAGAAACGCGACCATCGCCGGCTGGGCAGGGAACTCGACCTGTTCCACATCGATCCGACCGTCGGGCCGGGCCTGGTGCTTTGGCATCCGAAGGGGGCGCTGGTCAAACACCTGGCAGAAGAATTCTGCAAACGCGAACACCTGGCCAACGGCTATCAGATCGTGTCCACGCCGCATGTAGGCCGGGCAGAGCTGTGGCAGACCAGCCAGCATCTGAGCTTCTACAAAGAGAACATGTACGCGGGCATGGAGATGGACGAGACGGAATACTATGTCAAGCCGATGAACTGCCCGTTTCACATCATGATCTACAACAGCGCGATCCGCTCGTACCGCGATCTGCCGATCCGATACGCCGAGTGGGGCACGGTGTATCGCTTCGAGCGCGCCGGCGTGCTGCACGGCCTGATGCGCGTGCGCGGCTTCACGCAGGACGACGCGCACATCTTCTGCAGCCCGGCTCAGATGCCGGCGGAGATCGACCGCACACTGAGCTTTTGTCTGTATATCCTGCGCGCGTTCGGCTTCGAGCAGTTCAACGCCTACCTGGCGACGCGACCGGAGAAGGCTGTGGGCGATCCTGCGCAGTGGGACGACGCAACCGAGGCGCTGCGCCAGGCGCTGCTGCGCGCCGGCCTGCCCTACGAAATCGACGAGGGGGGCGGGGCTTTCTACGGCCCCAAGATCGACCTGAAGATCCGCGACGCGATTGGCCGCGAGTGGCAATGCAGCACCATCCAGTTCGACTTCAACCTGTCGCAGCGATTCGATCTCACCTTTGTCAATGAGAAGGGGGAGCGCGAGCGCCCCTACATGATCCACCGCGCGCTGCTCGGCTCGATGGAGCGATTCATGGGCGTGCTGATCGAGCACTACAGCGGCGCGTTCCCGGTCTGGCTGGCGCCGGTACAGGCTATGCTCATTCCGATCGCCGACCGGCATATTGCGTATTGCCAGCAGGTGGCGGAGCGTTTGCGGGAGGCCGGCCTGCGCGTCGAGATCGACGATAGCAGCGAGCGCATGCAAAACAAGATTCGCAAGGCGCAGGGGCAGAAGATTCCCTACATGCTGGTGGCCGGCGACAAGGAGCGCGACGCCGGCGCAGTAGCCGTGCGCCTGCGCACCGGCGAAGACCTGAAGGCGATGCCGGTCGAGCAATTCATCGCGCGCGTTCAGCCGATCATCGCCGAGCACAAAACCGAACTGTAAGCCCGACTCAGCCCCAACAACGACCTCAGCCATTCGCGCCGGGTGGCTGAGGTCGTCGCGTTTGCAAGCGCCGGCACCCTCTCAGCAAGCGCCCAGGTCGCGCTCAGACGCATCACAGACTGCCGTGGAATCTATATCAGGCTGTGAAGGCGTGTTCAACGCCGTATCCTGATACGCACGGAGTTTTCAAAGCACTATGGTGACATGGGCAAAGCGCGCTGTTGTGGCGCTGATCGGCGCGATCCTTCTGGCCGGCGCGGGATTCGTCGGCTGGACGCAACTCAATCGCTATCCGGCGACTGCCGAGGCTGTTGCGCTGGTCACGCCTGACCGGCGCGCTTCTCAAGGCTGGCTGGTGTTTGACCCGCCCTCCCCAACTACCGCCGGCTTCATTTTCTATCCCGGCGGTCTGGTCGATCCGGTCGCGTATGCGCCGGCCGCTCAGGCGCTGGCCCAGCGCGGCATCAAGACCGTCATCGTGCCCATGCCGCTCGACCTGGCAATCCTCAACCCGAACCGCGCAGACGAGGTGATTGCGGCCTACCCGGAAATTCAAACATGGGCCATCGGCGGACACTCGCTTGGCGGGGCTATGGCGGCGCTGTACTTGTCGAATCGCCCGGCGCTGGCCGACCGCGTGCGCGGGCTGATCTTGTGGGGCAGCCGCGCGCCCGACAGCGCTGATTTGTCCAACCTGCCGATCGAGGCTGTGTCAATCTACGGCACGCGCGATGGCATCGCGCCGCCCAACCTGACCGACGCCGAACGACTGAAGGGATTGCCTGCCGACGCGCAACTGATCCGCATCGAAGGCGGCAATCACTCCGGCTTTGGCGCATATGGCTTCCAGAATGGAGATTCGCCGGCTGACATCTCCGCAGAAACGCAACGCAAGGCAGTCGTGGAAGCCACTGCCGCGCTCATTCTCAATCTGGCCGCCGAGACGCCGGCTGAGCGCCTGGCGAATCAGCCGCGATCGGGCAGTGATTGATCCGGGTTTGGCCGGGCGTGGCTGGGCATCAGCAAATGATGCACCGCGTCCGGCTTGAACCAAAAATTGTCGAACATCTCGATCACGCAGGGGATGTGCCCCGCCGGCAACGCGACAAACAGCTCGCTGGCGTCCAGCGCGTTAAAACGCCGGCCCCCACCCTCGCCCAGCGCAAAGACCGTGTTCTGAGTAAGCCACGGCGCGGCAAAGATAGACGAGCACGAAGACGGCCCCAGCTCGCCATGCGGCGGTGTGCCCTCGCGCACGGCAGCCGCGCCGGCCAGTTGCATGGCGCGCAGCGCGTCGGTGATGGCAATGAGCAAATCCATCGGCGCGTCTTCGGGCAAATCCTTCAACGGCGCAGCGGCGATGGCCTGAATGGTTCCAGCCGGCAAAGTGAAGCTGTTCTGCTTGTTGCGCCGGGCGGCCTCGGGGGTGAAGAAGCCCTGCTCCAGCGCCAGATACTCGCCGTCGCAGATCAGCGGGCCGGCCTGTTCCGGCGTCATCAGGCCGAGATGATATTGCCCGACAAAGCAATCATGATGCTCGGCGTCCACATAGACTTTCTGCCCCTGCTCCGCGAGATGCACAATGGCGCACACCGGCACACGGGCGGGCGCGTAGCCGGCCGGCGGCGCGCCATCGCAATAGGTGATCGCCACCGGCTCGCGCTTCAGGCGCATCTTGTTTTTCAGAATGTCGTACAGCCGCGCGCGGTCAACCGGCCTGTGCTGGGCCGCGCGCCAGGTTTGCAAATCCATCACCTGCCTCCTGATCTTAAAACAAATACGGGATGAACCGTTTGGTGCGCGCCATGTAAGTGCGATAGGCGTCGCCCATTTCCTGCGCCAGCAATGCTTCCTCGCGTGGGATGCGAATGGTATAAGCAGCGGCCAGAACCAGCCCCGCCAACAGTGCGCCCAGCCAGCTCGACAACGCCAGGCCGATGCCGATGGCAGTCAGCGTGCCGCCGACATAGCCGGGATGGCGAATCCAGCGGTAGGGGCCGGTGTCCACCACGCGATGCCCCGGCTGCACGGCAGCTTCGCCGATGTACAGATGGCGCATGTGCATCTGCGCCCACGCGCGCAACAAGCGCCCGCCGGCCATCATCAGCACGCCCAGCGTCACCCATGTGCCGCGCATGTCGCCGCGTATCACGCCCAGTTTCAAAAATCCGCACATCAACGGAGCAAGCAGACTGATGGGAATGGCAACCGCCAGCGGCAGAAAAGTGCGCGCGGATTCCCGTTTGGCGTCGCGCGGGGCGCGAATCTTAAAACGGGTTTCGATCAGCATGAAGCCGATCAGAATGATCGAGAACAGCGCCGCTGCCAGGGGCGTGTCGAACACGCCGTTGTCGCCGATGAAGTAGTTGTGCATGGGAGTGGGTCAGGAAGGTTGGTAAAGTTGGTAAGGTTGGTAAGGTTCGCAAAGTTGGGAAAGTTGGCGGCTTCAGATGGCTGCTCCCTGCAGCGCGCGCTCGACCACTTCGGGCGTCACTTCGGCGATCTGATTGCGCAGGGCATAGCCCTCGACCTGCGCGCGCAGATCGCGGCTGGCGCTGATGCGGCTGAGCCAGGGGATGTTTTCCAAATGCGCATCAAGCTGCGCGCGGGCGGCGTCAGTCCATGCCACCCGCCCGGCCGGCTGCGCAACAGGCGCTCCGGGCGGGCCGGCCGGCGCCGCAGGCTTCACCGTGTCGATCGGCAGGAAGTTGAAGACCGACTCGTAGAACCGATTGACCATTTCCTGAACGAGGTACACCGCGCCGGAATAGCCCATGAAGGGCGTGCCCAGCGCGCGGCGCACGATCGGGCCAGGGAAGCTGGCCGGGATGAAGTGCGTGGCGCGCGCGCCGGCCTCGGCCAGGTAAATCTTCTCGTTGATGCTGCCGAAGACAAAACCGGGCTGCCGCTTGTGCAGGAATTCGCGCGCGGCCAGGTTGTCCATTTCGCCGGCTTTGACCGGCCGGCCGGTGGCAAACACAGGCCGCATCCCCAGCTCATCGCCGAGGAATTTCACCAGCCCGTCAGCATAGGTGCGCCCGGCCACAACAGCGAACTCGGTGGTGGGGAACCAGTCGCCCTGCGGCCCGCGCCACAAATCCCACAGCGGTTGCAGCGTGTCGCGCTTCTCCTGTTCGATGAAGGCTTCGGCCTGCGCTTCGGTTCCCAACAGCCGGCCCAGCTCGCGGATGAAGTCGGTCGTCTCGCGGATGCCGAGCGGGGCAAAGAGATAAGGCCGGCCCAGCGCCTGCGCCAGCCCTTCGCCAAACTCGCGGTACATCACCACGTTGACGGCGGATTCGATCAGGCGAAGCGTGTCGCTCAGGCGCGCCGCAAAGGGATACACGAGATTGACCCGTCCGCCGGCGCCTTCGATCAATCGCTTGATCTCGTGCAGATCAGCCGGCGCGTTGAAGCAGCCATACGTCGGCCCGATGATGTTGACCACGCCGGCCTGCGGCGCAATGCTGCCGGCCTGCGCCGCGCCAAAGCGTTCCCATAACCAGAGCAGGGCGCGGTCGCGGCCGGCCCATTCATCTTCCTCCAGCGAGCGGCTCCAGTAAAACGGCACGGGCGGGTCGAGCTTGTCCAACCAGTCGGCGTGATCGGACGAGATCATCTCGCTTTCGGCAGTGCTGACCACGATGATTTGCCGGTCGGGATGCCGGGCGCGAACAGCCTCGACCGCGCGGCGCACGGCGCCGGCGGTGCCCAGCATGGTCACTTCCTGCTCGCGCATCACCGAGGGCGTCAGGTTGTCAATGTGCGGGATGGCGTCGGTGTAATCGGGCACGGCTGTGCCGACGAGGTTGAAGCAGCCGATCGGCGCGTCACAGACCACATGGACATCGGGCAGGCAGCACATCGTCCACACCGCCGCCCAGTAGCCGCTGGTGGTGTCCAGGTCGCGGATCAGCTCGATTTTGGATTGGTCCATAGCGCGTTGTTGTGAGATGTGATGGATTGAGCGAATCAGTCCAGCGTATTGACAGGAGCAGAGACGACGGGGGCTGCCTCGCCGGTGAAGAACTCGCGCATCCACTGATAGCGCGGCGCGCGCGACAGGGCGTCGCGAATCAGGCCGATGGTCCCGGCCAGGCCGGCGCTGAGAAACAGCGGGCGCACGCTGAGCATGTTGGTGTAGTACAGGCCGGGGATGCCGCGCGCCTTCGCCGCCGCCGAAAGCGGCGTAGTGCCCAGCACCAGATCGGGATGGTAGCGATCTAGCGCCGCCATGTCCTGCTCCAGTTTCTTGCGATACACCACTTCAATCGTGCCATGCGCCTTCAACCAGGCTTCGTCGGCGGCGGTGTAGAGCGACTTTTCGATGGACGTGCTGATGTAGGGCACCTGCGCGCCGGCCTCGACCAGCAGCCGGGCATAGCCCAGCTCGTTGCCCTCGTAGCCGCAAATGTGAATGCGCCCGCTGAGAGGATTGGCGGCGATGATGGCGCGGCATTTGTCGCGCTCTTCGACAGCAACGGCCTCGACCAGATCAGGATCGAGCTTGAGCGCGTTGCCGATGCCTTTCAGCCAGCCATAGCTGCCTTCTGCGCCGATCGGCGCGCCGCTGACAATTGGCACGCCGGCGGCGCGCAGCGTCGCCACGCTCTGCGCGTAGAACGGGTGCAGCGCGGCAATCGCGCCCACCTTGCCGGCCATCCTGTAATCATCCAGGCTGCGCGAGGGCAAATTAGCCGCCAGCGATGCGCCCATCTTCTTCAGCGCCGCGTCTACCGTGATCGGGTCGGCGGGGAAGACCTCGCCCAGCATGATGACCTTGCGGCTCAGGTCTTCTGCCGAGGTTGCGGGCTGATCCCAGGTCAGGGGCTGTTCGACGCCCTGCGCATCGGCAGGACGGGCCGGCGCGGTGAACTTCTTCAACAGCGCGCTGATGGCGACATCTTTGGCTTCGGGGTGCGAGTGAATGGCGTAGGCCGGCACGCGCACCAGCACCACATCCGCGCCGTTGATCTGCGGGGGCAACATCTCCTCGGTCAGGCCGGCGGTCTCGGCTACGCACAAGGACAGCGCAGCAACCAGCTTTGTGCCAGGCGCGCGGGCGGCTTCTTCACAGGCCGCGCGCGCGGCCTCGGCAATGTTGCCGGCCATCAGCTCCTGCGTGCCCAGCGCCGGCGCTGCGATGGATTTGCGGGCGGCGTAGAAGTGCGTCACAAAGGTCAGGCCGTACAAACAGCCGGTGTCGGTGACCATAGCCGTCTGCACGCCATCGATGCGCGTCAGCACACGCAGGCTGCCAAAGGCCGGGCACATCGTCTGCGGCGTCAACGCCTGATCGGGCGACACAGACACATCGTGCGAGGGGGTGGTTGGTTGGGTTTCCATTGGGAGTCGTCAGTAGTCAGTAGTCAGTAGTCAGTAGTCAGTCGTCAGATGGCGGAGTGCAGATGAAAGAGCGGGGATTGCGAGCCACGCAATACGGAATACGCAACACGCAACACGCAATACGGAACACGTACTCCGCACTCATCACTCATCACTCGTAAAACGGAGCGGCGGTGTGGCGCAGGTCGGCCAGGTGGAACTTTTCGCCGCTGTGACTGAGGGCGGACAAAATGGCAATCTTGGCGTCGATCTCTTCGCGCGGATTGCCGAAGATGGCTTCCCAGCCCTGATCGCTGGTGACAACCACGCCGCGCTCCGGCTCTTCAACCAGGCGCGTGACAGTCAGGCCCATGTCGGCCATGATGCGGCGCACGATCAAACGCGCATCGTCGCTGTACTCAGGGCTGTTGAGGTCAACCCCCTGCGCAGGGCCGGCGGCGCGGCCGGTCAACTCCTGGAGGGTGGCCGATTGCGGCAAGTCGGGCGGCTCGGCAGCGCCAAACACCTCCAGAAACTCGCCGTATTCCAGCGGCGTCAGGCGTTCGGGGGTGGCGTAGTCGCGGTAATGAATCTTGTTGACAAACTGATCGAACAGCGCGTCCATCTCCGGCAACTCGAACAGCAGCTTGCAGCGGTCGCTGAGGGCGCGGGCAGCCGGGCTATAGGGCACTTTGAGCAGGATGGGCAGCCCAACCTGCGCGGCGAATCGCTCAGCTACGCCGCTGCCATCGTCGCGGTTCAGCACCATGCCAATGACGCGCGACTTGCCGCCCATGCCGGCGAAATAGTTCACGGCCCGAACAATGTTGTTGGCCGCGTACAGGCTCATGCGATCGTGCGAGGCGACGATGATGATCTCTTCGGCCATGCTTTTGGCGATGGGCGTGGCAAAGCCGCCGCACACCACATCGCCCAGGAAGTCCATCACGATGTAGTCGAGCGCCCAGCCGGCCATGCCGCGCTCCTCAAGCAGGCCAAAGCCGAATGAGATGCCGCGCCCGCCGCAGCCGCGCCCGACTTCCGGCCCGCCCAGTTCCGCGCCAAACACCACATGCCCCCGACCGGTCAGGTCGGTGCGATAGATCAGGTGACTGACATCCAGTTCTTTCTCGTGGCCGGCCTCCTTCATCAGCCGCCACTGATCGCCGATGGTGGGCAGGCTGCGCCCGTCGAACAGGGCGTTGCACGAATCATGTTTCGGGTCGCATCCAAGTTGCAGCACACGCAATCCCTTCAGCGCCATTTTGCCGGTCAGGTTGGCGGTGAAGAAACTTTTGCCGATGCCGCCTTTGCCGTAAATGGCGATCATGCGCGGGGTCATGGGAGCCTCCGGTGGTCAATAGCCAGTAGTCAGTAGTCGGTAGTCAGTAGTCAGTAGTCAGATGACAGACTGCAGAATACGGAATACGCAACACGCAATACGGAATACGCAACACGCAACACGCACCCCTCAGCCCTCAACCTCCACTCCTTCCCAGTCGAGCGCCAGCTTGACGCAGGCCGGGTCGTTGAAGGCGATGTCAAAGGCGCGCGGGGCGTCATCGGCGCTGAGACGATGGGTGATGAGCGAATCCACCTCGAGCTGGCCGGCAGCGATCAAATCGCGCGCGCGGGCCAGATCGCCGGCCGCCCATTCCTTGCTGGCGACCAGCGATAGTTCGCGCAGGAAGATGGGCATATACGGCAGGTGAACCGCGTCGTAATAGCCCAGCAATACCACGCGCCCCCCTTTCTGCGTCGCCATCAGAAACGGGGCGATAGCCTCCATCTTGCCGGTGGCGTCAATCAACACATCAAAAGGCGCGTGGGGATTAACGGGAGGCGGCGCGTTGCCGATCAGCCACTTGTCATCGGCGACCGAGAGCGTCAGCCGGCGCTCAACTTTGTCGGTGACGGTGACATGCGCGCCGCGCGCTTTGGCAATCCGCGCGGCCAGTTGGCCGACAACGCCCTGCCCCAGCACCAGCGCGCGCGCGCCGGCCTGGATACCGGCCTGATCCACGCCGTGCAGCGCCGTGGCCGCCAGCGCCAGCATGACGCCCTGCGCGTCGGTCAACGCGCCCAGCTCGGTCAGATGCGACTGCGGCGCGACGATGTGCGCGCTCTGGCCGCCGAAGGCGGGGTTGACGCCGACAAAGCCGTAGTTGCCGCCGACATAGACGCGCCTGCCAAGCCAACTGCGCGCCGCCGGCCCGGCCTCGATCACTTCGCCCACCGTTTCATAGCCCGGCACAACCGGGAATTGCAACATCGGATGCGGCATGACGCCGCGAAACAACATGCGCTCTGTGCCGGCGCTGATCGACGTGAGATGGGTGCGAATCAGCGCGTCCTCATCGCCCAGCGCCTTCAGCTCGACTTCGCGCAGTTCAACCGTCTGCGCAGCAGGAAACACAATCGCTTTCGTCTTCATCGGACTTCACTCGCCTGAGCGGGCGCCCTCACGCCGGCACTCCTTCCAGCCGGTCTTCCAGATCGGCGTACATCTCCCTCAACTGCTCAATGATCGCGTCATCGGCCTGCCACAGCCCGCGCCCGTTCGCCTCAAGCAGCCGGCCGACGATATTGCGCATCGCCTGGGGGTTGGCTTTGGCCAGCCGCTCGCGCATGGCCGGGTCGAGCGCGTATGTCTGCGCGGCCTGCGTGTACACCCAGTCATCCACGCTGTTGCTCACGGCGTCCCAGCCCAGCATGTAGGTAAAGCGGTTGCTGATCTCTGCGGCGCCGCTGTGGCCGTGCTGCAACATGCCCTCGTACCAGCGCGGGTTGAGCAGCCTGGAGCGGTATTCCATGCGCAGCACTTTGTCCACGTCGTCAACGCGGGTTTCGGCGGTGAACGATTCGATGTAGTTCAGCTTGACGGGGACGCCGTTGTGATGACGCCGGCGGGCCGCCAGATGCAGCGCGCCGGAGGAGGCGAAGTAATGATCGATGTCAGCCACGCCAAACTCCACCGAGTCGATCTCCTGCACCACGCGGCCCACCGTGCCCAGCAAACGCTGGAAGATTTCGGGCGCGTGTTCGCCGTGTCGCTTGCCGCCATAAGCGTAGGCGTTGCGGCGAATGAACAAAGCGTCGAGATCGTCTTCAGTCTGCCAGGCGGAGTCTTCGATCATGTCATCCACATACGTGCCGTAGTTGCCCGGCGACTGGGTGAACAGACGGGCGGTGGCGCAGTCAAAATCCGCGCCGGCGGCCATCTGTTCCTGAACATGTTTGCGGATGAAGTTCAGCTCCGGCGGCTCATCGGCCTGCGCGGCGGCGCGCACCAGCCGATCCAGATGATCCATGACAATTCCAAACGTGTCGCGGAAGACCGGGCTGAGATTCATCAGCACGTCAATGCGCGGGCGATCGAGTTCGCTCAACGGGATCAACTCATAGTGGCTGATCTTGCCCTGCCCGTCGTAGGCAGGGCGCGCGCCGATCAACCGCAGCACTGTGCCGATCGCCTCGCCCTTTGTCTTGATGGTGTCGAGGCCCCACAGCACCTGCGCGATGGTCTCCGGGTAAGCGCCGTTGTTCTCTTCAAGATGGCGGGCCAGAATCGCATCGGCGATCTGCGCGCCGCGCGCAAACGCCAGTTCAGACGGAATGCGCCAGGGGTCAATGGCGTGGATATTGCGGCCGGTGGGCAGCACGTTGATCCCATCGCGGATGAGATCGCCGCCAGGGCCGGAGGGGATGAAACCGCCGGCCAGCGCGCGCACGACGGCGTCTACCTCGGCGCGATGATCGGACAACGCGCGCGCCAGTTCCCGGCCGGCGCGGGTCATGGCGTCCAGGGCCTGTGCGGTCTCGCTATCCACTTGTTGGGCGCCGGTGGCGCGACTGAAGGCCGGGCCGGGCTGCTCAGCGCCCAGAATGCTGCACTCCACAAACTCGCGGCAGGCGCGATCAACCTGCTCGCGGCGTTGCAGCGCGGCGGGGTCGCCCTGGCGCGCGCGCGCGGCGAGGTCGGCATAGCCCGACGGCGCTGAGCCGCCGTCCAGCGCGCGCATCGTCAACGCAGCCAGCGAATGGCCGTTGCCGCGCGCCTTCAACAGTTCGGTGATGACCACGGCCTGTGTGTCAATCGGCGAGGCTTCGCCGAGCACATGCAGCGCGCCGGTGATGAGGCGGTCTTCCAGCTCGCGCAGATAGGCGTACAGCCGGCTGGCGTAATCGTCGAACGGCTCATCGGCATGGCGCGGGCAATCGTTGTCAAGGTTGACCAGCGCGACCTTGCGCAGCACGGCCTCTTCAAATGTGGCGTCGGCAGTCTGGCCGGCCTGGCGCAGGTCGGCGGCGCGCTGGCGATAGTCATCCAGCATCTCGCGGAGCGCGGCCAGCTCTTTGTACAGGCCGGCGCGCGTCATCGGCGGCGTGGCGTGCGAGATCATCACAGCGTAGCCGCGCCGCTTGGCGATGTTGGCCTCGCTGGGGTTATTGACCGGATAGAGATAAAGATGCGGCAATTCGCCGAGGAGCGCGTCTGACCAGCACTGGCGCGTCAGGCCCAGTTGCAGGCCGGGCATCCATTCCGCCGAGCCATGCATGCCAACATGGATGAGCGCATGCGCGCCAAAGCCGCGCGCGATCCAGCGGTAAAAGCTGATGTACTGATGATGCGGGGTGTTGGCCTTGTCGAACAACAGGCGCATCGGGTCGCCCTGCACGCCAAAGCGCGGCTGCACGCCGATATAAATGTTGCCGAGTTGCAGCCCGCCGATGAAGACACGATCGCGGCCCTGCGGGGCAATCTCGCCGGGGAACGCGCCCCAGCGCGCTTCGATACGCTCACGCTCATCGGGCGAAACCCAGGCGCGGTATTGATCGGCGGTGACGCAGACACCGTCCGCGTTGGCGCCGGTGGCCGCATCGAGCATTTCAAACAGACGTTCGGGCGTTTCGGGCAGCGGGCCGGTGTGGTAGCCCTCAGCCTGCAAACGACGCAGCAGGTTGAGCAGGCTGCGCGGCACATCGAGCAAAGCGGCGGTGGCTTTCCTGCCCAGGCCGGGCGGGTAGTCGTACGCCACAATCGCCAGGCGCTTGTCTTTGTTGGGCGTGTGGCGCAACGCAATCCAGTTGCGCGCCAGCGTTGTCAGACGCTCCAGCCGGTCGGGGGCGGTGCGGAAGCCGCCGTTGTGCAACGCCCCGATCACCACAGGGTCGATTGCGCCATCCATCTCCGGCAGCGCGTACAACACCGTGGACTGCATCGGCCCAACACCCACGCGCTGCCAGGCGTCGAAGTCCTGCACGTACAGGGGTTGCGCGACGATGTAGGGGACGTTCATGCCGCCCAGAATGTCGTTGGCGATTTTGACCGACAGTCCGGGGGCGGTAGAGCCGGCCGGCCCGCCCACCAGGGCAAAACCGATCGTGCTGACCAGCAGATCGATCTTCTCTTTGGCCAGCCAGTCGCGCACGGCCACATGCCCCTCGATGCCGGCCACAAACATCGGCAGCACCGACAGGCCGGCGTTCTCGAAGGCGCGAATCACGTCGTCGATGTAGCCGCGCTCCTGCACGAGGTGTTTGCGGAAAAAGAGAAGGCCGACGGTTGATTTGCGTGTTGCGTGTCGCGTAGTGCGTATTGCATGTTGCGTGTTGCGTGTTGCGTGTTGGGTGTTGGGTGGCGCGTCTTCAGCCGTCTGACTTCTGACTTCTGTGTTCTGACTTCTGACTTCCGGCTTGCGGCGGCGCTCCCACTCGCGGAAGGATTTCATATCCTTAAAAAAGCCGGGCGCGTCGGGGTGATACAGGCCCATCATCGGCACTTCGACCACCGGTTCGACCGGCAGCGGGCGGCCAAAGTACTCGCGGGCGATCAGCCGGAACATGTTGACGATGTTGCGCGGCAGCGGCTGGTTCCAGTAGATGTTGACCGTCATCCAGTTTTTGAAGTCGCGCGCCTTGTCCGGCATGAAGCGCATCATGGTCTGCATGAGCTTCATCAGTTTGGTGTAGCCGTACAGCGTGTCTTCCTCACGGCCTTTCACCAGCAGGCGCGCCACGCGCTTGATCGGCTCCGGCATCCCGCCCTTGCCGCTGACCGCGTAGTCGCCGACTTTGTTCAACGCCATGATCTCCGGCATCGATTCGTAGGCGAAGATCGTCTGCGCGCGTGAACGGGCGACCTGTTCGCGCAGCCAATCCGCCTGCTCCCTGAAATTAATCATGGTGAGGAACAGGCAGTCGGCTTCCTGAATCGCCTGGGCCAGTTCGGGCGGCTTGCGGTCAAGGTCAAGGTCGGTCCATTGCTGGAGGTGAATATCGGGCGCGAGGTCGCTTTTGACCTGCGTCCACACGCTGCGATTGAAGTTTTCCATGCCGACGACGGCAACTGCGTTCAGCCGGCCCTCATCCGTCGCCGGCGCGGCGGGTTGTTTGTGGGTATCGGGGGTGCGCTTCACTTTCATATTGCCTCCGCAATCTGATGCGCTTTCGCGTTGGGCAAATACACGTAGCGGCCGTTGAGATAGCCGGCCAGCGCGCGCGCTTCGCCACGTGAAAGGTAGCCAGCCTGCGTGTCGATGACCACCGCGTTGATTCGGTCGCAGGCGATGCGTCGGGCAAGCTGTTGGACTTGCCGAACGATTTGTTCTTTGTCGGCGCCGGCTGGTTCGGGGCCGGCCTCGCCGCTGTCAGGGTGAGCGCTGTCCAGCGCGACGTTGGCGCGCCCGTCGGTCATCAAGACCAGCGTGGCCTGCTCGACGCCCCGGCTGCGCGCCTGGCGCACAGTCTGCCAGGCCAGCCACAAAGCCGACGCCAGGGGGGTGCCGCCGCCGGTCGGCAACACATCCAGCTCGCGTTTGGCGCGATCAACGCTCTGCGAGGGCGGGAGCAGAACCTGAGCCGCCCGGCCTCGAAACGCAATCAGCGAGACCTGATCGCGGTGGACATAGGCGTTCTGCAAGAGGCGCACCGTCGCGCCTTTGGCTTCGCGCATACGGTTGAGCGCCATTGAGCCGGAGGCGTCCACCACGAAGATGAAGAGCGCGCCGGCCTTGTCGCGGAAGCGTTTGACGCGAATATCCTCGCGCGTGATGCGGACAACCGGCGCGGGATGATTAACTGCATCCGGCAGTCTGTCACCGGCTGTTGCGCGCAGCGCCTGCCAGGGCGCAGCAGCCAGCAGCGTGGGCAGCAGGGCGATCTTGTGGCCGCGCAACGGGCCGGGCACAGCGCGCACAAAACGCCCGCGCCGGTCGTTGAGCGCAACGCCCCGGCTGCCGGTCCTGCCGCGCCGTTGTGTGGCAAAGGGCAGGTTCGACAGATCGGCGGGCAAATCGGCCTCGACGGCGCTCATCAGCAGCTCCTCGATCTGCTCTGGCGTCTGCTTCTGGTCAGCGGGCGTATTGGACGGGTCGTCGGCGGGATGGTCGGGATTCGGCGCGAGGTTTGGGGCGGGTTGCGGCTGTTGCTCAACCTGCGCCGGCTGCGGCGAGCGCGTGGCGCGCGGCAGCAGGACCAGCCTGGCCGCCACTTCCAGATCAGCGTCGCTGACATCGGCGCGCCCGGCCAATGCGGCGCTGGCGAGCGCAGCCTTGACGGCAAACACATCGGCGCGATTGCCCTCGACGCCCAGGCTGAGCGCCAGACGGGCCAGCGCCTCCATCTGCTCATCGCGGATGGCGACCTGCGGCAACTGCTCGCGCGCCAGCTCGATCAGCGCGCGCAGCATCGCGTCATCGTTGGCCTCGTCCGTTTCCGCCGCGCCGGCGGGCCGCAGATTGCGGCGCACCACTTCGGCGCGGATCGCGGCATCGCCCTGTGGGGCGAAGGGGATGATCAGTCCGATGCGATCGAGCAGGCTGCCGGCCACGGGGCCATCGCTGGGGTCAAACGCGCCGATCAGCCTGAAGCGGGCGGGATGGACGGCGCTAATTCCGTCGCGCTCAACATGCACAACGCCGCGCGCCATGGCATCCATGATGTGCGCGGCCACGCCGGGGTCGAGCAGGTTCAGGCCGTCAATGTAGAGAACGCCGCCATGCGCGCGCGCCAGCAGGCCGGCTTCGACCACGCGCTCGCCGCGCGCGAGGGTCGCTTCCAGATCGAGGCCGCCGATCAGGCGATCTTCGGTGACGTTGAGCGGCAATTCCACGAACGGCGCGTCGTCGGGCAACAGGGCGGCGAAGGCGCGCGCCAGGGTGGACTTGCCGGCGCCGACGGGCGCGGCCAACGCAACGCCGGCCAGCGACGGATCAACAGCCAGAAAGAGCAGCGCCTGTTTGGCGACATCCAACCCAACCACTTCATTGAAACGAAGCGCAGCCGGCGGTTGAATGCGCTGTGTCAACGAGATGGACATGTCAAGCCTCGGCGGCAGATGCCTGAAGCGCGCGCTCGATCCTGTCATCGGAATCGACCGTCTCCAGCGGGTCGCGCCGCAGCCGGTGACGCAGACAGGCCGGGGCGACAGCAACCACGTCCTGCCACGAGACACGCGGGCTGTGGTGGAAAGCGGCCAGGGCCGCTGCCGCTCGCGCCAGGGTCAACTCGCCGCGATGCCCATCGATGCCGAGGCGCATGCAAACCTGCGCGATTCGCGTCAGCACTTCATCGGGCAACTCGACGCCGGCCAGCGCTTTCTGCGCGCGGGTGATGCGATTGCGCAGCGCGCGCTGCTCCTTCTCCCACGCAGCGGCAAAAGCAAACGGATCGGCATCGAAAGCGCGCCGGCGCTTGACGATCTCGACGCGCAGAGCGGCATCGGTGATCGTGGTGATGCGGGCGTGCATCCCGAAGCGGTCGAGCAGTTGCGGGCGCAGGTCGCCTTCTTCAGGGTTGCCGGAGCCAACCAGCACGAAACGGGCGGGATGGCGAACGCTGACGCCTTCGCGCTCGACCACATTCCAGCCGCTGGCAGCGACATCGAGCAGCACGTCCACCAGATGATCGTCGAGCAGGTTGACCTCGTCGATGTACAGGAAGCCGCGATTGGCCTGCGCCAGCAGCCCCGGCTCGAACGCCTTGACCCCGCGCGTCAGAGCCTGTTCGATGTCGATCGTGCCGCACACACGGTCTTCCGTTGCGCCGAGCGGCAGATCGACGACAGGAACCGGAATGCGCTCTGTTTTGGGCCGGCCAGCCGCGCAGCCGTTGGCGCGTCCGTTCACGGGCAGGGTGCTGGGCGCTTCCTGGATGTCTTCGGGGGCGCGGTTATAGGGATCGCCGGCGACGCGCGTGATGGACGGGAGAACGGCAGCGAGGGCGCGCACGGTGGTGCTCTTGCCGGTGCCGCGATGCCCCATCACCAGCACGCCGCCAATGCGCGGATCGATGACGTTGAGCAGCAGGCACAACTTCATCTCGTCCTGGCCGACGATGGCGGTGAAGGGGAAGGCCGGTTCGACTGCCGGTTGATTGGCAATGGCGGGCCGGCTCATGATGGCAGCGTTCCAGTTTGAGCAGCGGCCGGGGAGGCGCTCTGCCCGGCGCGTTGCGCAGCCCGCTTCTGCATGCCAGCGCGCACGCCTCGCAGCACGAACTGGGTGAAGTTGGCGAGGTAGGTCAGGAAAGCGACGCACATGATCCACATTTGCGTCGTCGGCTCGGCGCCCAGCCAGCCGGACAGCAGAAAGGCCGTGTGCGCGATGAGCGCAATCAGGTTGACAAAATCTTCCCAGAAGAATTGTTTGGCCATGAACCAGGCGCCAAACACCTCGCGCTCCCAGAACATGCCGGTGATCGTCATGAAGTAGAGCATGAGCACCTTGACGACCGACACGGCATGGGCCAGTTCGTAGTCTGCGCCGGTGGCCAGAAAGCGAACGACCAGGACGACATTGACAAGGAAAACCAGCAACTGAATGGGAGCGCCGATAGCCTGCACCGGCGTCCAGATAGAGCGGTTGCGCCGCTCAAGTTGTTCGGGGGTGTATCGCATCGCTTGCAAGATGGGCAAGATGTCGGGCTTCGGCAGGGAAGCCCGACATCGGATCGGGCAAAAAATAGCGCTTAAGCGGCTTCGAGCGTGAGCGCAATCTGCTCTCTGGACATCTTCTGGAACTGCTCGACATTGACGCGCAGCACCAGCCAGATGGCCGTCACACACAACACGGCGGAGAAGCCGAAGATCAGCGCGTAGGTGAGGGGCGCGTTGTCGCCGGTGAGGGCCAGGCCGGCTTGCAACAGGAAAGTGCCGAGGAAGTTCGCCAGGCCGGTGGCAACCGCCTGAGCCATGCCCCAGGCGCCCATGAGCGAGCCGGTTTCGCCGGGGATGGTCATGTCCATCATCATGGACAGCGCGCCGATGTTGAAGACGCCCATGCCCAGGCCGAGAACGGCGATGCCGGCGTACATGAGCGGCAGGACGTGGAAGATAGCGGACAGTCCCAGCGTCAACAGGCCGGCGCCGGATATGGCCGCGCCAAAGTTGGTGATCTTGCGCTTGGAGATGGAGCGCGCGCCGGCGACGAAGCCCATCACCAGCATGGCGACCAGGGTAGCGCCGCCCATGATGGGCTGGAACTGCGTGGTCGCAGACACGGGCAGGGCGAACACTTTAGCCCCGAACGGCTCCAGGATGTCGTCCTGAACGAACAGCGCAAAGATGGAAATGAACACGAAGAAGAAGAAAATGCGAGCCTGCGTGTTGGAGAAGATGCGCGTGTAGGCTTGTTGGAGATGGAGCGGCGGGCGCGGCGCGACCCCCTGCGCCTGGGCGCGGGTCAGACGCGGCTCGAGGCCGATCAGCGGCAACCAGCCGATGAAAGCGATAATCGGGCCGAGCGCGAAAATGCCGGGCATCAGTTGCAGAGCGACCTCTTTGCGAATCAGATGGCACGCTTCGGTCATGCACCCGCGCGCGGCGCCGGCAGCCTGATCGGCCACCTGCAGGACGATGGACACGGCAATCGCCACAACAATGGAAGCGAAAATCTGGAAGAACCAGACCACTGCGATGACCGCGCTGCGGTTCTTCCTGCCAGCGGTCATCTCGGCGATTAGGGCGTTGTGCGAGTCACCGGCCATCGCGAAGCCGGCGCCAAAGACAAGCATGACCACAAAGAGCAGTGGGACAAGCGCAGAATCGGCGCTGACTGCCGTCGCGACAGCCGGCAGAGGCATCAGCGCAAGCGAGGAGAGCAGCAGCCCGGCAAGCAAATACGGCGTGCGGCGCAGGCCCAAAATGGGCCGGCGATCAGAAATGCGCCCAACCGTCACCTGGCCGAAGCCATTGACGATGTTGTAGACCAGATACATGGCGCCAACGATGATGGGCATGATGGCCAGCTCCTCGATCATGACGCGGTTGAAGACGCTCAGGAGCATGGCAAACGAAAAGGCCACGCCCAGCTTCGGCAGTGTCAGCCGCAGGATCGACAGGGCAGACACTTTGTCTGTAGCAGAGGACGACGACTGTGAACGAGAACGAAACATCACAAACCTCCTGAAAAGAAAAGATTGGGTAAACCAACAAACAAGACGCCACGCGAGCCAGATGTCGAATGGCAGGCATGGCGTCCTGTGAGTTGACCAGACGCGAAAAAGGCCGGCGCGGGCGGGGGCGCGCCGCCGGAGCGGCTCATGGCGCAGCGCCATTCCACAGGAGCGAGCGAATTCGATTCTGTGGCGCGGCAGTGCGTGATGAGCGCATGGCGAGGCTGGATAGTTTGAACAGGCCGGCGCTCGCGGTCAAAGAAACGCTGGATGAGGAAAAGGCAGGTCATGCCAAACGCAGCGGCGACCACAATCGCCAGGTGCGCCGGATCGCGCCACACGCCCAGCAGAGCCACAAGGCCGATCATCAGGATTGGCGTATGGACACGGTGCACCAGGCTGCTATAGCTGACGGCCGTCGCCTGTCCAGGCGCAATCAGCCGGCTGCCGCATCCGCGCAACAAAGACGCCAGCAGGCAGACCAGCCAGCGCAGGCAATCAGAGGCAATTCCGGTGGATGGCGCGGTAGACATGGCGTCAGGATGCGGTGGCCGGGGCGGGCGCGCGCGCCGCAGAAGATGAGTCTGAAGCGCCGGACGCCGCGCCGGCCAGCGCGGCATTGATGGCATCTGCCCAGCGTTCGGGTTGTTCGATCTGAAAGCCGGTCAGGTCGCCGATGGCGCGCTCGATGATGAGGAAAGGCCCTCCGCGCCGGCCATTGAACGCGCGCGCCAGCACAGCGCGGCGGATGTCTCGCAGCGGGATGACAATCTCGCGGTCGGGCGTCACTTGCGCAAAGCGCAGAGCGTCGGCGCTGAGCAGGAGTGTGCCGTTGCCGCCGGAGCCAATGCTGCGGGGCCGGTTCAGGAAATTGGCGTGGGCAGGGCCAAGCACAAAGCGCATCCCCTGGCGCTTCCAGGCCTGGACGACGCGGGCGCGATGCAGGGTGATGCGTCGGGCAGTGGCAGACACCACAAAGGTGACGACCAGCAGCGCCAGGACCAGCGTGCCTGCACAGGCAACCAGGCTGTAGACGATGGAATCGGTGCTCTCGGACATGGGTTCAGCGCGCCGGGGAGCGCGCGCTCCAGCGCGCGCAGCCGGCCGGCAGCTTTGATGAGCGCGCGAGGCCGGCTGCACGTCCTGGATGTTCAGGCTTCCGACTGGGCAGCACTGGCTGCCGGCTGCTCAGAAACTTCAGCCTCGGCATGTTCTGGCATTCCGCTTTCCTGGACAGCATTGCGATCGGTGAAGATGAATGCGACCAGGAAACCGACGGCGCCGAAAGCCAACAAGACGAGACACAGAACGGTCTCGGTGCCGGATATCATACGTTGTCCTCCATCTTGCAGGCTAGCCGGGGATGTCGGTCAAGCCTGCGAACGCGGACTTCTCCGCTGGACGTGACACAAATGCCTTGCGCGGCATGGCGATCAACAGCGCGAACGTGACGATCAACAACACGACTTCGGCGGCGTAGACGGCGACGTAGCCCAGCGTGACATCGCCCCATGTGTGAAAGACCAGGTCGCGCACGCCGCCGCCGGTGATGCTGCCCAGACCCATGGCCGTGGTCTGCATCAATCCCCACAGGCCAACGTACAGGCCGGCTGTTCTGGTGTCGGCCAGCCCCATCACCAGAGACAGGGTGGAGATGAGGAACAAGCCGCCGGCCAGCCCGACAATGGTTGCGCCAAGGGCGAACAGTGGCACAGATTTCATCTGGCTTGTGGTGCTGATGAGCAGAAAACCGGTTAGGCCGATCAGGCAGCCGGCCAGCGTAACCGGCAGGGGCGATTCCAGGCGTGGGACAACGCGCGAGGCGATCAACATCGCCGCCAGCATCCCAACGCCCCACAGGGCCGTCAGGCGCGTAGTTTCAGTGACCGACATGCCCAGCACCTGGCCGCCATAGGGTTCAAGCAGCACATCCTGCGCGTTGAGACCCAGCGTGCCCACAAACACAATGAGGAAGAACAGCCGGTTGGCGGGTTTGGAGAGCAGGGCGAACAGCTTTTTGGCGCCGCCTTCAGGGTCTTCTTCAAGGTGAACAGGGCGATCCTGACGGTAAATGGCAACCAGGCCAAACACGATGAACACGACTGCGCCGGTCTGCATGACCTGGATCAGCTTGAAGGGAGAGAAGTCCGTCAGCCAGACGCCGATGATCAGGGCGCTGACGATCTGGCCGATGATGAGCATGATCCACAGGAAGGCGACGGCTTTGCCGCGCTCCTGTTTGGGCGTCAGGTCGGTGACGAGGGCCAGATAGGCCGTCTGGGCGATGTGCGAGCCGATCGCGTACAGGAAGAAGATGAACGTGCAAACGGCTACAGAGATGGTAAAAGGCGTATGTCCCGGCCCGAACTGAGATGCGCGGCTGAGCAGCCACAGCGTCAGAGGTGAAGCCGACAACCCCGCGAACACCATCATCATGCCGTACCAGATGTAAGGCAGCCGGCGGAAGCCGAACGTGCGCTTCTCGCGGTCAGACCACACCCCCATTAGCACGCGCACCGGCGCCACCCACAGGCTTAGGCTGAGCAGCCAGCCCACGATCGAGGCGGGGATGTCCTCCTCTGCGATCAGCACGCGATTGAGCGCGCCGTTGAAGACGACCACACTGAACCCCAGTCCGAACTGGAACAGGCTCAGGCGCAGCAGGCGTTTGTTGATTGACATCGACTGAGACGGTTGAACGTTGGCTGAGGCGCAGCCGGCTGCGCCTCAGCGTTGCGGCTCAACGCCTTACGGCGTCACCGGCTTCGGGATGGGCAACGCCTCGAGCGGCCTGATCAACGGCGCGCTGACCTGGGCCGGCTGGGGAGCGGTGTTCGACGCGCCAGGCGGCACGACAAGACCGCGGTGGCACATGTAGCAGTTGGGCTGCGCGACCGTGTCCGGCGCGGGGAACTGCATCTGCGGCCACCAGTTGATGGCGAGGTCCTGCACCATACCGATCATGTGCCGGGCCTGGGCCTTCGGCCACTTGAAGCTGCCATTCTCGACGTAGTAGGACGCGAAATAGCCGCCGTAGTGGCAGAAATCGCACCCAACGCCGAGCGCGACCGTCTGGTGATACATCTGGTTCTGGTTGCGATAGGTGTCGTTCAGGCCGGCCGGCGTGTCTTTAGTCGCCGTGACCTTGTAGTAGTTCACCTCGCCGGTCTGCGGGTCGGGGCGGGTCTTCAGCAACTGCTCGTCGAGCATGTCATAGCCATACGGCAGGCCGCCGCCTTCAATGCCGAACGCGGCCGGGTTGCTGGCCTTCAGCGCGTTGTTCCAGTTCTTCGGCGCGCCGACGTGGCATGTGGCGCATTGAATCTGGTACAGAGGCTGGCCTTCGGGCCGGGGCACAGTGTTGATCCACTTGTTGTTGACTTCGAACTGCATGACTAACATGTTCTTGGCGGTTGTTTTTTGGGGCAGCTCATAAGCAGCGAAGTTCTGCAAATTGTGGCAGTACTCGCAGCTCACCCCCAAACCGCCGGAGAAGTATGTAATCATGTAGTTGAAGATCGTGCCGGTGTTGTTGTAGTCGTCGCCGAGGTACTGGTTCAGCACCTGAACATTAACGGTCCTGGGATTCTGGCTTGCCCACTCGTTGTAGGCGGTCAGCGCCTCGGCGCTAACAGGCTGCACCTGCACCTTGCGCTGCTGAATGTAGGCGTTGATGTCAACCATCTGGATGCCGGCGTAGTTGTAGGTGTGCTCACCGCGATACGTGAACGCCGACGCCAGGCCCCTGGACAACAGAAACGCCAGAACAACGAGACCGAGCACAACAATGCTGACTGCGACGAGGCCGAACGCTTCCAAACGGAGGATGCCGGCCTGCTTCTCATCGTACACAGCGATGGCCCCTTGCGGGGTGGTGTCTTGTTGAGCGCTCATGGCATGCTCCTCCTATCGCAAACACGCGGCCACGTTGGCAGCGCCGGGCTGGATCACACCAGGCACAATGCCGGCCCGGCACGCCCACTGGAACCAGTCCGGCTCGAGGGTGCCGGAGAAGATGACGCCAAGCGCGCCGGTCACCATGGACACTACGGCGATGGCGATCGCCCAGGTGTGAATGCTGGTGGCTGTCGCGTTGAAGCCCATCACCCAGCGCCACAGCAACTGGGCGCGGTGCGTGCCCTCGGTGCTGTTCTCAGCCTCGTCGATCTCGCGATGCGCGTTCAGCCGCACAACCGCCAGAATGGTCGCGCCGTGCATAGCCAGCAACAGACAAGAGCCGAGCAGGCCAAAGATCGAGACCATGTGGAACGGGTTGTAGTAGAAGTTGCCGTACTTGATGCTGAACGCATTGGCCCACACGAGCTGGGCGCGCAGACCATGCCCCGGCGCTTCGTTCCAGGCGCCCATCGAGATGGGGTGGATGATGTAGATGGCGGCGTACAGGAAGATGGCAGACGTGAAGACGATGGGCACAGTCGGGCGCAGCCCATTGGCGATGGCGCGCGACCAGATGCGGATAAGCCAAAACACGATCGACAGCGTCAGGAAGAACGTGGCAATCTGCCAGTATCCACCCTCCGCCAACGGCGCAAGCTTGAGGCCATAGCCGGGGGCCGGCGGCTCGACGCTCAACACAGGGAACTCCCGCACGAACAGGATGGGGTTATATCCCACCTGCTGGAGATACCCAAACAGAATGACAAAAACGGTGATGGCGAAAAAGAACAGCGCAAAGACGCCCCATACCCCGATGTAGATCGGGCCGATCTGCGTGTCGGCCAATCCTTCGAGGAACTTGAGGTAGAAGCGCCTGGTCGTCCGCCAGTCAGCCGATTCAACGCGCGTTATCTCTGATGCCATGGCTGCCTCCTACTTAGAATCCGCTCCAGAACGGGAGTTTGTTCCAGAAGTTCCAGAATGCGCTCCAGTCCTGAACCAGGGTGCCGGACAGCACCAGACACAGGTTGCTGAGCAACACACACATCAGCGCCGTCCAGAAGGCCAGGCGGTGAATGCCGATCTCGCCGATGCTATAGCCCAGGAAGTCCCAGTAGAACACGTTGATATTATGCTCTGTGACGCCTTCCTTCTTCCTGCCGGCGGCGCTGAGAATGGTTGCGCCGTGCAGAGACAGCACCAGACCGCTGCCGAACAACAGAGCAATGCCCAGCGCGTGGAATGGGTTGTAGTAGAAGTTGAAGAAGCGATAGCCAAAGACCGACAACCAGTCCAGATGGGCCATCACGCCGAGGGGGAAACCCTCTGACCAGTGGCCGAGCAGAATAGGGCGCACGATCTGGATGGTCACCCAGGCCGACACAGCAACGCCGAATGCGATGGGCACCTGGTAGCCCATCTTCAACATGCGCGAAATATCCACCTGGCGCATCATCCAGGCGATGAACGTGATGGTGGCGCAGAACATAACCACCAGCCACCACAAACCTTTCGATGGATCAGTGGTTAATCCCAGGCCGACGTCAGGCGATGGCACTTCAATTTGGCCGCGCACGAAGTTGATGATTGGATTCCCGGTGCGAGTGGCGTCGAGAAGAACAACGCGCCAGAACCAGACACCAGCTCCAATCAGACCAAACAGAAGCGCGATAAGGCCCCAGAAACCGATATAGAACCGGCCTACCCAGAACTTAAGCAGGCCCAGCCCCAACAGCGGCATGCCGGGGACGTCCATCGCCTCACGACGATACTTTGCTTCAAATGAAAGCATCGCTCGTCTCCTTATGAGGTTGCATCTTGCAGGGCGAGTGTGGTTCGCGGGAGCCGGGGAGGACTGGCTGAGCAAACAAATGATCAGGGATAATCGCGTTCGGTTGTACTGAACTCCCTCTGGCTCGGCCGGCGCACGCTCGCAATGAACTGTTGACTGTGCGAGTTACGATAATGCCGGCGAATCGACCCATTCTCCCGACGCCCTCTCTCACCCTTCTCGACCGCGCACCAGGAGACCCTGCCGACTCGCCGGCAACAATAATAACTAAGAGACTACTTGCTGAGCCAGAAGGTGTTGTAGTCCGAGCTGAGCACCACAAAGTGGATCAGCAGGGCCATCACCGCTCCGAGCACCATGTAGAGAATCAGAGTCGTGCGGAATTCCAGATACTTGGATTCTTTCATGTCTGCCTTTTCCCTTTCTGCATGCGATTCACACAAGCAGGCTGGAGAGACTTTCCGTCTCTACTGGGTAACCCACGGCTTCACGCTGAAGAAGACGATGTGGAGAATGACCGCGACGGCAAAGAACGCCCACGAGCCGTACACGACCAACTGGTGCTCCAGCCACTCTTCATTCGTGAACAGCGACTTCCACTTCGCCGGTACCTGATCGTTCATCTGTGTTGCCTCCTATAAAGTTTGAACATGCTTCGGCGCCTTACTGCACCTCGTTTGCATGATCCTGTGAGAGGGGACGCACTGATAATTGTAGTAACCCAGCCCAGGATTGTCAACTGGCTGGCCGTCTGGCCGCAGGGCTAACGCATCACATAAACATGGGGACGGACTGCGGTCTAATAGCAGCATGGACACAAGTATTCACGCTCACTTCAGCATCCTGGTAGACCCACGTGTTGAGCGGACACGCCAACACAAGCTCATCGATATCCTGGTCATTGCACTAAGCGCCGTGATCTGCGGCGCCGAGCACTTTACCGAAATGGAGGCGTTTGGGAAGGCCAAAGAAGCGTGGTTTCGCACGTTTCTGGAGTTGCCTAACGGCATCCCCTCGCATGACACGTTTGGGCGAGTGCTGTCGCTGCTCGATCCGGCGCAGTTCCAGGCGTGCTTCTTGAACTGGGTGCGTGATGTGGCTCAGCTCAAGCTGGGCGAGGTGATCGCCGTCGACGGTAAAAAACTCAACGGCTCGCTGGATAGCTGGTCGGGCAAGGCGGCCCAGATCATCAGCGCCTGGGCGACCAGCGCCGGGCTGGTGATCGGGCAGAAGCACACGCCGGAAGGCAGCAACGAAATCGCGGTCGTGCCGGAACTGCTTAAAGTGCTCATGCTGCAGGGCTGCATTGTGACCGTGGACGCAGCCAACTGCCAGACCAAAAACGCGCAGATCATCGTGGAACGCGGCGGAGACTATGTGTTCCCTCTCAAGGAGAATCACCCGGCCCTGTATGCCGAGGTGCAAAAGGCTTTTGAGAGCGAGGCGCAGACCGACTTTCGTCATGTGCGACACAGCACCTTTGAGACCGTTGAGCACGGTCATGGGCGGAGTGAGACGCGACGCTATGTGCTGATTGACGATCCGGCCTATATCGCCTATCTGAACCCCGATGGCCGCTGGGCCAGGTTGGGCAGCCTGTGCCGTGTCGAACGCGAACGGAAGCGTGGCGACAAAGTCGAGCGCAACACCGCCTACTACAGCTCCAGCTTAACCGGCTCGGCTGAGCAGCTTGCGCATGCCATCCGCTCGCATTGGGAGGTGGAGAATGCCCTGCATTGGCGTCTGGACATTGCCTTCCGCGAGGATCAGTCGCGCGCGCGTCTGCGCTACGCGGCTGAAAACTTCGCCGTTCTTCGCCACATCGCCCTCAACCTGCTCAAGTCCGACAAAACCAGGAAACTGGGCGTCAAGTCCAAGCGTCTGCT